>JBIKKG010000306.1:0-3844 GCA_044360485.1 Burkholderiaceae bacterium | reverse complement strand
AATCAGCGAATTCCCGTCGAAGTCGCGGAGGTAAAACGAACCTCCTGCAGGCAGAACGCCTCCCTGCAGCCCGCTGAAATCGTACGTGATCTGCCACGAGGCATTACCAGCGTTCGGTGAGCCTGTAGTGGCAAAAGACGGCAACAATGCCTTGCCGCTCGAAAACTCATGGTTGAATCCTCCTGTTGCGCCGACAGGCCCAATAAACACACCCTGGATACTCACCGAACCCCCGAATGCTGGGTTGGTCGTGCCAGTGAACGCACCCGTGTAGCCGACCTGGGCGCCAGGGGTGATTCCGGTACCGGCTGTTTGGCCAGCGCCCACAACGGATTGCTCGACGCCCGATCCATTCAGGGTTGGATCCGAACCAATAAGGTATGCAGTCGCGTTCGCTGAATGGGCCGCAAAGGCCGTCGTCCCACAAATCACCGCCGCAGCGATCCGTCGATGGTGAGGGAGTGTCGAAATCATGAATAGGATCCTAAGAGTTCAAGAGAGATAGAGGGCTTCGCCCCACCGTTTCTTGAGCAATTAGCACGCCTTCCCGCTAATTCCACACGTATTCAGACAGTTGAAACAACCGTTACGTTGTGTACTGCGCCCACCGCACAACGCTGTTGTCAATTTTTTCGACAACCAGGCGTGTGCTTTCAATTCAGCAATGTTCTCTTCAAATGACAACGTGAAATCAAAACCCCACTGCAACGGCTAGCGGAAAAAACCGCGCGAACACGCCATGCATGCCTGGCATGTTCGCTTAGCCAACTCAGCGTTTATCGCGGCGCGCCTGCGCGCGAGCGCCGGCCGAACGTGCATGGGCGCCAATGACTTTGCCGCGCAGCTTCACCACCGGCGACACGGGGTTGCCAGGTGTGACCGACGGGGCCTTCAAGGACTTCTTGGCCGCCGGACGCGCTGCTTTCTTGGGCGATGCGGTGACTAGGGGCTTAGCCTTTGCGGCGGCTTTAACCTTTGCGGGTTTGGCCTTTTTAGCCGGAGCAGACTTGGTGGCTGCAGGCTTCGCAACTGGCTTGGCCGCGGGCTTGGCTGCGGGCTTGGCGACCTTGGCAGCGATGCGTTTAGCCACCGATTTTTTGGGCTGCGCCGGCGCAGCGGGCGCGCGCCTCGCCTTGGCGGGCTTTGTCGCGGCGCGGACCACTGCTTTTTTCACCGGCACCGTATCGAGGGCGGTTTGCCGAGCCTCGAGACGCGCTAGGACTTCTGCAAAGATCTGAGCCTTCTGTTCGGTCCGCCGGTTCGCGTCGCCCGAGGCGCCGCGTTTGGTACCGGTGGCCACGCGCGTGGCAGCCGCCTGACGACGGAACAGGTCGGTGTTTTTGTCACGCAGGGTCCGTGCACGGGCAATCCGCGAACGCAGTTGCGCCGGTGTGAGCGTTCCGATTGCATCGCTCATGGAAGACAAAAAGACTGCCATCTCGGCAGCGGTACAGATTTTTACTGCCTGGGCACGGTTATAGGCCATCGGTGTTCCTGTTGACTACAAGGGTTAGGGGATTGATTCGCCGCACTGGTGCTCATGGCGCGGTATGACTACTTCAGCTTCGAGTCAGCGGTTAAGCGACTGCTCGGTGTATTGATCGGGTGTGGAATACCACGCCGGTTTGCGCTTTTGCAAAAAGGCTGCCGTACCTTCCTGCGCCTCACTCTGCTGGCGGAAATGGGCATGTTCCTGAACAAGCTCATCGAAGTAGGCATCGCTCATTGCGGCCTGCGCATACTGCAGCGTACGAGCCTTCGTGGCAGCAGTCGAAGTGGGCGCATTCATCAGCAGCGCATCAACGATGCGCTCACCAACGGTCTGCAACTCAGCCGGTGCACAGCACTCATGCGCCAGACCCACTGCAACCGCCTGAGCAGCACTAAAGCGCTCGCCTGACTGCGCGTAACGTCTCACCTGCCGTACCCCCATCGCGCGGCACAACTGCGGAATGATGATGCCGGGCATGAGACCCCAGCGGGTCTCGGTGATCGCGAAGATCGCATCCTCGGCAGCCACTACGATGTCGCAGGCTGCAGCCACGCCAACGCCACCACCGAAGCAGCCGCCTTGGATCAGCGCTACGGTAGGCATGGGTGCCAGATCCAGCCTGCGCACCGCATCGGCGGTGATGCGTGAAGCCTCCAGGTTCGCCTGCGGATCTTCGGTGCCGATGCTTCGGATCCAACTCAGATCGGCACCCGCCTGAAAGTGCCGCCCGTTGCCCCTGAGCACGACCACACGCAGCCCTCGCTCGGCGGCCAGCAGATCGAGCACTTCATGCAGACCCGACAACATATCGCCGTTATAGGCGTTGTTGACCTCGGGCCGGTTGAGCGTGACGTAGGCGACACCGCGCTGATCGATGTCGAGCAACACGGTGCCACGGCCAGCGGAATGCGTCATGCGAGTCTCCTGGAACAAAAAAAACCCGCCTCACGGCGGGTTTCAGCGTGGCGCGGCGATCAGCCTGCGCTTGCAGCGGCCTCTGCAGCAGCCGCTTTCATGGACAGCCGCAGACGGCCCTTGTCATCAGCCTCGATGACCTTGACGCGAATGACCTGCCCTTCCTGCACATAGTCGGCGACTTTCTCGACCCGCTCATTGGCGATTTGCGAGATATGCAGCAGACCATCGCGACCCGGCAGAATCTGAACGATGGCGCCGAACTCCAGCAGCTTGAGGACCGTGCCTTCGTACACTTTGCCGATTTCAACCTCAGCGGTCAGATCAGCAATGCGCTTTTGAGCGCGCTTGGCCGCTTCGGCATCGGTGGCGGCAATGGTGATGTTGCCGTCTTCCTTGATGTCGATGGTGGTGCCGGTCTCTTCGGTGATGGAGCGGATGGTGGCGCCGCCCTTGCCGATGACATCGCGGATGCGCTCCGGGTTGATCTTCATGGTGTACATGCGCGGCGCGAAGTCTGAGAGCTCGGTGCGGGCGCCGCCCACGGCATTGCGCATCTTGTCGAGGATGTGCATGCGGCCTTCGCGGGCCTGTGCCAGCGCCACCTGCATGATCTCTTTGGTAATGCCCTGGATCTTGATGTCCATCTGCAGGGCGGTGATGCCGCCTTCTGTGCCGGCCACCTTGAAGTCCATATCGCCCAGGTGATCTTCGTCGCCCAGGATGTCCGACAACACGGCAAAGCGGTTGCCTTCCTTGATCAGACCCATGGCAATACCCGCCACGTGCTTCTCGATGGGCACACCGGCGTCCATCATGGCCAGGCAGCCGCCGCAAACCGAGGCCATGGAGGACGAGCCATTCGATTCGGTGATCTCGGACACCACGCGCAGCGAGTACGCGAACTGCTCGACAGAGGGCACCAGGGCCGCGAGTGCACGCTTGGCCAGACGACCATGGCCGACTTCGCGACGCTTGGGCGCGCCGAAGCGGCCGGTCTCACCCGTGGCAAACGGAGGCATGTTGTACTGGAGCATGAAGCGCTCGCGGTACTCGCCATTGATGGCATCGATGATCTGTTCGTCGCGTGCGGTGCCGAGCGTGGTGACCACGAGCGCCTGCGTTTCGCCGCGTGTGAAGAGCGCCGAACCATGGGCACGGGGCAGCACGCCGGTGCGGATGGAAATGGGACGCACGGTGCGGGTATCGCGGCCATCGATACGCGGCTCACCCGACAGAATCTGGCTGCGCACGATGCGCGATTGCAGTTCGAACAGGATGTTGCCCACTTCGTTCGAATCGGGTGCGGGCTGGCCTGCCGCGACCGCTTCGGCCACCACTTTTTCCATCGCCGATTTCTCGATGGTGCGCACGCGCTGGGTACGCTCCTGCTTGTTGCGGGTTCGGTACGCGTCACGCATGTCGGCCTCGGCAATC
>JBIKKG010000305.1:0-3848 GCA_044360485.1 Burkholderiaceae bacterium | reverse complement strand
GCCCGTGGCACTGAGTTGAAATCCGTCGTCGCCTTGAATCGACGCCTGTGGCGCGCCTTCAGGCCGTGCTCACGTATGAGCCGCTCCACGCGGCGCTAGCCCACCGGATGGCCGGCATCCTTGAGCTCACCATCGATTCGCGGTGATTCATTGAACTGCCTTAAGGAGCCGACCTGCATTTCCTGAAAGGAGTACTCTGCGACTCGACAACCGACATCGCGTCGGACGCGCAGCGTTCCTGCAGCTCCTTGAGCATTGAGCAGATGACTTTTCTCGCAGGGCAAAACCGCGTTCTCGAGCTCATCGCGACCGGCGCTGCGTTGACCGATGTGTTGTCGCTGATGACGCAGCTGATCGAGGCCGAATACCCAGGCTTGCTATGCGGAGTGGTGTTGGTCGACGAAGGCGGCACTTATCTTCACTCAGGTGTGGGTCCCAGCCTGGCGGAGCTGATGTGCGCGCTTGAGGGCATGTCCATCGACCCGCCGCTCGAACCGTGCGGTACCGCCGTGTACACCCGCCGGGTGGTCATCGTGCCGCACATGAGTTCAGATCATCGCTGGTCGCCCCAGTGTCGTGACCTGGCGCAGCGCCACGGTCTGCAGTATTGCCTTTGCACGCCTACTTTCGGCAGACAAGGTCAGGTGCTCGGAAGCATTGCGATGTACCGGCGTCAGCCGGGCGACGCGACGCCAGCTGACCACGCGATCGCGGAGGTGGCGTCGCGTCTGGTCGGCATCGCGATTGAACGCCAGTTGGCAGACCTTGCCCTGGTCGCCACCGGGCGCACGCTGGCCGTGCAAGCGCAAGCGCAAGCGCAAGCGCAAGCGCATGACGTGACGGCCACGCAACTCGCGGGAATCATCGAATTGGCACCCGCGTTCATGGCCGTGTTCCGTGGACCGACGTTCATCATCGAGATCGCCAACGATGCTTATCGCCAACTCGTCGGTCAGCGCGAGCTGATCGGCCTGCCCGTTCGCGAAGCTTTCCCTGACATCAGTGGTCAGGGATTTTTCGAATTGGTTGAGCATGTCTATACGAGCGGCGAACCGTGGGTGGGAAGCAGCGTGCCCGTATTGCTCACCAGACAGGCCGGGGCACCTGCGCAAACACGCTGGATCGACCTGGTGTACCAGGCACTGCGCGAGGCGGACGGCTCGATCAGTGGCGTGTTTGCGCATGGAGTCGATATCACCGAGCGCAAGCTTGCCGAGGAAGCGCTGCGCAACGCGGCCATCCAGGCTGACCAGCGTTCGCGACTGTTCGACATGACGCTGTCGGCGATGACCGAGTTTGGCTTCACCTTAGACTCTGATGGCCGTCTGACCTATGTCAACAGAGCACTGCTTGACCTGTGGGGCTTGCCGCTTGAGCAGGTGGTCGGCAAAAACTTCTTCGAAATCGGGTATCCCGATGCGCTGGCCGGGAAGCTGCAGCGCCAGATCAAAGAGGTATTCGACAGCCGCTGCGAGATCATCGATGAGACGCCCGACATCTCCGGAACCGGTACCGAAGGCCATTACGAGTACATCTTGCGTCCGGTGGTCGGTGACCAAGGCAAGGTGGATCAGGTGGCCGGTTCGGGTCGCGAAATCACCGCCCGCAAGCGGGCTGAAGATGCGCTGAAAGACGCCGACCGCCGCAAGTCCGAGTTTCTGGCCATCCTGGCGCACGAGTTGCGCAACCCGCTGGCGCCCATCTGCAACGCGCTACAGATCTTGCGGCGCAGCGACGGCAAACGCGAGAACGCCCAGCCGATCGTCGAGATGATGGAACGGCAGATCGCGCAGATGGTGCGGCTCGTGGACGACTTGCTAGACGTGAGCCGAATCAGCCACGGCACGATCGAGCTGAGACGCGAACGTGTGGAATTGGCGGCAATCGTGCGTCAGGCTGTCGAAGCCGTGCAGCCGCTTTTGGTGAGCATGGACCACGAGCTCACGATCACCGCGCCTGCCCAGCCGGTTCATGTGAGTGCCGACCCGGCGCGACTGATCCAAGTGCTCGGCAACCTGCTCCACAACGCCTGCAAGTTCACCGAGCCGGGCGGACGTATTCGACTCACTGTCGAATCAGACGGCGACCAGGCTGTCGTTCGAGTCGAAGACAACGGCATGGGCATCGCTGCCGAACACCTTGCGTACGTCTTCGGCATGTTCACACAGATCGGCACATCATTGGAGCGTTCGAGTGGTGGCCAGGGTTTGGGCCTGGGTCTGGGCCTGACGCTGGTGAAGACCCTGGTCGATATGCACGGCGGCAGCGTCGAAGCTCGCAGCGGCGGAGAGGGCCGCGGGGCCGAGTTCGTGGTGCGAATGCAAAGGCTTGCCGAATGGACTGTGGCGCCGCAAGTAAGCTTGCCAGTGCCACCCCTGGTATCGGCTCCCCTGCGCATCCTGGTTGTGGACGACAACGAGGATGCGGCCGACAGCATGGCCTTGCTTTTGGAGCTTGATGGCCACGAAGTTCGAACTGCCCGGGATGGGCTGCACGCCGTGGAAGCGGCTGCGCAGTGGACGCCCGATGTGGTGTTGCTCGACATCGGTTTGCCTCAACTCGATGGCTACGAGGTCGCGCGCCGGATTCGCGCCCAGCGTCATGGCGTCAACGGCGTCATGCTGATCGCGATCACTGGATGGGGCCAGGACGAGGACCGCCGACGCTCGCGCGATGCGGGGTTCAATGCGCACCTGACCAAGCCGGTTGATTACGGTGATTTGAACAAGCTGCTCGCGCAGTGGCGAGGCGGTCAGGCGTAGTCCGTTCCAAACCAGCAGCGGTCCATGGGCCAATGTTGGTCGCCGGGCGGCTTACTGATCCAGCGCGATGACCGTATCCGTGCTGCCCGGCATGCAGCCTTCTGCAATCGGCTCCCATCCCTCCCGGACCACGATGCGTCGGTTGGCATGGCAAAACTCGATCCGACGCGCGCCAGGCACTTTGGTGCGGGCAAAAGCGTCGATGGACGCAGGCATGCTGACCTGAAACCGCCATGCATCGAGATCGTCCTGAGGATGATCATCACGGTGCAACCAGGGCAGCACGCCGCCAAGCCACATGAGGATCGGGTTGCCAACATCGAAGCGGGTGGGTGCGTAGGCCTGTGCGCGCAGCCAGCGCTGCGACTCGGCACGCAGGTCGTGCTCCGGTGGCAGGTCACTCAGTCCGCCCCAGGCTACGGCCAGCAGTTCGGCCACCCACTGATTGCAGTTCTGATAGCGCAGCGCGAATGGATAGGCGTTGGCACTGTAGGTGCCCCCCAATAAACGCAGGGCCTGTCGATTGTCCTGAACGATGCGTTCGACCTCGGTCTCAGCGCCCGGCAGGAGCACGACCGAGAAATACCCGATCGATGGGTCGCCTGCGCCCACGACGAATCCTGCAATGCCCTGATCGAAGATACGAGGCTTGCGCTCATCACAGTCGTAGTACAGCTGGCGCACCGACCACGGTCCGTTCGGATTGGCGCGCAGGCTGATGCCAGCATGCGAATAGCGCATCTGGAAGCGACTCAGGTCCAGGCCCGAGCGCGCCACCAGGGCCAACGAGTGCCCGGACTGTTCGAGTGTCGATTTGATGACGGCCCCGAAGCGCAGGATGGTGTCCTGCTGGGTGGCGTCGAGTTCGGAGGGCGGGTCGCAATACCGGAAGACGCCCGCCTCGGCGGGGCCCCACAGGGCCCCCGTACCCAGTGCTGCGCAGATGAAAAGAAATCGCTTCAGCTGCGCGTGCGCCATGGACTCAGAGCGTGACCGGGTTGGAGCTCAGCTCTTTGTGCCAGTCATCGGCGAGCAGCAGAAAGAAGGCCTGATTCGTGTCGGTGCGGGCAAATTCCACACCATAGG
>JBIKKG010000304.1:0-3861 GCA_044360485.1 Burkholderiaceae bacterium | reverse complement strand
TGCGCATCACCGGAAAGGTGCGCCGCCGCCCGGAAGGCACCGACAATGCCGGCATTCGCAGCGGCCAGATCGAGGTGCTGTGCCACGAACTCGAGATCCTCAACGCCTCGGTCACGCCGCCCTTCCAGCTGGACGACGACAATCTGTCCGAGACCACGCGCCTGACGCATCGCGTGCTCGATCTGCGCCGCCCGCAAATGCAAAACAACCTGATGCTGCGTTATCGCGTGGCCATGGAAGTGCGCAAGTACCTCGATTCGCTGGGCTTCATCGACATCGAAACGCCGATGCTCACCAAATCCACGCCTGAAGGCGCGCGTGACTATCTCGTGCCCTCACGCGTGAATGCCGGCCAGTTCTTCGCCCTGCCGCAAAGCCCGCAGCTCTTCAAACAGCTGCTGATGGTCTCGGGCTTTGACCGGTACTACCAGATCACCAAGTGCTTTCGCGACGAAGACCTGCGTGCCGACCGCCAGCCCGAGTTCACGCAGATCGACTGCGAGACTTCCTTCCTGAATGAAGTCGAAATCCGCGCCATCTTCGAGGAGATGATCCGCACGGTGTTTCGCAATGTGCAAGGGGTCGAGCTGCCCGGTCAGTTTCCCACCATGGCGTATTCCGAAGCCATGCGGCTGTACGGTTCGGACAAGCCCGATCTGCGGGTGCGCATGCAGTTCACTGACCTCACCGAGGTCATGCGCGATGTCGATTTCAAGGTGTTCTCTGCGCCGGCTCAGTCGCCCGAAGGCCGCGTCGTGGGCCTGCGCGTGCCGGGTGGTGCCGAGCTCACCCGCAGCGAAATCGACGCCTACACCCAGTTCGTGGCCATCTATGGCGCCAAGGGCCTGGCCTACATCAAGGTCAACGATGCCGCCAAGGGTCGTGAGGGCCTGCAGTCGCCGATCGTCAAAAACCTGCACGATCGCGCGCTGGACGCCGTGCTCTCGCGCACGGGTGCGGTCAATGGCGATCTGATCTTTTTCGGCGCAGACAGCGCAAAGGTGGTGAACGATGCGATCGGCGCGCTGCGCGTGCGCATCGGGCATTCCGAGTTCGGTCGCAAGCATGGTTTGTTCGAAAAAGCCTGGCGTCCGTTGTGGGTGATCGATTTCCCCATGTTCGAGCACGACAAGGAAGAAGACCGCTGGGTGGCTGTGCATCACCCCTTCACTGCCCCTAAGGATGGCCACGAGGATTTCATGTCGACTGACCCCGGCCGCTGCGTGGCCAAGGCCTACGACATGGTGCTCAACGGTTGGGAGATCGGTGGCGGCTCGGTGCGGATTCATCGCGAGGCCGTGCAGTCCAAGGTGTTTCGTGCACTGCGCATCGAGGCCGATGAGGCGCGCGCCAAGTTTGGCTTTCTGCTCGATGCGCTGCAGTACGGCGCGCCCCCGCACGGCGGCATTGCCTTCGGCCTCGATCGCATCGTCACCATGATGGCCGGTGCCGAGTCGATTCGCGACGTCATCGCTTTCCCGAAGACGCAGCGCGCCCAGGACTTGCTCACGCAGGCCCCGTCGCCTGTCGACGAAAAGCAGCTGCGCGAGCTGCACATTCGCCTGCGCATGCCCGAGGTCAAGGCCTGAGCAGGGCATCCTGCAACCAATCAGCGGGGCACGCATGGGCAGCAAGATTCCCGAATCGGTTCTGGTGGTGATCCACACACAGGACCTTCAGGTGCTGCTGCTCGAGCGCGCCGACCGCCCCGGCTTCTGGCAATCGGTGACTGGCAGTAAGGATGCGATCGATGAACCGCTCGCGCTGACCTGCCGGCGCGAGGTGCTCGAAGAGACCGGAATCGATGCGTCGCGCTTCGTGCTGACCGACTGGGGTCAACAGAACCGCTACGAGATCTACCCGCACTGGCGCGGACGTTATCCCGAGGGCGTGACCCACAACACCGAGCATGTGTTCAGCCTGTGCCTGCCCGCCACCGAGCCGGTGCGCATCGCGCCGCGCGAGCACCTGCAGTACCAGTGGCTGCCCTGGGAGGCGGCGGCCCAGCGCTGCTTTTCGCCGACCAATGTCGAGGCGATCCGTCAGTTGCCGTTGCGGTTTGCGGGATGACCGATTCCGCCGAGCCCACCCGCCCGGGGTTGAGGGTTGCGACCTACAACATCCACAAAGGGGTGATTCGCGATCTGTTCGGCATTCGACGCGTCCCCAGCGTGCACGAGCTGCGCAATCGCCTGCACGAACTCGATGCCGATCTCATTTTCCTGCAGGAAGTGCAGGGCAAGAATGACCGCAATGCCGCCCGCTTCGAGCAGTGGCCGGGTGAGCCGCAGGAGCAGTATCTGGCCCGATCGCCGGGGCTCAAGCACACCTTTGAGTCGGCATACGGGCGCAATGCCAACTACCTGCACGGGCATCATGGCAACGCGCTGCTGTCGCGCTTTCCGATCGTGCGACGCGAAAATCGCGATTTTTCAGACCATGCGCTGGAGAAGCGCGGCGTGCTGCATTGCGTGATTCGAATCGGCCGGCGCAATGTGCACTGTTTTGTGATCCATTTCGGGTTGCTCGCCCGCAGTCGGGAGCGTCAGGCCGACGCCCTGGTCGACTGGATCCTGCGCGAAGTGCCGCAGCGCGCCCCCTTGCTGATCGCGGGCGACTTCAACGACTGGCGCGACCGACTCAGCCACCGACTGACCGAGCCGCTTCAGGTGAGCGAGGTGATGGGTTCGGCGCGGACCTATCCGGCCTTGGTGCCGTGGCTGCGCATGGATCGCATCTACCAGCGAGGCTTCGAATTGCAGCGGGCTGATGTGCTGCGCGGGCCGACCTGGGCGCGGCTGTCCGACCATTCACCGCTGGTCGCCGACTTCAGCCTGACGGTTTGACAACCCAGGTGACGGCGATCAGTCTTCGACCGGTTTGTTCACGCACCCATCTCCGGAGACCTGCCACATGACCCAAGCCTGTCGACCTTTGTGTCTCGTCACCAGCGCCGCGCTGGCGAGCGCCGTGTGTGCACCCGCGTTCGCCAGCCCGGACAGCCCGTTGGGCTTTGCCGGCGGATTCGTGCAGGCGGCAGGGGCGGTCGTCAAATCGAAGACCGAAATCGACTTCACCGGCTGGTTCAATGTCAAGCCCGATGACCAGAGCACCGTTGGCGAGCTCTCGGCAGGCTACGGCTGGGACTTCAACGGGTTTTCAGTGCGCGCATTGGGCTTTTACATTCTGGGCAATCAGAAAGCCGGTACCACGACGCAGAACTCACCCTTCAATCTGAATGAGGTCAATGACACCGTCTCGATGACCCTGAAGAACTCCTGGGGCCTGGTGATCGAGCCCGGGATGCGTCTGGGTCAGTCGGCGATGGTCTATGGCCGCATCGGCTATGGTTGGACCAGCGGTGAATACGTTTTTACACGGCCCTACTGGGCGGATCGTTACAGTGCCGCCACGGGCTATAGCGGGTTCCTGTGGGGCATTGGCGCGCAGTACGCCTTCAGCTCGAACCTTTACGGCTTTGTGCAGTTTCACCAGACGCTGTATGGCCGCAAGGATGTGATCGTGACAGTCGTGGACAACGGCGTGACCTACCGTTACACCGACCGGTTCAAGCCGGAATCGATGAACATCACGCTGGGCATCGGCTACCGGTTCTGATCGGAATCGATGCCGCGGCTTCCCGTCCAGTTGCTTCAGTGCGGCGCGGAGTATTTCCCCGCGCTGATCGAGGCGATTGATCGGGCGGGCCGGGAGGTCTGGCTCGAGACCTACATCTTCTCGGACGACCCGACCGGACGGCGGGTGACTGAGGCGCTGGCGGGCGCTGCCCGTCGCGGCGTGAGCGTGCATCTGGTGGTGGATGGCTTCGGAACCGGCCCTTTGCCTGCCCTGATCGCCCGG
>JBIKKG010000303.1:0-3871 GCA_044360485.1 Burkholderiaceae bacterium | reverse complement strand
CTGCCAACCCGCCGCGACGTCGCCGTCTTTCATTTCGGCTACCACGCCTCGGCCGATCTGGCGCGGGCGCTGCTGGGAGGACTCTGGCATATCGCGATGTTGCCGCAGCAGGCCCTGCTCGCACTCGACGCCCAGGCGCGCACGGCCTGGCGGATGGTCATCAGCCGGCGGCACCTGCTGCAGTGGACCACTGCGGCGAGCGCGCAGGCGCGGATCAAGGCAGACCTGGCGTCAGTCGTGCGCCGGCATGCCATCGAGCCTGTGGCGGCAGGCGCACTGCTGGTCGCGCTGCTGGCGACAGGCACGACCTCACCGCTGCTCGCCGCGGTGCTGTGCGTCCTGTGGGCCGGCTCGCCGCTGTGGATCTGGTGGTCCGGGCGCGTCCGGCCGGTGGACGCGGAGGCGCTGCTGCCACGGCAGGACCGCATCTACCTGGAAGGTGTCGCGCGCGACACCTGGCGACTGTTCGATCGCTGCGTCGGCGCGGAAGACAACTACCTGCCACCGGACAACCTGCAGATCGCCCCAAACGACATGACCGCCCATCGCACGTCACCGACCAACATCGGCATGTACCTGCTGAGCGCAGCCTGCGCGCATCGGTTCGGCTGGATCGACACGGCCGAGCTGGTGTCGCGCCTCAACGCCACGCTCGGCACGCTCGCGACGCTGCCGCGCCACCGCGGCCATTTCCTCAACTGGTACGACACGCAGTCGGGCGCCGCACTGCTGCCGATGTACGTGTCCACGGTGGACAGCGGCAACCTGAGCGGCCATCTGCTCGCGGTGGCCGGAGCCTGCCGGGAGCTGGCGCGCACGGATACCGCGGGACCGCAATTGCGCGCGCTGGCCGAACGCTGCGAGCACCTCGCTTGGGAGCCTGAGTTCGGGTTCCTCTTCCACCCCAAGCGTCACCTCTTTCACATCGGCTACCGCGTCGCCGAACAGCAGCTCGATGCCGCCTTCTACGACCTGCTGGCGTCGGAGTCGCGGCTGACCAGCGTGCTCGCGATCGCCAAGGGGGAAGTACCGATGCGACACTGGGCCGCGCTCGGGCGACCGTTCTACGCGGTCGGCACGGTGGCGGGGCTGCGATCGTGGTCGGGCTCCATGTTCGAGTATCTGATGCCGGGCCTGGTGCTCGACGAGCCGCCCGGCAGCGTGCTCGCCGACGCCGGCCGTGCAGCACTGCGCGAGCAGATGGCATTCAGCGCGGCGCTGTCGTTGCCATGGGGCATCTCGGAGTCCGCCTACGCGGGGCGCGACCACACACTCGCCTACCAGTACGCGCCGCATGGTGTGCCGCGCCTGGCCCTGCGCCGCACGCCCACCGACGAGCTCGTGATCGCACCCTACGCGACGGCACTGGCGGCTCAGGTGGCCGCGCGCGGTGCCTGCGCCAATTTTGCCGCGCTGGAAGGGCTGGGTGCACGCGGCCGCTACGGTTTTATCGAGGCGCTCGATTTCTCGCCGGCCCGGCAGGCACTGGGCCCGACCTTCACACCCGTTGGCACCTACATGGCCCACCACCAGGGCATGACGATCGTCGCTCTGGCCAACCTGCTGCTCGCCGGTGCGCCTCGACGCTGGGGCATGTCGCACGCGCGCCTCGAGGCCGTCTCACCGCTGCTGCACGAACGCGCGCCGCGCGAGGTCTCGACGCTGCACGTGCCACCCGAAGGCCCCCTGCCGCAGACGCTACAGCGGGGACCGCCCGGAATGCTGCGCGAGGTGCTGCCCGGCAGCAGCGCCGTCGAGCCGACGCACGTGCTCTCCAACGGGCGCTACAGTGTCACCCTGCGCGCCAATGGCGCAGGCGAAAGCCGTTGGGGGACTGCCGGCATTACGCGCACGCGCGACGACGCGCTGCGCGATGCATTCGGCAGCTTCTTCTACCTGCGCTGGGATCGGCAACCACGGCCAGTTTCGATCACGCAGCACCCGGCGCCCGACCCCGACGCCGTCTACCGCAGCACGTACCACGCTGATCGCGTCTGCTTCGAGGCATCCTGGCCCGAACTGCAGGCCCACACCACGGTGTGGGTGAGCCCAGAGGACGACGTCGAGTTCCGCCAGGTCGAGCTGCGCAACCTCAGCGAGCGCACGCTTGAGATCGAGCTGCTCTCGGCATTCGAGGTCACGCTGGCCGATCCGCGCGCCGACGAGGCCCACCCGGCGTTCTCAAACCTGTTTGTGCGTGCCACCTGGCGCAGCCACCATCAGGCGCTGGTGTGCGAGCGTAGCCCGCGCCTGAGCACCCAGCAGGGTCTGTGGGCGGCGCATTTCCTGGCGGGAAGCGAACCGCCCGTGCTGGCCGTGCAGTCACAGACCGACCGCGCGCGCTGGCTCGGTCGCAACCGTGCCGTGAGCCAGCCGCTCGCGGCCTTCGATGCAATACCGCTAAGCACGAATCCGACCGGCCAGAAACTGGACACCGGCCTGGATCCGGTTTGCGCACTCGCCGTGCACGTTCGCATCGAGGCGCATTCGAAAGCCCTGCTGACCTTCGCGACTGCGGCCTCGGACAACGGCGGTGTGCTCAGCGCCGTGATCGACAAGTACCGCCAGGCGAGTCACGTGCAGCGCGCCTCGCTGATGTCGGCCACACTGACCGGCATCCGCCTGCGCACACTGCGTATCGGACCAAAGAGCTTTGCCGCGATCCAGTCCCTGACCACCGCGCTGCTGTTCAGCCTCGCGCGCCCGAGGTCTGCAGCGGACCGCGCCGAGGGTCTGGTCGGCGACGTGTGCGACAAGCGCGTGCTGTGGCGATTCGGTATCTCCGGTGACCGGCCGATCTTGCTGGTGTCTGCCGGTACGCGTCAGGACCGCGGCCTGTTGCGCTCACTGTCCCAGGCGCTCGGCGTCTGGGCGTGGGGCGGCGTCGCCTGCGACCTGGTCATCGTTGACACCGAGCCGGCGTCCTACGCGATGACCCTGCACGCCGAGCTCACCGAGATGCGGGAGCGTCACGCCGCCGACATCGCGGCACAGGGCGGTCCTGCGGTCACCGCGATTCACGTGCTGCGGGTGGAGACGCTGTCGGGCGACGAATGGAGCACGCTCGTCCACCTGGCGCGCATGCGCCTGCGCGCTGACGGCCGACCGCTGCTGCATCACTTGCAAGAATGGATCGACGCCCATGAGCAAGCCTTCGAGCGTCGCCACAGCACCTCGACCACGCCTGTGGCGCTGCCGTGGCCTACCGACGAGCCGGTCGCGGCGCCGGTCGGCACCTTCGCGCAAGGCTCCGGCGACTTCTCGTTTGACGTCGGAGCCCGGATGCGTCCCGCGCGTCCGTGGATCAATGTGCTGGCGAACGAGACCTTCGGCGCCCACCTGTCGGAGGCGGGCGGCGGCTACACCTGGGCGCGCAACAGCCGGCTCAACCAGCTCACAGCCTGGTCGAACGACCCACTGACCGATCCACCCTCCGAATGGTTCCTTCTGCAAGACCGGCGCACTCGGGAGGCGTGGAGCGTCACGCCCTCGGCCTGGGGCGACGCGTACGCTGTCTATCGCGTGTCGCACGGCGCCGGCCACAGTGTGATCGTCCACCGACGCGGCGACCTGGAGGTCAGAGCCACCTGGTGCGTCGACGCGCAGGCCTCGGTCAAGCAAGTGCGGCTGCGGCTGCTGAACCGCGGACCCCGCACGCTCGAGCTGCGCGTCATCGGTATCGCCGAATGGATGATGGGCGCCCAGCGCAGCGACCGCGCGACAGCGCACGCCTCGCTATTCCGGCAGCGCCTGCCCGAGGGCCGGCTGACCGCACTGCTGTGTACCCAGCGCGAATGCTCAGCCGGCTTCGGTGAGGGGACGGCGTTCCTCGCGCTGGCCGGGCCCGCCCAGGACGAGGACGATTGGACCA
>JBIKKG010000302.1:0-3894 GCA_044360485.1 Burkholderiaceae bacterium | reverse complement strand
ATCGATACCGACCAGACGATCGCACGCACCCAGCGCGCAGACTGACTCTGCAAGCGAAGGCAGCAGGGCGATGATGCGCTGCGCAGGCGCGGACAGTTCAACGCTGCGGCCTCGACCGTCGATCACCCGAATCGAAGTCGGCCCCTGCGCGGAAGGGTGCGCTGCAACCGTCTGTGCCGCCGTGACCCAGGGGCTTGCGTACAGCACCATGCATGCCGCAACCAGGCATACCCGAAGCAGGCGGGCCGTGCAGTCGGTCATCGAGGCGTCCAGCGCAAGGTCACGAAGGCCGATCTGCCCCACTGGTTGTATCCCCATGCGGTCTCGTACACCTTGTCCGCCAGATTGTTCAGGCGCAGGCCTACTGCCAGGCTGGGTGTCAGGGCCCAATCTGCGCGCAGATCGAGGGTGGCGAAGCCGGCCAGCCGCAAGGTGTTCGCAGGGTCATCAAAGCGATGCGAATACGCGGACAGGGTCCCCCCGAGGCTCAGGCGCCCGAGCGCCCAGTCTGCGCGCATCCGGAACGCATCGCGTGCGCGACGCGGCAGCAGTTTGCCCTGGTCGTCGCTGCCGGTGGTGGCATTGCGCGGGTCCAGGTGTTCATAGGAAGCGCCGGCAAGCAGGCCACTCCATCGCCCTTCCCAACTGACCACTGCCCCATCGATGCGCGCACTCGGCACGTTGTCGGGGAGCGGGCCACTGGGGATGTAGCCCTGGATCCGGTTGTCGATCCACGCGGCCCGCAGGCTATGCGGCCCCTGGGTCCAGCGCAGACTCAGTTCACCCTGGCGGCCTCGTTCGGGTTGCAGATCGGGATTGCCGAATCCAGGGTAGTAGAGCTGATTGAAGCTGGGTGCAATGAAGCTCGTGCCATAGGAGGCGCCGATACGCCATTGCGGCGTGATCGCGAAGGCGTAACCCAGGCTGCCCGTGTTTTGCGTGCCGTATTGCGAATTGCGATCCTGTCTGACCGCCGCCTGCCAGGCATGCGCAGCCGACTCGCCGCTCAGACCCAGACCAACCGCGTTGATGGTCCGTCGGTCCACATCAAAGGACGCATCGGGCATCGACGCCTGCTGCTCGAGCCGCTCCACCAGGACCACCGCGGTGCCCAGGCGGGTGGCAAAGAGATTCTCCCAGGAGAACACCTGCTGCTGGGTGCGGGTAGCGCCCAGCGGCACATACGGGCTGGCAGTGGCGACGGTTTCGTAGACATCCGTCGAACGACCATAGCTTGCACGCATGGTCCAGTCGGAGGTCAGGCGGCCACTGGCCTGCAGGCCTTGTACGCCATTGCGCACCCGCGCGCGCGAATCGACGCCGAGTCCGTCGTCATAGTGCACCGTGGCGTCCGACTGCAGTGCATTGGCCTCGATACGCCACGCCTGATTCAGTTGCCATCCCAGCCGTACGTTGCCGCCAGTCTGACGAAAGCCGTCGGCATCCGGGTTGTACTGGTCATAGAGCACGTTGGGATTGGTCGCCGAGAACCCAGCGGTGTTGGTGTGCGACAACTGGAAGGCGCCGTCAAATGCCCCCTGCCCGAACGCCGCGCCGGCACTGAACTGGCCATATTGTTTCGAGCCCAGGGTGAGCGAGGCGTTGGGTACGAATCCGTTGCGCGCACGTCGCGTGAACATCTGAATCACGCCGCCAGCCGGGTCGCTGCCGTACACCGACGACAAGGGCCCGCGCACGATCTCGATGCGTTCGATGGATTCCAGCGGCAGGTTGTCGAGTGAAGGGGTACCCACCGTGGCTGAACCGAGCCGCATGCCATCGACCAGCAGCAGCGTATGCCGGGCATCCATCCCCCGCATGAACACCGAGCTGTACTGACCAGGGCCGCCATTGGATGAGGACTGAATACCCGGCTGTCTTGACAGCAGCTCGGACAGGGTCCGACCCGTGGCCCGTTCGATCTCGATGCGGTCGATGATCGTCACCTCGGCGACCGTATCGTCGACGCGTGCCGGCACACGTGTGGCCGTGATCGCGACGAGAGGCAGTGCGGGTGGGGCATCCACTCGCCCGCCGACGGACGCAGCCGATGGCAAGGCCGACTGTGCTGCTGCCGCCCCACACACGGCTGCGCTCAGACAGAGCCCTGACTGCACCGTACGGAAAAGTGCGCGATGAAGCGTGCAGCGAAGCTCCTTGGAAGGGAGCGGTGGTGGGCGGTTGCCGGAAGACTTGAACGTGGAATCAGCGAAGCGCAGGCGTGCAGGACGCGGCAGCGCCGACAGTGGCGAGAGCAAAACGAGCATGGTTGAACGATCCGCAGGTCGTCCTCGCCAGCTTCCCCGCTAGCACGGACACAACGCACCGGGCTTGCGCCGAGTGCTCCTGTTGGCCGGTATCCGGGCTGGCGGAGCAACTCGGGCGGCCTTCCCAGGAGTGAGACTCCCAGTGGCAGCTTGCTCGAGCGGGATGCGCATGCATGCGCATCCATCCGCTTACCGTTGCGGGGGCAGCGCAGGTTGGGTCAGATCCTGTGGGGTGACCTTCCTGCTTCCCGTTTAACTTGATGCATGACGATGCATGCACCAGGCACCAACGTTCTGAGGTTAACACTGCCCTCTTGATCGCGTCGGCGACGGTGCAATTCACGAAATGCGCAGGCCCTACCGATCCGGGACGCAGTACCGGGTCTGAGGGGTTGTTTGCCCGAGCGCTCAGGGTGGCCGCACAATGACCGGCTTTGCCGCACTGACCCGTGCCGATGAACGTACCCGAACCCTTTGTACTGATGCAGCACCTGTTGCCCAAGCGTGCGTTGACCGTGGCGGCTGGTCGCCTTGCCTCGGCGCGCGCCGGCTCACTGACCCACATGCTGATCCGTCGCTTTGTGGCGCGCTACCGGGTCGATATGAGCGAAGCGCTCGATCCGAGGATCGAGTCGTATGAGAGCTTCAATGCGTTTTTTACGCGCGCCCTGCGCCCGGGTGCGCGCCCGCTTGCTCAGTCCGACTGGGTGTGCCCGGTGGATGGTGCGGTTAGCCAGTACGGTCGCATCGAACATGACCGGGTCATACAGGCCAAGGGCCATACCTACAGTACGCAGGCCTTGCTGGGCGGCGACCAGGACCTGTCTGCAACGTTCAAGAGCGGGTGGTTCGCCACGCTCTACCTCAGTCCGCGCGACTACCATCGCATTCACATGCCCTGCGAAGCGCAGCTGGTGCGCATGACCCACATTCCCGGCAGCCTGTATTCCGTGAACCCAGCGACCGCGCGTGGCATCGAAGGCCTCTTCGCACGCAATGAGCGGGTGGTGTGTCTGTTCGAGACCGCACACGGGCCATTTGCCCTGATTCTGGTCGGCGCAACGATCGTCGGCAGCATGGCCACGACCTGGCATGGTGTGGTGAGTCCACCCCGAATCGGTGCGCCGCGTCGGTGGGACTATGCGCGAGGCACCATTCATCATGATCAAGGCGCTGAAATGGGGCGCTTTCTGCTGGGTTCGACCGTGGTCATGTTGTGGCCGACCGGGCCGCTGCGCTTCAACGCGGCCTGGGCGCCCGGCACATCTGTGCGCATGGGCGAGGCCATGGCGCACACAGTCGTTGTCTGAGACGCGAAATTCCTGCGGAAAACCTGCACTTTCGTGCGGCTTCGTGAGTAGAATCGTTCCGCATCAGCGCAGTCCTGCTGTGGAACGCTGATCAGCGAACATCAAGCTCAACCCTCACAAGGACACCCTCGAGACATGGCGACCACCACCAAAAAGCCTGCGGCCAAGAAGGCCCCTGCCAAGAAGCCCTCAGCGAAGAAGGCTGCTCCCGCCAAGAAGGCGGCAGTCAAGAAGGCGGCTCCCGCTGCTGCCAAAGCTGCGGCACCCAACGTGAAGCCGGCACCGATGAAGCCGATCGCCAAGCCGCTGGGCAAGCA
>JBIKKG010000072.1:0-13726 GCA_044360485.1 Burkholderiaceae bacterium | reverse complement strand
GGAAACAGGCCTTCGCTGACCGAACCGTCGCGCAAATGCTGATCGGCGTGTTTTTGCTGGGCTTCGGTGTGGGGCCCTACAACTCGCTGATGCCGGCCACGGTGGCCGAGCTGCATGGCGCGCACCCGGAACTGGTCGGCATGTTCCTGTCCTGCGCAGGGCTCGGGGCCATGACCGCTGCGCTGTCGATGGCGGCACGCCGCGGCGCAATGAACCTGCGCGGTCTGGCGCTGGCGGGTAACCTGTCAGCCGGGCTGGGTCTGGTGATGTTCTGCTCGACATCCTGGATCCCGGCTGCGGTCCTTGGCATGATCATGGTGGGGTTTGGCACCATTTCACAGGCGGTGTCCACGAACATCACGATCCAGCAAACCGTGTCCGACGCCATGCGCGGACGGATACTGTCCATCTATACCGCCATGTTCATGGGTGCCATGCCGATCGGCAGTCTGGTGTTCGGCCAGCTCGGTCAGTGGATCGGGGCAGCCAATGCGCAGCGTGTGGGCGCAGCATTGACCCTGGCGGGCGCGGCACTCACGGTCTGGTGGATGCGCCAGCAGGCTGCGCCACCGGTGTCTTCATCGCCTGACTGACTCAACACCATGCCCTCTTCCTCGGCCCCGACGTTGACCCCTGATCGTTTTGCATTGCGACGGGAAACCCACTTCGATGCGCGAATGGTCCGCTGCTACGCGCAACGCGCACACAGCGTGCTGGAGATGTTCGAGCGCTCGCGCGCACGCGGTCCGCTGCGTGACGCACTCATCTTTGAAGGTCAACGCTGGAGCTGGCAGGCGCTCCATGAGCAAGCGGCCCGCCTGGCGCACCACTTGTCTGTACAAGGCGTGGCGCAGGGCGATCGGGTGGTGCTGTGGGTGTCGAACCGACCCGAGTTCATCCTCTCCCTGCTGGCCTGCCTGCAATGTGGCGCCATTGCCGTGCCTGTGAGCGTGCGGGAACAGGGTCCGGGGCTGGCTTTCATCCTGGCTCAGTGTGCTGCCCGCGCGGTGGTGTACGACGATGCGCTGGCACACAGACTGCCCAGCACCACCGACGCCCCGGCGCTCAGGCTGCGTCTGGGCGCAGAAGCAGCCCGACAGATCTGCGAGAGCACAGGGCCGCAGCTTGACACCGTGCCACCTGGGTCCGAGGAGGACACGGCAGCCATCCTGTACACCTCCGGCACCACCGGCCGCCCGAAGGGCGCCATGCTCAGTCATCTGGGGATCGTGCACTCGTCGATCCACTATGAGCAGATCATGCGTCTGGGCCCGGATGAGCGCGCAGCGCTGGCCGTGCCGGCCAGCCACGTCACCGGTTTGGTCGCCCTGATCACCGCGATGTGGCAGGTCGGCGGCGCGCTGGTGATCCTGCCGCAATTCAAGGCGTCAGAGTTCATTGCGATCGCGGCGCGCGAACGGGTCACCTACACCATGCTCGTGCCAGCCATGTATGCGCTGTGCCTGCTGCAACCTGAATTCGGTCAAGCCGATCTCTCAGCATGGCGGATCGGCGCCTATGGCGGTGCACCCATGCCCGAGGCCACCATCCAGTCACTGGCCCGCACGGTGCCTGGCCTGACCCTCATGAACGCGTACGGCTCCACTGAAGTGACCTCACCTGCCACCGCCATGCCCATCGGCGATCAGGCCGCACATCTGGACAGTGTCGGCAAAGCCCTACCCTGCGTCGACATCGTGGTGGTGGATGACGACGGTATTGAAGTTGCGCCAGGGCAGACCGGCGAGTTGCTCATTGGCGGGCCGATGACCGTGCGCGGTTACTGGGACAACCCGCAGGCGAGCGCAAAGGAATTCGTGGGCGGCTACTGGCGATCGGGAGATCTGGGCGCAGTCGATGCGCAGGGCTACGTGAAGATCTTCGATCGCAAAAAGGACATGATCAACCGCGGCGGATACAAGATCTGGTCGGTAGAGGTCGAAAACACGCTGGTGGGCTTTCCGGGCGTGATCGAGGCTGCTGCGGTTGGCGTGCCCTGCCCGGTGCTGGGCGAACGCGTGCATGCCTTCGTGCATGCCACGGTACCGTCACCTGATCCGGTGGCCCTGCGCGACTGGTGCGCGCAAAGTCTTGCCGACTACAAGGTGCCCGAGACCATCACCGTTCGACCCGATCCCCTGCCGCGCAATGCCAACGGCAAGCTACTGAAACGCGAGATGCGCGGCTGGTTGCAGCCCGCCACCTGAACATCAGGCGGGCGGGCCCGCAGCCCTGCAGACTCAGCGCAGGCTTGCGTTGATCTTGTCCAGCGCCGCTGCACCGGGGCACAAAGCCGATTCATCGAGCCGGTTGAGCGGTGTGGGCACGGTCTCGAGCGCTGCATGCAGGTCGGTTGCACGCGGATCCACATAGAGCAATCCGGTGGCAATTTCACCCGCCTCGGCCATCTCATTCATGTGGTTCATGGCGCCACGCCGATCGGTCGGGTCGTAGTCCGCATGCAGCTTACGCAGCCTCATGATCGTGCCGTCGGCCTGCGGCAATTCGAGCACTTCGCCTGGGCTCGGCTCAGCCACCACTTCCTTGGCCAGGTCGATGAAATCGATGCGGCTGACGGCTTCGTTATGCGCCCGCACATGATCGTAGCTGCGGGTACTGCCTTCGTGATTATTGAAGGCCACGCAGGGACTGATCACATCGATGAAGGCTGCGCCGCCATGATTGATGGCGCCCTTGATCAGCGGCACGAGCTGCGCCTTGTCGCCCGAGAAACTGCGCCCGATGTAGGTGGCACCCAACTGCATGGCGATCCCCACCAGATCGACTGGCGCATCGTTGTTGACCATGCCCTTCTTGCTCTTGCTGCCGCGGTCTGCGGTGGCCGAAAACTGGCCCTTGGTCAGACCATAGACGCCATTGTTCTCGACAATATAGACCATGCGCACGCCGCGGCGCATCGCATGCGCGAACTGCCCAAGGCCGATCGAGGCAGAGTCGCCGTCGCCAGAGATACCCAGGTAAAGCAGATCGCGGTTGGCAAGGTTGGCGCCGGTCAGCACGCTCGGCATGCGACCGTGAACCGTATTGAAGCCGTGACTCGCGCCCAGAAAGTAGTCGGGGGTCTTGCTTGAGCAGCCGATACCCGAGAGTTTGGCCACGCGATGGGGCTGCACATCGAGCTCCCAGACCGCCTGAATAATGGCGGCGGAAATGGAGTCATGTCCGCAGCCTGCGCAGAGCGTGGAGATCTTGCCTTCGTAGTCGCGACGGGTGTACCCGACCGTATTTTTTTCAAGCGTGGGGTGATGCAGCCGGGGTTTGGCGATGTAGGTCATTTGACAGACTCCTGAGCAACGCGGCGCACATGCAGGGCAGCATGACGCTGCGCGTGCTCGCGAATGGCCTGGGTAATGAAACGTGCCGTGATGGGCGTGCCGTCGTAGTGCAGCACGCGGACCAGCTTGGCCGGATCCGCGTCGAGCTCGTTGATGAGTAGCGTGCGCATCTGCGCATCGCGGTTCTGTTCGACCACGAAGACCTGATCATGCGCGTCGATGAACTCGACCACGCTGCGGGGAAAGGGAAACGCCCGCAAGCGCATGGCGTCCACATACACGCCTTCGGCTGCCAAAGCTTCGAGGGCCTCGTCCATGGCAGGTGCCGTTGAACCGAAATAGAGCACGCCCAGTCGGGTGCGCTGTGCGGCCGCCCTCACAATCGGGGACGGCACCAGATTGGCCGCTGTCTCGAACTTCTTGAGCAGGCGCTGCACGTTGTAGGTGTAGTCGGCGCCGGTCTCGGAATAGCGGGCATAGGCATCGCGCGTGGTGCCCCGTGTGAAGTAGCTGCCCTTGGTCGGATGCGTGCCAGGCAGCGTACGCCACGGAATGCCATCGCCGTCCACATCCTTGTAGCGGCCGAAATCAAAGCCTGCGTCGAGCTGCTCGGCCGTCAGGACCTTGCCGCGATCGTAACGACGGGCCTCGTCCCACTGCAACGGCTCGCACAGTCGCTGATTCATGCCGATGTCCAGATCGGTCATGACAAACACGGGCGTCTGCAAACGCTCAGCGAGATCCAGCGCAGTGGCCGTGTGCTCGAAGCACTCGGCCGGATCCTGAGGCAGGAGCATCACATGCTTGGTGTCGCCATGCGAGGCATAAGCACTGGACACCAGGTCGGCCTGCTGGGTGCGCGTGGGCATACCAGTGGAGGGGCCTCCGCGCTGAACGTCCACAATGACAAAGGGAATCTCTGCAAAGTAGGCCAGCCCGATGAACTCGGTCATGAGCGATACGCCGGGCCCCGACGTGGCGGTGAAGGCGCGCGAGCCGTTCCAGCCTGCGCCGGTGATGATGCCCACCGAGGCAATCTCGTCTTCTGCCTGCACGATCGCGTAGTTGGCCTCTCCCGTCTTGGGGTCGTGGCGGAACTTCTTGCAGTACGACTGGAAGGCCTCAGCCACAGACGATGAAGGCGTGATCGGATACCAGGCGCACACGGTGGCGCCGCCATACACCGCCCCTAGTGCGGCTGCGGCATTGCCTTCCATGAAAATCCGGTCTCCCACCGCATCGGCACGCCGCACGCGCAGCCCGATCGGTGCAGCCAGATGCTCCTTGGCAAATGAGCGCCCCGAATGCAGCGCTCGCACGTTGGATTCAAGCAGCCGCTCTTTGCCCTTGTATTGCTCCGAGAACAACTTTTCGATGACCTCGGCATCCACTTCCATCAACACCGACAACGCGCCCAGCACCATGATGTTCTTGAAGAGCGTGCGCTGCCGCGGGTCTTCATAGGCGGCGTTGCAAATCGCCGTGACCGGCATGCCGATGACATGGATGTCCTCGCGAAACGCGCTCGGCGGCAGTGGCCGTGTGCTGTCGTAGAACAGATAACCACCCGGCTCGATCTCGGCCAGATCCTGCGCCCAGGTCTGCGGATTCATGGCCACCATCATGTCGATGCCACCGCGGCGGCCCAGCCAGCCGCGCTCGGTCACCCGCACCTCGTACCAGGTGGGCAGGCCCTGGATGTTGGACGGAAAAATGTTGCGCGGGCTGACCGGCACACCCATGCGCAGAATCGATTTGGCAAACAGCTCGTTGGCGGAAGCCGAACCCGAGCCATTGACGTTGGCGAACTTGATCACGAAGTCGTTGACTGCCTCGATCCGCTTCATGCTGTGGCCTCCGAGCGCGCCGTGGCCGCGCCATCCCGGCAAGCCGAGCCCGCCTTGGTCGTGTTGAACAGGAACTTCTGCATATCCCATGCACCGGTCGGGCAGCGCTCTGCACACAGTCCGCAATGCAGGCAGACATCCTCATCCTTGACCATGACCCGATTCGTCTTGAGCAACTGGCTCACGTAAAGGTCCTGTTCGGTGTTGGTGGCCGGCGCCTTCAGGCGCGTGCGCAGTTCCGCCTCGTCACCGTTTTCGGTGAACGTGATGCTGTCCATCGGGCAGATGTCAACGCAGGCGTCGCATTCAATGCACAACTTGTCGTTGAAGACAGTCTGGACGTCGCAATTGAGGCAGCGCTCGGCTTCCTGATAGGCGGTCTTCAAATCGAAGCCCAGTTCAACTTCCACCTTGATGCTGGCCAGCGCTTTCTCGGCTTTTTCCCAGGGCACTTTGTGGCGCAGATCGTTGCTGACAGAGTTGTCGTAGCTCCACTCGTGAATCCCCATTTTCTGGGAGACCAGATTGACCTGCGGGCCAGGCCGCTTCGAGACGTCCTCGCCATGGAGAAAACGGTCAATGGAGACTGCTGCATCATGGCCGTGTGCCACGGCCGTGATGATGTTCTTCGGACCGTAGGCCGCATCACCGCCGAAAAACACCTTGGGTGCACTGGTCGACTGAAAGGTCTGATCGCCCAGAACAGGCAGACCCCACTGGTCGAAGTCGATACCCGCGTCGCGCTCGATCCACGGGAAAGCGTTTTCCTGACCCACCGCGATCAGCACTTCATCGCAATCGAAAACCGCATCAGGCTCGCCGGTGGGGACCAGGCTGCGCCGGCCCTTGTCGTCGTAGACCGCCTTCACCACTTCAAAGCTCATGCCAGTGAGCTTGCCGGCGGCGTCATGCAAAAACGCCTTGGGCACATGGAAGTTGATGATGGGAATGCCTTCGTGAATGGCGTCTTCCTTCTCCCAGGGCGAGGCCTTCATCTCCTCGAAGCCGCTGCGCACGATGACCTTGACATCATCCGCCCCGAGGCGGCGTGCCGAGCGACAGCAGTCCATGGCGGTATTGCCACCACCCAGCACAATCACGCGCTTGCCGACTTTTTGCACATGACCGAACGACACCGACGCCAGCCAGTCGATGCCGATATGGATCCCTGCGCGAGCCGTCTCGCGCCCGGGAAGATCCAGATCACGGCCCCGGGGTGCGCCACACCCCACAAAAATCGCATCCCAGGACTCGCTCATCAGCGCCTTCATGGAGTCGATGCGGTGGTTGCCGCGGAAGTCAACTCCCAGCGAAAAGATGTAGCCGGTTTCCTCGTCGATGACGGTCTCAGGCAGCCGAAAGCGCGGAATCTGGCTCCACATGAAGCCGCCAGCTTTTTGCTCGCCTTCAAAGACCGTGACCTCGTAGCCCTGGGTGGCCAGATCGCGCGCAACGGTGAGCGAAGCGGGACCGGCTCCGACACAGGCGACCTTCTTGCCGTTGCGCGGTAGCGGGGCCGGCATCTTGGCGCGCACACCGTCTTGTTCTTTGTAGTCGGCTGCAACGCGCTTGAGTCGGCAGATGGCGACCGGTTCAGGCTTGGAAAGGTTTTCTTCCTCAACCCGGCTACGGCGGCATGCGGGCTCGCAGGGACGGTCACAGGTGCGCCCCAGAATCCCGGGAAACACGTTGCTGACCCAATTGACCATGTAGGCGTCGTCGTAGCGACCCTGAGCGATCAATCGGATGTATTCGGGCACGGGGGTGTGGGCAGGACAGGCCCACTGGCAATCGACGACCTTGTGGAAATACGACGGGTCTGTCGTGCGGGTTGGCTGCAAGATAGGTTCTCCCTTGTGGGCCCGACTCGGACGGACGGACCTCTTCGTTGATTCAGAGCATGTGGCTGCGCAGGTCGAGTGTACCGTTGTGCTGCCCCTGCTGGGAAGCGTTGGCGGCGCATTGGCGCGCTGCCAAGCGTGCGACGGGCCACGTGGGCTACAGAAAGCCCGCCCCCAGCCATTCCGCCACGATGGCCGGCTTGTCCGCACCTTCGATTTCGATGGAGACATCCCAAGTGGCCGTCCAGCGCGACGGTTGCACATCGAACTGCTTGAGACGGAAATGGCCGCGCACCCGTTTGCCGCTTCGAACGGGCGCCACGAAGCGCAGCTTGTTGAAGCCGTAGTTCACACCGGAGGTGGTCCCTTGAACCGTGGGACAAACCTGGTACCCCATCTGGGCCAGCAGCGACAGGGTGAGAAAGCCATGGGCAATCGTGCCGCCATGCGGCGTCTCGGTCGCGGCACGCACTGGATCGACATGAATGAAATACTCATCCTGCGTGAGCTTGGCGAACTGATCGATCATGGGCTGATCGATCGTCATCCATTCAGAAACGCCGAATTCGGTGCCCACGCGGGCTCGCATGTCGTCCAGCGTGACGGTTGATCGGGTGTTGAGCGCATCCATCTGCTTTTCCCTTCGAGTTCTTGCGGGGCCCCGCGCTACCTCTCGCGTACTGCCGCGCGTAGCGTGTCTAAGGGTGCGCCCAGCCGTTGTTTGAAGGGCGCTCCTGCGCTCAGTGTAGAGCAGCGCGGCGGGCCCTGACGGCCTTGAAAGAGGCCTTAGTTGCCCCACGTACAACAAATATCCATGCGCTGTGGCAGTCGCAGCCATTCGTCGAACGCGTGACTATCCGCTAGCCTGGTCAAGCGCTGGACAAGCCAAGACGCATCCACGCTTCGCACCATCCCACCTGGAGAGATCCGTGAAACTGTCCTGCGCGCAATGTGGTGCCGTCAATCGCGTGCCCGAGATACGCATGAACGATGAACCCCTCTGCGGACGCTGCGGCGCTGAGCTGATGGCACGCAACCCGGTGGCACTCAGCAGCGAACGGTTTGCCGGGTTTGTCGGGCAGACCGAGTTGCCGGTGGTCGTCGATTTCTGGGCGCCATGGTGCGGTCCTTGCAAGATGATGGCACCGCAATTCGAGGCGGCTGCGCAACGGATGCCGGACGTACGCTTTGCCAAGGTCGATACCGAAGCCCATCCGGATATCAGCACAGCTCAGGGCATCCGAAGCATCCCGACGATGGTGTTGTACGTGGGCGGCCGGGAGCGGGCACGTCGCTCTGGCGCGCTGTCTGCAGCGGACCTGAATCAATGGATACGGGGTGCGCTCAAGCCCGGGGCCTGATGAGGTCTGGTGGCCCACGACCTTGAGGGAACGATCACACGCTTAGTCGGTGCAGCGTTTAACGTCACCCCCATTCGGCAGGCGGAGCAGCACCTGCGCGAGGCAGACGGGCGCAAGGATATGCATCTGGCCATGAGGGCCTGCGGCAGAGAGAGGGCTGTTGTGGCCCGGCGTGGTGCCACTTGATTCGCTGATGCCTGGAACCAGCGGCTTCGACGTGACCCGGTCCATCAGAAAGCAGCCCTGGGGCAGGCATGTCTTGCTGATCTCATTGTCGGGCCTGAACCGGGAGATCAATGTGAACCTGACGAAGCCCGCCGATCCGGCTCAGATGCGCCTACTCCTGGAGAGCAGGTCCTTGCAAGGATCTAGGCGACCGTAAGCGTGTGTGGCGCGGTCAACTGCGCACGCACACACGCGCACACTGACTGACTCAGGGACGGGCCAGCCGCCAGACATTGTTGACGCCATCGCCGGTGCGGTCACCAGGCTTGGCATCTTTGGCCCAGAAGTAAACCGGCTTGCCTTTGTAGGCCCACTGCTTGCCGCCGTCATCGCGCGTGATCACACTCCAGTCGCCGCTTGCCGAAGCGCCTGCAGGCACCATGAGAGGCGGCCAATTGGTGGCGCATGGGCCATTGCAGGCGCTCTTGCCGGCTGCGGTATCGCGATCGAAGGTGTAGAGGGTCATGCCATTGGGCGCAACAAGCACGCCGTCGGCCACCTTGGCTGGTGCCCCGCCGCCCAGCACGGCACAGCCCGAGGCCAGCACGCCGGCGAGGAGCACGGTTTGAATCGAGCGCTTGAAAAACATGAGTCAGCCTCCTGAGTGGAACAGCGGGGCCGAAGGGCTCCCGGGGGAGACTGACGATAGCATGGAGGGGGTGGGGTGGCTGATGGGACTCGAACCCACGACAACTGGAATCACAATCCAGGACTCTACCGACTGAGCTACAGCCACCACCGAGTGCAACACGCACAAACTGCGCATGACACTGAAACACGCCTATCCTTCTGCTGCCGAGCCAGCGCGAAGAGTCGCAAACTGGCCTGCCCGGAGGGGCTCGAACCCCCGACCCTCGGCTTAGAAGGCCGATGCTCTATCCAGCTGAGCTACGGGCAGAGCGATCACAACCGCGAGCACGACAACCATCAGATTCTACATCAAGCCAGTCATCTGCCTTGCTGACGGACAGCCCCGTGTTCAGGGATGGCAGGCCATCACGAGCGGACGATGCTTGTGAGAATGGTCGGGGCGACACGATTCGAACGTGCGACATCTTGCTCCCAAAGCAAGCACTCTACCGGGCTGAGCTACGCCCCGACTGAGTCGCGAGTCTACTCCATCGGCCACCCGCACAGGCCAGAACACGCCAGCGCTCGGGCATGGGATCGGTCCGGATTCCGCCAGAACGAGCCGATGAAGATCAGGCCGCCATTGTTTCGGCCAAACGCCTGGCAAACCGCTCCGCCGACACCTCATCACGGGCTTCGACCATGACGCGCAGCAGCGGCTCGGTGCCCGAGGCGCGAATCAAAATCCGCCCTGCGTCACCCAACTCCTGTGCGACCCGCGAATGCTCCGTCTGAAGCGCTTCATGGGACTGCCAGTCGTAGCCTCGCGCGATCTTCACGTTGATGAGCTTTTGCGGATACATCGTGAGCTCGCCCGTGAGCTCTGCGAGCGTGGCACCGCTGCGCTTGATGGCCGTCAGCACCTGCAAGGCGCTGATCGTGCCGTCGCCAGTGGAGTGACGATCCAGGGCGAGCAAATGCCCGGAGCTTTCGCCACCGAACAACCAGCCGCGCTGCTGCATCGTCTCGAGTACGTAGCGGTCACCCACCTTGGCACGGGCAAACCCCACACCGAGTTTGCCGAAGGCCTGCTCCAGGCCCAGGTTACTCATGAGCGTGCCGACAGCACCGGCCACGGGCCCGAGCGCCAGTCGATCCTTGACCATGACGTACAGCAATTCGTCGCCGTTGTAGAGGCGGCCCTGCGCATCGCACATGATGAGCCTGTCCGCGTCGCCATCCAGTGCAATGCCCAAATCGGCACGATGCTCAAGAACGGCCTGGCGCATGGTCTCGGGATGGGTAGCGCCAACCTTGTCGTTGATGTTCAGCCCATTGGGGGTGTGGCCGATCTGAACGAGATCGGCGCCCAATTCGTGGAAAACATGCGGGGCAGTGTGATACGCAGCACCATGTGCACAATCGACCACCAGCTTCATGCCATGCAGATCGAGACTGGAAGGAAACGAGCTTTTGCAGAACTCAACATAGCGGCCCGCGGCATCTTCGATGCGTCGGGCACGCCCCAGCTGGTCGGATCCCACGCAGCCCATCGGCTCCTCAAGCGCCTGCTCGATGCGCTGCTCGGTCTCGTCGGGCAGCTTGTTGCCGTCAGCCGAGAAAAATTTGATGCCGTTGTCTTCGTAGGGATTGTGCGAGGCGCTGATGACGACCCCGGCCGACAAACGCAGCGCACGGGTCAGATACGCCACGCCGGGTGTGGGCAGCGGGCCGGAGAGCATCACATCCACGCCGGCGGCCGAGAGCCCGGCTTCCAGCGCTGCTTCGAGCAGGTAGCCCGAAATGCGGGTGTCCTTGCCGATCAGCACTGTGGGCCGCGGTCCGCCGCGCTGGGCCAGCACCCGACCGGCTGCATAGCCCAGTCGCATCACAAATTCGGGGGTGATCGGCGCTTCGCCCACGCGGCCTCGAACGCCATCGGTACCGAAATATTTGCGTGTCATCGCCTGCATTCTCCTGAAATCGAACGCTCTTTCGAACGGTTGCGTGCGACCCGACACATCAGCCGGTCGCTGCATCCTGTATCGCCGACCACACCCTGAGCGCATCGCGAGTCGCCGCCACATCGTGGACCCTCACCAATGAGGCTCCATGCGACACCGCGGCCAACATGGCTGCAAGGCTGCCGGCCAAGCGTTCGTGTGCATCGCGCCCGGTCAGCGCTCCAATCATTGACTTGCGCGACACACCCACCAAAATGGGCAGCGACTGGACCCGCAGCGCATCAAGATGGGCGAGCAGGCTCAGATTGTGCGCCAGGCTCTTGCCGAATCCGATGCCCGGATCAATCACGATCCGTTGAGCCGTCACCCCGGCATCCTGCAGCGCAGCGACCTGCTGCGCGAGGAAGTTGCGCACATCGCTCACCACGTCCTGATAGGACGGCGCGGTCTGCATGCTCTGAGGCTTGCCCTGCATGTGCATCACGCAACAGGCCACACGGCTATGCGCGACAGCATCGATGGCCTGCACTGAGTCGAATCCTTGTACATCGTTGATGAGATCAGCGCCCATCGCGATTGCGGCACGCATCACCTCGGGCTTGCGCGTATCCACCGACAGCGGAACGCCCACGTCACGCAGTGCATGAAGCAGCGGTGCCAGGCGTTCGATTTCGAGTGATGCCGGCACAGGCTGCGCGCCGGGCCGGGTACTTTCAGCCCCGAGATCAATCAGATCAGCCCCTTGCTCGATCAGCGCGTGCGCCTGTTCGATGGCGCGCTGAGGATCGAGCCAGAGGCCACCATCGGAAAATGAATCGGGCGTGAGGTTAAGCACCGCCATGATCAGGGGGCGCTCGAGCGGCAGCTCAAAGCGGCCGCATTGAAGCCGGGAAACGGACTGCACGCTCAGCCGGACAATGAGGCAGACAATGAGGCAGACAGACCTGCCGACCGAACGGATCGGTCGGCAGTGTGAGCGCGCTTACTGGGCGGCCGGCGCAGCCGGGGCCGCAGGAGCCACGCCCGGTGCGGGCGCAGCCGGGGGCGGTGACCCGCCGGGCTTGCTCAGGTCACGGGGCGGACGCGGCGCGCGGCCCGAACAGATGTCCTCAATCTGCTCGGCATCGATGGTTTCCCATTCGAGCAAGGCTTTGGTCATGGCCTCGATCTTCTCGCGATTGTCTTCGATGAGCTTGCGGGCCACGCCGTACTGCTCGTCGATGATGCGACGGATTTCCGAGTCGACCTTGCGCATGGTGTCTTCGGACATGTTGGTGGTCTTGGTGATCGACCGTCCGAGGAACACTTCGCCTTCATTTTCGGCATAGACCATCGTGCCCAGCGCATCGCTCATGCCATAGCGCGTGACCATGTCGCGGGCGATGGACGTAGCCCGCTCAAAGTCGTTGGAGGCGCCAGTGGTCATCTGGTTCATGAAGACCTCTTCGGCAATCCGGCCACCAAAGAGCACCGCGATGGTGTTGAGCATGCGGTCGCGGTCCATGCTGTAGCGGTCTTGCTCAGGCAACTGCATGGTCACCCCCAGCGCACGGCCACGCGGGATGATCGTGACCTTGTGGACCGGGTCGGTCTTGGGCAGCAGCTTGGCCACAATCGCATGGCCGGACTCGTGATACGCGGTATTGCGCCGCTCTTCCTCAGGCATGACGAGGGACCGACGCTCGGCGCCCATGATGATCTTGTCTTTGGCCCGTTCGAAATCGATCATTTCGACCAGGCGCGCACTGCGCCGGGCTGCAAACAGCGCAGCCTCATTGACGAGATTAGCCAGATCAGCACCCGAAAAACCAGGCGTGCCGCGGGCAATCACATCGGGGCGCACATCTGGGCCTACCGGCACCTTGCGCACGTGGACATTGAGAATTTGCTCGCGGCCACGAATATCGGGCAGCGGTACCACGACCTGTCGGTCGAAGCGACCGGGGCGCAGCAGCGCAGGGTCCAGCACGTCGGGGCGGTTGGTGGCCGCGATCACGATCACGCCCTGACCTGTTTCGAAGCCGTCCATCTCGACCAGCAACTGGTTGAGAGTCTGTTCGCGCTCGTCGTTGCCACCGCCCAGACCGGCGCCACGCTGACGCCCGACCGCATCGATTTCATCGATGAACAAGATGCAGGGCGCCTGTTTTTTGGCCTGCTCGAACATGTCGCGCACCCGGGCAGCGCCAACACCAACGAACATCTCGACGAAATCGGAACCCGAGATCGAGAAAAACGGCACCTTGGCCTCGCCAGCGATTGCACGCGCCAGCAACGTTTTACCAGTGCCGGGCGACCCGACCATCAACACGCCGCGAGGAATCCGACCGCCCAGTTTTTGAAACTTGGACGGATCACGCAAGAACTCGACGAGCTCCCGCACCTCGTCCTTGGCTTCGTCGCAGCCGGCAACATCTGCAAACGTGACGGTGTTGTTCGACTCGTCGAGCATGCGCGCGCGGCTCTTGCCGAAGGAGAAAGCGCCACCCCGCCCGCCGCCCTGCATCTGTCGCATGAAAAACACCCACACGCCAATCAGCAACAGCATGGGGAACCATGAAATGAAGACGCTCATGAGGAGCGACTGCTCTTCGTCGGGTTTGGCGCTGACCTGGACGCCGT
>JBIKKG010000301.1:0-3905 GCA_044360485.1 Burkholderiaceae bacterium | reverse complement strand
CGCGGCGAGCGCACGCTCAAGGCCTGATCCATCCTACTTCCTCACGAAAGAAAGAGACCTCATGAAAGTGTTCTACGACAAGGACTGCGACCTCAAGCTCATCAAAGGCAAGAAAGTGGCCATCATCGGCTACGGTTCGCAGGGTCATGCTCACGCCCTCAACCTGAACGACTCGGGTGTGAAAGTGGTGGTCGGTGTTCGCAAGGGCGGGCCGTCCTGGGACAAAGTCAAGCTGGCCGGCCTGAAGGCCGAAACGATCGCCAACGCGGTCAAAGGCGCCGACTTTGTCATGATGCTCATGCCCGATGAGCACATTGCTGCCACGTACCGGGAGGAGGTGGAGCCCCATATCAAGAAGGGTGCCACCCTGGCTTTTGCCCACGGCTTTAACGTGCACTACGGTCAGGTTACGCCGCGTGCTGACCTCGACGTCGTCATGATTGCGCCCAAAGCACCTGGCCATACAGTGCGCTCGACCTATGCGCAGGGTGGCGGTGTGCCAATGCTCATCGCGTTGCACCAAGATCGCAGCGCCCGCGCCCGTGACCATGCGCTGTCCTACGCCTGCGCCATCGGCGGAGGCCGCGCCGGCATCATCGAGACCAATTTCCGCGAAGAAACCGAGACCGATCTGTTCGGCGAGCAGGCCGTGTTGTGCGGCGGTACCGTCGAGCTGATCAAGGCAGGTTTCGAGACGCTGGTCGAAGCGGGCTATGCCCCCGAAATGGCCTATTTCGAGTGCCTGCATGAGCTCAAGCTGATCGTTGACCTGATCTATGAAGGCGGCATCGCCAACATGAACTATTCGATCTCCAACAACGCCGAGTTTGGCGAGTACGAGACGGGTCCCAAGATGATTACGCCAGAAACGAAGGCTGCCATGAAGCAGGTCCTGGCCGACATTCAGTCAGGTGACTATGCCAAGCGCTTCATCCTGGAAAATCGTGCTGGTGCGCCTACGCTGCTTTCGCGTCGCAGGCTGACCGCAGAGCATCCGATCGAGCAGGTCGGCGAGAAATTGCGTGCGATGATGCCCTGGATCAAGGCAAACAAGCTGGTCGATCGCTCGCGCAACTGACCGTTGCTGCGTGACGCGACACGGTACTGGATGGTTCAGGTGCCGCGTCGCAATGCGCCGGTCTGCGTGCAAGTGCGCGTCACGGGGGAAAGATGGTGGATAAGCCCAGGCACAGCCGACGTAAGCCGTTAAGAATCTCACGTGGTACACGCGTTGTTCGGGACGAACCGGCGTCTGCGGCGCCGACTGTCCTTCCCCACGGCATGCCCGGGCGCCCCCGTTCGCGCGGCATTTATTTGCTGCCCAACGCCTTTACCACCGGCAACCTCTTCGCTGGCTTTTTTGCGATCGTCCAAGCGATGAACAACCGTTTTGAGATCGCTGCTATTGCGATTTTCATTGCGATGGTGCTCGACGGACTGGATGGAAGGGTGGCGCGCCTCACCCGTACACAAAGCGCCTTTGGAGAGCAGTACGATTCCATGTCAGACATGGTCTCGTTTGGGCTGGCTCCCGCCCTGGTGGTCTATGAATGGTCCCTGCGAGGCATGGGGAAACTCGGTTGGCTTGCGGCGTTCGTTTATGTGGCAGGAGCGGCCCTGCGCCTGGCGCGTTTCAACACGAACATTGGCGTCGTAGACAAACGCTTTTTTCAGGGTCTGCCGAGCCCAGCGGCTGCCGCGCTCGTGACCGGGCTCGTCTGGATCGCGACCGACCTGCGGGAGACTCGCTGGATTGATGCCACGGGCGGAGACTTGCGCTGGCTGGCCTGGGCCATCACGGTGTATGCCGGGGTCACGATGGTCTCGAGCGCGCCGTTTTACAGTTTCAAGGACATCAACCTGAAGCGCAGTGTGCCGTACATGGTGCTGCCGTTGCTCGTACTCGGTTTTGTGCTGGTGTCCTCCGATCCGCCGTCGGTCCTGTTTTCCTTGTTCATGGTCTACGCCCTGTCGGGCTATGCGGTGTGGCTCTGGCGTCGCCTGAATGCGCGCCAGCCAGTTGCGCCAAATTGACCGTAGACGCTGTCGCACCGTAAAATAGTCGGTTGTCTTTCTTTTCATCCCGCTCATGACGTCCCCTCGTAAGATCGCCGCGCTCGGTCGCAAACCGTTGGTGATCGGCAATTGGAAGATGCACGGCGACGTGGCGTTCATCGAATCCTTACTCGCCGGCTTACGCAAAGGCTGGCGTTCGCGGGCGTATCCACAGGCCGTGGATGTGGGGGTCTGCCCTTCCTACCCCTACATCGGGCTGGCCGCGGCCAGACTGGCGGGGAGCGCTTGGAGTTGGGGGGCGCAGAACATTTCGGCCCATGATCGGGGCGCTTACACCGGTGAGGTCGCCGGCAGCATGCTGGCAGACCTCGCCTGCACATGGGCGCTGATCGGTCACTCCGAGCGACGCGCGTTGTTCGCAGAGACCGATGAGCAGGTCGCTGCAAAGGTCGATCAGGCCCTGGCCAGTGGCGTGACACCGGTGATCTGCGTCGGCGAGACACTCCAGGAGCGCGAGTCGGGGCGGACCGAGGACGTACTAGGCAGGCAAATCGATGCCGTGAGCGCGCATCTTCAGCAGGCTGCTGGGCGTTACGTGCTCGCGTATGAGCCGGTTTGGGCGATCGGCACTGGAATGACCGCCACCCCGGCCCAAGCGCAAGCCGCGCATCGTTTCCTGCGCAATCGCCTGCTGGCGGGTGGCGTATTTTCGGCTTCCGATGCGCGCATTGTGTATGGTGGTTCAGTCAAGCCTGGCAATGCCGCCGAGCTTTTTTCCCAGCCCGATGTCGATGGCGGCCTGATCGGCGGCGCCTCGCTGGTGGCGGACGATTTTCTGGCGATCTGCCGCGCAGCGGCCGGCGTTGCCTGAGGTTTTTGGAGAGTTCCGGATGTCCATAATTTCGACGATCGCCGTGGTGGTTCAAGTCTTGAGTGCCATCGGCGTCATCGTTCTGGTGTTGCTGCAGCATGGCAAGGGTGCAGATATGGGGGCAGCCTTTGGCTCCGGTTCATCTGGGAGCCTGTTTGGTGCCACGGGATCAGCCAACTTTCTGAGTCGCCTGACTGCTGCGTTAGCCACGGTGTTCTTCATTTCCACGCTGGCGCTTGCGTTCTTCGCGAACAGTCGCGTTGCATCGCGTGAGCCGTCCAGTGTGATGGACAAACTATCGATCCCTGCCGCGGCGCCTGCGACGCCAGCGGGAGCCGCGGCAGATGCCCCTGCATTGCCTGCTGCGACCAACCCCGCCCCGGCTGATGTGCCGCAAAAAAATGGCGCACCCAACGCAATACCGAAGTGAAGACGCGGTAGAATCCGCGCGCCGCGCCGACGTGGTGAAATTGGTAGACACGCTATCTTGAGGGGGTAGTGGCGAAAGCTGTGCGAGTTCGAGTCTCGCCGTCGGCACCAAGAATTCCAACACGCAGCACGTATCAGGGATGACGTTGTGAACCTAGAGCAATACCTGCCCGTCCTGCTTTTCATGCTGGTGGGCACGGCGATCGGCTTTGCGCCGATGCTGCTGGGCAAACTGCTGGGTCCGTCCCGTCCGGACCCCGAAAAGCTCTCGCCGTACGAATGCGGCTTTGAGGCTTTCGAAGATGCCCGCATGAAATTCGACGTCAGGTACTACCTGGTCGCCATCCTTTTCATTCTGTTCGATCTCGAAATTGCCTTCTTGTTCCCTTGGGCGGTCTCGCTTGATTCGATCGGATTCTTCGGGTTCATGTCGATGATGATTTTTCTGACCATTCTGGTGGTTGGATTCATCTATGAGTGGATGAAAGGCGCGCTCGACTGGGAGTGAGCGCCTGAGAGGCCTGTCAGGGCCGGCGATACTGGGTGGGTATCGCGAGTGGGTAGTGCAAGAATCCGTTGCGTTAGCTGG
>JBIKKG010000300.1:0-3918 GCA_044360485.1 Burkholderiaceae bacterium | reverse complement strand
TGCGCCGCAATTGGCCCGCGAGATGGCGCATGCAGGGGTCCAGCTCATCACCGTGCATGGACGCACCCGCGCCTGCGCATTCACCGGTCAGGCCGAGTACGACACGATCGCCGCCGTGAAGCAGGCGATCGACATTCCGGTGGTGGCTAACGGCGACATCGACTCACCGGCCAAAGCAGCGTTCGTGCTGGCCCGCACGGGCGCAGATGCCGTCATGATCGGTCGCGCTGCGCAAGGCAAGCCCTGGATCTTTCGCGAGGTCGCGCATTTCCTCGAGCACGGCACACTCCTCGCGCCGCCCTCACTGCAGGAGATCGCGCGCGTGCTGCGCGAACACCTTGTCGACCACTACGCTTTTTATGGCGAGTACGCCGGCCCGCGGATCGCACGCAAACACATCGGCTGGTATCTGGATGGCTGGTGTGAAGCCCGCGGTGTCTCCACCGATGTCGAACACGACGAGCTGAGGCGCTTGCGCGGCGCCATCAACCGCTCTGAGCACCCGACTGAACAACTGATGTTGCTTGACGCCTACCTCGACCATGCCGATGACAAAGCCTCCATCCATTGACGAAGCCGTCACCCGCAACCTTGAGAAGTACTTTCTCGATCTCGACGGCGCCCGTCCGAGCGCTATCTATGACATGGTGCTGGCAGCCGTCGAGCGGCCCATGCTCGAAGTCATCATGAAACAGGCCCAGGGCAACCAGCTGCGCGCCAGCGAGATGCTTGGAATCAACCGCAACACACTGCGCAAAAAACTGCAGCACTACGGGCTGCGCTGAGCGCCCCCTCGGAGAAACTCATGCATCGCGTCAAGCAGGCCCTGATCAGCGTCTCGGACAAGGAGGGCGTTGTAGCGCTCGCCACGCAATTGCGAGAGCTCGGCGTCGCGCTGCTGTCGACCGGCGGCACTGCCAAACTGCTGCAGCAGGCCGGCATCGCCGTCACGGAAGTCTCCGACTACACCGGCTTTCCCGAGATGCTCGACGGCCGCGTGAAAACGCTGCATCCGAAAGTTCATGGTGGTCTGCTGGCCCGACGCGACCTGCCCGAGCACATGCAGGCACTCGAGCGTCACGGCATTGGCACCATCGATCTGCTGGTCGTCAATCTGTACCCCTTCCAGCAGACCGTGGCCCGACCGGGCTGCACGCTGGAGGAGGCGATCGAAAACATCGACATCGGTGGCCCAGCCATGCTGCGGGCTGCCGCGAAAAATCATCATGGTGTTGCGGTGGTGGTCGATCCCCAGGACTACAGCCGCGTGCTGGCCGACATTCGCGGCCAGGGCGGCGTGGGCGACGCGCTGCGCTTTGAACTGGCGCGCAAGGTGTATGCGCACACCGCGCAATATGACGGCGCCATCGCCAACTACCTGGGTGGTGTGCAACCCGACGGGGCGCACGATCCCTACCCGCAAACCTTCTCCATGCAGTTCGAGCGCGTCCAAACCATGCGCTACGGCGAAAACCCACACCAGGCCGCTGCGTTCTATCGCGAAGCCCAACCTGCTGCAGGGGCCTTGTCGCATTACCGGCAACTGCAGGGCAAAGAGCTGTCCTACAACAACATTGCCGATGCCGATGCGGCCTGGGAATGCGTCAAGACCTTCGATGAACCTGCGTGCGTGATCGTGAAGCACGCCAATCCTTGTGGTGTGGCCATCGCAGCCGATGTCGCGCAAGCCTACGCCAAGGCTTTTTCAACCGACCCCACCTCTGCCTTCGGCGGCATCATCGCCTTCAATCACCCGCTGGACGGCGCCACGGCAGAGCAGGTGTCCCGCCAGTTTGTGGAGGTCCTGATCGCACCGGGTTTCGATGAAGCCGCGCGCCGCGTGTTTGCCGCCAAGCAAAATGTGCGTCTGCTTGAAATCCCGCTGGGCAGGGCGTCGAGCCGGTTCGATCTGAAGCGTGTGGGCGGTGGCCTGCTCGTACAGTCGCCCGATGAGCGCAACCTGGACGTCGGTGAGCTGAAGGTCGTCACACGCCTGGCCCCCACACCCGCCCAACTGAGCGATCTGCTCTTCGCATGGCGGGTGGCCAAGTTCGTCAAATCGAATGCCATCGTGTTTTGCGGTGAAGGCCGTACGCTGGGCGTGGGCGCCGGACAAATGAGCCGCATCGACTCCGCACGCATTGCATCCATCAAGGCCGCCAATGCGTCGCTCGACCTCAAAGGGTCGGTCGTGGCATCCGATGCGTTTTTCCCGTTTCGTGACGGACTCGATGTGGTGGTCGATGCCGGCGCGGTCGCCGTCATCCAGCCCGGTGGCTCGATGCGGGATGATGAAGTCATTGCAGCAGCCGAAGAACGCGGCGTGGCGATGGTCTTCACCGGTGTGCGGCACTTCCGGCATTGAGTGCCTGACATGGCACCCACGCCCCAGGCGCCCTTGCGCATTCTGGGCATTGACCCCGGGTTGCGCATCACGGGCTTCGGTCTCATCGACGCACACGATGGCCATCGCCTGACCTATGTGGCCAGCGGTGTCATCCGCGTGCCCGACGGGGAATTGGCCACCCGATTGGCAGTGATCTTCGGGCAACTCCAGGACGTGATCCGCCAATACCAGCCGCAGTGCGCCGCCGTCGAAAAAGTGTTCGTGAACGTCAATCCGGCCTCGACCCTGCTGTTGGGGCATGCGCGTGGCGCGGCCTTGTGCGCGCTGTCTATGGCCGGACTGCCGGTGGCCGAATACACGGCCCTGCAAATCAAGCAATCGGTGGTGGGTTACGGACGCGCAAGCAAGGAGCAGGTCCAGGCCATGATGGTGCGACTGCTGGCCCTGCCAGGCACGCCCTCCACGGATGCCGCCGATGCGCTGGCCTGTGCCACATCGCATGCCCATGCATCGCGCCTGACCGCCTCGATCAGCGCCTCGGCGAGCGCCTCGGGCGCAGGCCTGTTGCAAGCAAGACGCGGCGCGCGCGTGCGGCGCGGTAGACTGATCGCATCATGATCGGTCGCATCGCCGGCGTCCTGCTCGCCAAAACGCCTCCCCAGGTTCTGATCGACACCGGCGGTCTGGGCTACGAGGTGGACGTCCCCATGAGCACGTTCTACGATCTGCCAGCCTTGGGCGATCGGGTCGTGCTGCTCACGCACCTGGTGGTGCGCGAGGACGCTCAGCTGCTGTACGGATTTCTCACAGACGCCGAACGCTCTGCCTTTCGCGAGCTGATCCGCATTTCGGGCATCGGGCCTCGCATGGCGCTGGCAGTCCTCTCGGGCCTGTCGGTCTCCGACCTGACCCAGGCTGTGGCAATGCAAGAACCCGGGCGGCTGGTCAAGGTGCCAGGCATCGGCAAGAAAACTGCCGACCGGCTGCTGCTCGAACTCAAGGGCAAGCTCGGTCCGACACAGCCGGCGGGCGCTCAGCAGACCGCCATGGCCGACCATGCCGCCGACATTCTTCGGGCGCTGCTGGCGCTGGGCTATTCCGAACGCGAGGCCTCACAGGCCGCCCGCCAGTTGCCCGCCGACACCCCCGTGTCAGAAGGCATCCGCCAAGCACTCAAGCTGCTGGCCCGCAGTTGAGTCCGACGGTCGGCGGCGATCAGACCGGCTCCGATAGAATCGCACCATGATCGAACACGACCGCCTGGTCGCTCCGGCACCCACCTCGCCAGCCGAAGAAGCAGTCGAGCGCGCCCTGCGCCCCAAATCACTGGCCGACTATGTCGGGCAGCCCCGTATCCGAGAGCAACTCGACATCTTCGTGGCCGCAGCCCGAAATCGGGGGGAGGCACTCGACCACCTGTTGCTGTTCGGCCCGCCTGGGCTGGGCAAGACGACCCTTGCGCACATCGTTGCGGCAGAGATGGGCGTCAATCTGCGTCAAACCTCCGGCCCCGTGCTGGAGCGCCCAGGCGATCTGGCGGCCATCCTGACCAATCTGGAGAAAAACGACGT
>JBIKKG010000299.1:0-3927 GCA_044360485.1 Burkholderiaceae bacterium | reverse complement strand
GCCGTTGCGGCGCGGTCGCAATCACAGAAAAGTCACGGATGCCCTCCAGGCTCATGGCCAGGGTGCGCGGGATGGGTGTGGCGGTCAGGGTCAGCACGTCGACCTCTGCGCGCAGGGCCTTGAGTGCTTCTTTCTGTCGCACGCCGAAGCGGTGCTCTTCGTCAATGATCACCAGCCCCAGTCGCTTGAAGCGTACGTCCTTGCCCAGCAGTTTGTGGGTCCCGATGACAATGTCGAGGGTGCCGTTTTCCAGGGCTTCAAGTGCAGCGCGCACTTCCTTGGGCGAACGAAACCGCGAGAGCTCGGCCAGACGGATTGGCCAGTTCGAGAAGCGGTCTGAAAAGGTCTCGAAGTGCTGCTCGGCCAGCAGGGTGGTCGGGCAGACGATGGCCACCTGCTTGCCATCGGCAGCCGCCACGAAGGCGGCACGCAGGGCGACTTCGGTCTTGCCAAAACCGACATCGCCGCAAATCAGGCGGTCCATGGGCTTGCCGGATACGAGGTCTTGCGTCACCGCATGGATGGCGGCGAGCTGATCAGGCGTTTCCTCAAACCCGAAGCCTTCTGCAAAGGCTTCATAGTCCTGTGCATCGAATTTGAAGGCGTGGCCCTGACGCGCGGCGCGGCGCGCATACAGGTTGAGCAGTTCAGCTGCTGTGTCGCGCGCGCGCTTGGCTGCGCGCTGACGGGCTTTTTCCCATTGCCCCGAACCCAGGACGTGCAACGGCGCGTCATCGGGCGACGCGCCCGAATACCGGCCGATCAGATGTAATTGCGCAACCGGCACATACAGCGTGGCCGCATTGGCATACGCCAGATGCAGGAACTCTGTGGGCCCGTCGCCCAGGTCCAGATTGATCAGCCCCTGGTAGCGGCCGATGCCGTGCTGTGCGTGGACCACCGGATCGCCGACTGACAGCTCGGAGAGGTCGCGGATGATGGCATCGACATCGGTGACTGCCTCGCGCTTGCGCCGCCCCCGCTTGCGCGCAGCGCCAGCAAAGAGTTCGGTTTCTGTGAGCACGGCAAGCGCCGCGGGGCCATGGATCTGGAAGCCCTCAGACAGGGGGCCCACGCCCAGGGCTCGGGTCAGGACGGGATCCGAAAAACCCGTCCAGTCGTCGATCTCGGGCAGGTGGATGCCGTGTTCGGCAAAGAGCTGCGAGAGCGTCTCGCGTCGGCCCGCCGACTCGGCAAGGATCAGGACGCGCTGATCGGTGCTGTCGAGCCAGGCCTGCAGGCGTGACAGCGGGGCATCGGTGCGTCGCTCTACGCCCACTTCGGGCGGCGACAGGCTGTGTGCCGCACGCCGAGTGCTGACGGGCTCCAGTCGCTCAGCGCCACTCGGGTTGACGGGACCATCAGGACTGACCGTGCCCTCGGCTGCACTGTCCAAGGCATCGTCCTGTGCATCGATCGTGCCCAGTGCCGTGCGCGGCTCGCGCAGGGCATAGCGTCCGAACCGGCGCACCTCAATAAAGAACGGCTCGATGCCCAGGAAGAGCTCGTCGGGGCGCAGCAGCGGGCGCTGCGCATCATGGGCCAGGAAGGCATGGCGCTGGGCAGTTTCCTGACCGAAGCGCCGGCCCGCGGCATCGACGTCACCGTGGGTGGCGATCAGCGCATCGGGTGCGAGGTAGTCGAAGAGGGTGGCGGTGGATTCGAAAAAGAGCGGCAGCCAGTACTCGATTCCTGGCGCAGCGATGCCATTGCCGATATCGCGATAAGGCCCCGCACGCGAAGGATCGCCCTCGAAGCGCTCGCGCCAGCGGCCGCGAAACGCTGTGCGCGATGGCTCATCCATGGGGAGCTCCCGGCCTGGAAGGATGCGCACCGAGTCGACCGGATAGAGGCTGCGCTGCGAGTCGGGATCAAAGGCTCGAATCGAATCGATCTCGTCGTCGAAGAGATCGAGCCGATAGGGCAGGGTGGAGCCCATGGGAAAAAGATCGATCAGGCTGCCCCGCACGCAATACTCGCCGGGCCGCACCACCTGCGAGACATGCTCGTAGCCGGCCACAGTGAGTTGCGTGCGCAACGCGGCTTCGTCGAGTTGCTGCTTCTTCTTGAAGGCAAAGGTGTGCGCGGCCACAAAGGCCGGCGGTGACAGCCGGTGCAGCGCGGTCGTGGCCGGCACATACAGCAGATCGACCCGTCGCTGCTGCAGTTCATACAAGGTGGCTAGTCGGTCAGAGACCAGATCCTGGTGCGGCGAGAACGCATCGTAGGGCAGCGTTTCCCAGTCGGACAGCGTGCGGATGCGCAGCGCAGGGGCAAACCATTGCGATTCCTCAGCCAGGCGTGAGGCGTCCAGTGCCGCCGCGGTGACCACCACCAGCATGCGACCCTGCTTCGCGTGGCGCTGGGCGATCTCGGCAAGCAGCCAGGCGTCCCCGCTGCCGTGTGTCGCGGGCAGGCTGCTGACGGCGCCTGGCGCCGGCTCGTTGGTATGCCACGGCTGGCCTGAGGCCTGTGCAGACGTCCCGGATGGGCTTTGCGCAGACTTGGCAGAAGCGGGTGATGCAGTGGCAGGCAGGTTCACGCGAGAGGTCCGCGCAGGCGCAACGCCTGCAAACCTATAATTCTAGCTTTGACGACCGGGTGGCCCTCGCCATGTCTGCTCCAGATTCGCATCGCCCTGTCGCAAGCCGCCCGCCCACCGTGCGCCATTTCGCCGTGGTGCCGGCCGCCGGGACCGGGTCGCGCATGGGCGCAGATCGCCCCAAGCAATACCTGACACTGGGCACTGCGACCATCCTGGAGCGCACTGTCGCGCGCCTGCTCGACGCCACGCCCTGTGAGCGGGTCATCGTGGTGGTTTCGCCGGGCGATACCGTGGCTCAGGCGCTGCCCGGTTTGACGCGTGATCCGCGGGTGCAGGTGGCCGCCGTGGGTGGCACCAGCCGGCGCGACAGCGTCCTCGCCGGCTTGAAGGTGGCCGCCGAGGACCACGGGGCGGGTGCAGCCGACTGGATCTGGGTGCATGATGCGGCGCGCCCGGGCATTGATCGCGACAGCATCGAGCGCCTGACCCAGGCGCTCATCGATGAGCCGGTGGGAGCGCTGCTCGCTCTGCCGATGGCCGATACGGTCAAACGCTCGGGGGTGACCGAAGGAGCCCCTCGTGTGCTGGCAACCGTGGCTCGTGAAGACCTCTGGCAGGCCCAGACCCCTCAGGTGTTTCGATATGGTCCGTTGCGTCAGGCGCTTGCGCAGCATGCGCACGTGACCGATGAAGCCAGCGCCATCGAGGCTGCCGGCCAAACGCCGCGCCTCGTGCCTGGCAGTCGCAGCAACTTCAAGGTGACCACCATGGACGACTTGCGCAGCATGCAGGCGGCTGAGTTGCATCAGCCCGCCAGGTCTCAGACAGAGCCTGCATGGCGCATCGGGCAGGGCTGGGATGTGCATGCGCTGGTGCCCGGACGGGCGCTGGTGATTGGCGGCACCACGATCGACCATGATCGTGGGTTGCTTGGGCACTCCGACGCGGATGTGCTGATCCACGCGGTTATCGATGCGATGTTGGGCGCTGCGGGGCTGGGTGATATTGGTCGCCATTTTTCCGACACCGATCCGGTCTACCGCGGTGCAGACAGCCGCGTGTTGCTGCGTGAGGCGTGCAAACGGATACGCGAAGCAGGCTGGTCGGTCGGCAATGTGGATGCAACCGTTGTCGCTCAGTCGCCCAAGATGGCACCGTATATCGCGTCGATGGTGGGGCATGTGGCCAGCGACCTGGGCCTTCAGACCGGGCAGGTCAATGTCAAGGCCAAGACCAGCGAGCGCCTGGGGTTTGCCGGGCGCGGCGAGGGCATCGAAGCTCACGCCGTGGTGATGCTGGTGCGCGCAGTTCAAGCGGGATAATCAGGCTGGCTGATGACGCGAGGTCATCACGCGGGGTCATTCAGCAAAGTCATGCTCGGC
>JBIKKG010000298.1:0-3935 GCA_044360485.1 Burkholderiaceae bacterium | reverse complement strand
CCAACCCTCTGGATGTGGTGAATATCCAGCGGCACCTGCGCCTCGCGGGCCACTGCCATCAGATGCAGGTAGAGGTTGGTGGAGCCACCCATGGCGTACACCGTGGTGATCGCGTTTTCGAAGGCCCTCAGCGTCATGATGTCGCGCGGCCGGATGCCCTGCGCGATCAGCTGGTACAGCGCATTCACCGAGGCAGCCGTCTGCGCGCGCACGTCTGCGTGCAGATCGCTGTCGGCATGGTAGTCAGCCGGGTGCGAGGCGCCTCGCGGCAGCATCATGCCAAGTGCCTCGGCAATGGTGCTCATGGTGTTGGCTGTGAACATGGCGCCACAGGTCCCACTGCCCGGCATGACGTTGCGTTCGAGCTCCAGCAACTCCTCGGCAGAGATGCGACCGGCTTCTCTTGCTGCGCGGCCTTCCGCATAGTCCATGATCGTGAGGTTGGCGCCCTTGCTAGCCCACGGCTCAACACTCACCTGACCCGGAGAACTGGTACCCGGGTATAGCACCAGACCGAACGCATTGGTGCGCGCCAGGGGCATGAGCGCCGCGGCGCCGGTCTTGTCGCAACCCGAAATCACGATCATGGCATCGCCATGGTGGGCGTAATGACCAATCTCGAAACAATCGGCCACCACATCGCGCGACACCAGGCTGTAGCCGGCTGTGGGCGTGCCCTGTGTCAGGGCGTCCGAGACCGCCGGCGCGCCCACGATCAAGCCTTGTCCGCCTCGTGCGGCAATCTGCTCCACCAGCAGATCGGTGATGCTGCGCACGCGGTTATTGCAGCGATGGGCATTGGTGTAGGCGCTGCAAATCGTGACGACGGCATTCATGCCTGCCGCGCGATCGGGATCGAACCCGGCAGCGCGCAACTCCACGCGCGACTTCTTCCAGAATGTACTGCTGTCCTGCACCATGGTCTCCTCGTTGGCGGTCATCTCGAGCGAACGTGCGAGCGATGGTAGCCTGAACCCTTTGAACCGTTCGGTGTCCCCCAACCATCCATGGCCACTGCTGCACCCACTGTCCGAACGTTCGCTGCGATCGGAGGCTTCGAGGCGATTGCACGTGGTGTGACCCTGTCCGTGTTTCCGCTGACCCTGTATCGGGTCTGGGGTGATGCTGCAGTCGTCTCCCAGATCTATTTCATCGTGGGGCTGATTTCCCTGCTCACGGTGCTGACCGTTCCGGTACTCATGCGGCACGTGCCACGTCGATGGCTGCATTCGGCGGGCGTCGGGCTGTATGTGTGCTCAGCAGCCTTCGGGCTGATGGGCGGCAAGCTCATTGCGCTCGCTTTACTGTGCACCGCAGTCGGAACCGCCGTGGCGTTCGTCTGTTACAACGCCAACGTGCTGGACTATGTCAGCAAGCCCGAGCTTGGGCGCCTGGAGTCGCTGCGGCTTTTCTATGCGGGCACAGGCTGGTCCGTCGGACCGTTTCTGGGGGTGTGGCTGCTTGGCTTATGGCAGGGCGCACCCTTCGTACTGGTGGGTCTGGCGGCGGTGCTGATGCTGGCCAGCATCTGGCGCATGGGCATGGGCAGCACCCGGCTGGAGGCGCGCATACGCGGCAGCTCGCCCAATCCACTGCGCTATCTGCCGCGATTCGCAGCGCAGCCCAGGCTCGTCGGCGGCTGGCTGCTGGCGGTCCTGCGTTCGTGCGGATGGGCGGTCTATCTGGTGTACGTGGGGATTTTTGCGATTGAAAGCGGTCTGAGTGATCAGGTCGGAGGACTGTCCGCCTCGTTGGCGTCGATGGGGCTGTTCGCCGCGCCGCTCATGTTGCGATGGATGCAGCGACGCAGTCTGCGTGCTGCCGTGCGTACCGGGTTCCTGTGGTCAGGCGCCGCCTTCGTACTGGCTTCACTCTGTTCGCCACTGCCCTGGATCAGTATTGCCCTGCTGCTGATCGGGGCGTACTTTCTGGTGTTGCTCGACATCTGTGGCGGGCTGCCGTTCCTGATGTCCGTCAAACCGTCCGAGCGCAGCGAAATGTCTGCGGTCTACTCCACCTTCAGGGACGTGGCCAATATCCTGACGCCAGGCATCGTCTGGTTGGTGTTGCAGGTTGGTCCGCTGGCAGCAGTGTTCGCCACGGGAGGCATCGGACTGCTCGGGGCCTGGCTGATCGCAGGACGACTGCACCCACTGATTGGCGTTCCGGCGGGTGAACGGGCACGCCTGCGTTCAGGCGCCTGACCATCACACAAAGGAATACGCCATGCAGACGTTCAAGGATCGGGTGGTCGTCATTACTGGTGCAGCCTCGGGGATCGGCGAAGCCCTTGCGCAGGCATTCGCAGCGCAAGGCGCTCAACTGCTGATTTGTGATGTCGACATCGAGCGGCTGGAGTCGGTCGCCGCCGGCCTGCGAGCGCGTGGCAACCATTGCCTGAGTCAACGGTGTGATGTGGCCCAGGTCGATGACCTGATGACTCTGGCCGAGCGGGCGCGCGAAGCCTTCGGTGGCGTGGATATCCTCGTTAACAATGCCGGCGTCGGTCTGGTCTCGCCTGTTCGCAGCCTGAATCTGAACGACGCCCACTGGCTCATCGACATCAACTTCTGGGGCGTGGTCAACGGCAGCCGTATTTTTTTGCCGCTGCTGCAAGCACGTCCGGGCAGCACCATCGTCAATCTGTCGAGCGTCTTTGCCATGATTTCCGTGCCCACGCAGTCGATGTACAACGCCAGCAAGGCAGCGGTTCGCGCTTTCTCCGACGCATTGCGCGAAGAGATCCGGGACAGCAGGGTGCATGTGTTGTGCGTCCATCCGGGCGGCATCAAGACCCGCATTGCCCGCCAGTCCAGACTGGGCGACTACTCGGCGCTGGCCGCCACACCCGAAGCGCTCCATGCGCAGTTTGACCAGATGGCCCGCACATCGGCCTCCCAAGCGGCCATTGCGATCATTCGGGCCTTACAGTCCGGGCGCACACGCGTGCTGATCGGGCAGGATGCGCGCATGGGCGATCTGCTCTTTCGTCTGTTCCCAACCCGTGCCTCGGCGTGGGTCGCTGGGCTGGCCAGACGCCAACTCACGCGCAAACAGGCGGCGAACAACGCTCACCGATAAGCGCGCCATCAGGGCACCCCGCACAGTGCACCGGTGTTCACAAGCGCTTCAGTAGAATCCCTGCTTTCACGCCAGCCATCGTGCAAGGCTCGATCATGTCTTCCTGCTTGCGATCGGCATTGCGCCGGGTCGGTCTGTTGTGCTGTCTCAGCCTGGCTCTCGTGGCCTGCGCCACGCCCCCTATCAACCCCCCTATCACGCAGGCTGCGCTGGGCGGTGGCTATCGTCTGGAGACACGCCCGGCTCGGAACGCCGATCCGGACAACCTCGTGATCCTGGCGTTTTCGGGGGGTGGAACACGCGCAGCGGCGTTCTCCTACGGCACACTCGAGTTTTTGCGCAGCACGGAGTTTGTTTCTTCCACCGGCAACACGGGTCGGCTCATCGATGCCGTGGGCGTGATCACGGGCGTCTCAGGCGGCAGTTTCACGGCGCTTGCCTACGGGTTGTATGGCGATCGCCTCTTTGACGAATACGAGCACCGCTTTCTGAAGCGCGACGTGCAAGGCGAGCTCATCAAGCGCGCAGCCACGCCCACGCATTGGCCGTCTTTGCTGTCGGGCACCTGGGGACGTTCGGAGCTGGCCTCGGAACTGTACGACGAGATCCTGTTTGGCAATGCCACCTTCGCCGACTTGCAGCGGTCCCAAGGTCCAATGATTCAAGTGTCGGCCACCGATCTGTCCACCGGCGCGCGCTTTGGCTTCAACCAGGGGATGTTCGATATTCTGTGTTCAGACCTCGGCCAGGTGAGGTTGTCGCGGGCCGCAGCAGCCTCATCGGCGGTGCCGGTGGTGCTGTCGCCGGTCACCATGCGCAATCACGGTGGCAGTTGTGGCTGGGCACCACCGGCC
>JBIKKG010000071.1:0-13830 GCA_044360485.1 Burkholderiaceae bacterium | reverse complement strand
CGGGGGCAGGATTTGAACCTGCGACCTTCGGGTTATGAGCCCGACGAGCTGCCAGACTGCTCCACCCCGCGTCCGGAAGACCGCCACTATAGCAGATTAGCGCGGCTCCTTTCAGGCGCGGCCCCCACCGATCCCTTTCAACTCAATACCTCTCGCGCCAGACCACTGAACTCCGTCATACTTTTGCTCGCGCAGCTCCTGCGCGCCGGTCACAGCCCATGCGTGCCACGCCCGCGCTCCCTCTGCACTCTTCAGTGTCGTCACCATGAAATTCTGCTCAAGCTGTGCCACACCCGTCGTCTTTGAAATCCCTGAGGGCGACAATCGCTCACGCTACTGCTGCCGGTCCTGCAACACCATCCATTACCAGAACCCGCGCATGGTGTTGGGCACCGTCACCACCTGGGAGGACAAGGTCCTGCTGTGCCGCCGTGCGATCGAGCCGCGCCATGGCTTCTGGACGCTGCCCGCCGGATTCATGGAGAACGGCGAGACCACCGGCGAAGGTGCTGCGCGCGAGACGCTGGAGGAAGCCGGTGCGCGGATCGAATTAGGCGCCGTGTTTTCCATGATCGATGTGCCCCATGTCGAGCAGGTGCACATGTTCTATCGGGCCCGCCTGTTGCACCTCGACTTCGAGCCCGGGCCCGAGAGCCTTGAGGCCAAGCTCTTCACCGAGGCGGAAATCCCCTGGGACGACATCGCCTTTCGTACCGTAGGCCAGACGCTGAAATGGTTCTTCGAGGACCGCAAGCTCGGGCGCTTCGACCTGCACACCAGCGAGATCCGCTGGACACCCCGCCCCGCTGCCTGACGCCCCGCGCACGCCCACTGACGCATCTGCCTCAATGCGCACTGAGGCTGCGCACCACTCTTTTCCATGCCGCTGACCTGGGTTGATCACGACGAGCCCCTGCCGCCGCCCACCGCGGCACTGAGCGATCCACCGGGTCTGCTCGCAGCAGGCCGCGACCTGTCGGCACAACGCCTGCTCGAGGCCTATCGGCAGGGCACCTTCCCCTGGTACAGCCAGGGGCAACCGGTGCTGTGGTGGTCGCCCGATCCGCGCATGGTGCTGTTTCTCGACGAATTCAAGCTGACGCGCTCGCTCACCAAGACCCTGCGCAAGCTGCGTCGCGAGGAACGGTGGACCGTGTCGTTGGACACCGACTTCGCCGCGGTGATGCGCGCCTGCGCCGAGCCGCGCCCCGATCAGGATGGCACCTGGATCACGCCGGCCATCGTCTCGGCGTACGTCGGGCTGCATCGCATGGGGCATGCCCATTCTGTGGAGGTCCGCGAAAACGGCGAACTGATCGGTGGGCTCTATGGTGTGTCAATCGGGCGCATGTTCTTTGGCGAATCCATGTTCGCGCGGCGCACCGATGCCTCCAAATGTGCGTTGGCCTCACTGGTCTGGCTGCTCAAGGCGCTTGGATTCAGCGTGATAGACTGCCAACAGGCTACAGCCCACCTCGCATCGCTCGGGGCGCGCGCCATACCCAGGGAGAGCTTTCTTGAGCACGTCACGCGGCTTGCTGCGCAGCCTGCACCCGACTGGGATCGCGTGTCGCTGTCTTTCCCCGACGTGTAGGGCGTCATCAGCATGACGCACTTCAAATGACGCACCTCAAGGAACTCCCATTCTCTGCGCTGCAGTTTTATGCCACAGCGCCTTACCCGTGCAGCTACCTTGAAGGCCAGCACGCCCGCTCGCAGGTGGCTACACCCAACCATTTGATCAACGCCGATGTCTACGGCGAACTGGTGCGGTCTGGCTTTCGGCGCAGCGGCATCTTCACTTACCGGCCGCATTGCGACGGCTGTCGCGCCTGCGTTCCGGTGCGGGTGCCGGTGGCGCAGTTCGAGCCCGATCGCAGCCAGCGTCGCGCCTGGCAGCGGCACCGCAATTTGCGCACCCTGGTCGCGCGACTGGGCTTTGCGCCCGAACATTACGCGCTGTACCTGCGCTACCAGGCCACCCGACACGCGGGCGGCGGCATGGACCAGGACAGCCGCGACCAGTACGCGCAGTTCCTGCTCCAAAGCAAGGTCAACACACGGCTCGTTGAATTCCGTGAAGAAGATGGCACGCTGCGCATGGTCTCGATCATCGACCTGCTCGATGATGGGCTCTCGTCGGTCTACACCTTCTTCGACCCGGATGTGGCCGGCGCCAGTTACGGCACCTACAACGTGCTGTGGCAGATCGATCAATGCCGACAACTCGGCTTGTCCTATCTCTATCTGGGCTACTGGATCGCACAGAGCCCCAAGATGGCCTACAAGGCGCGCTTTCGCCCGATCGAGCAGCATGTTGGCGGACAGTGGCAGCCGATGTACCCCGCCTGAGGTCCCCACACCGTGTTCAATCCCTACGGTCTTGCCAGGCCGCTGCTCTTTGCCCTCGACCCGGAAGCCGCCCACGACCTGACGCTGGCCACGCTGGACCGCACCGCAAGTTGCGCCATGTTGCGCGCCCTGTGTGGGGCGCCCGTCAACGATCCGGTCGATCTGCTGGGGCTGCGCTTCGCCAATCGGGTGGGCCTGGCCGCCGGCCTGGACAAAAATGCCGCGCATATCGACGCACTGTCGGCCATGGGCTTTGGCTTTATGGAAGTGGGCACGGTCACGCCGCGGGCACAGCCTGGCAATGCCAAACCGCGCATGTTCCGTCTGCCTGAGCGCTCGGCCCTCATCAACCGCATGGGCTTCAACAATCAGGGCCTGGAAGCCTTTGCGGCCCATCTGCAAAAAAGCCGCTGGAAGGGTGTGCTGGGGGTGAACATCGGCAAGAATGCCGACACGCCCATCGAGCGGGCCACCGACGACTACCTGATCGGGCTGCGCCGCCTGTGGGCACAAGCCGCCTACGTGACGGTCAATATTTCATCGCCAAACACGCAGCAATTGCGCAGCCTGCAAACCGGCGATGCGCTGGATGGGCTGCTGGCCGCGCTGGGCGATGCACGCACCGAGCTGCGCCGTACGCACAAGCGCGACGTCCCCATGCTGCTGAAAATTGCACCCGACCTGGACGATGCGCAAATCGAAGCGATTGCGGCCATGCTCGTGACGCATTCGGTGGACGGCGTGATTGCCACCAACACCACCATCGCGCGCGACGCGGTCAAGGGTCTGCCTCATGCAGAAGAGCTGGGCGGACTCTCGGGGGCGCCGGTAGCCGAAGCCAGCAACAGGGTCATTCGAGCAATGCGCCAGCTGCTGCCGCCACGCTATCCGATCATTGGTGTGGGAGGCATTCAGTCTGGCGACGATGCACGCGCCAAGCTCGCCGCAGGAGCAGACCTGGTACAGCTCTACACCGGTCTGATCTATCGCGGCCCCGCCCTGGTCAGCGAATGCGCGCGTGCGCTCAAGGCAGCATCACGCTAGCCCGGCCGCCTGAGCAGCGCAGAGCCTAAGTCCCTAAGTACCAGAGAGCCTGCGGGCTGCAGCGCCCAAGGTCACTGGCGCCCCATGCGGGGTCATCTCGGCAGCATTGCGCCAGGCCTGCCTCAGGCCCGACAGCGCCATCGGCGGGGCAACGCCCTTGTCCACCAGCAGCCGCTCCAGCGCGCTGACCCAGTGCGTGTAATAGGTATCGCCCAGGTCAGGATCGCCCTGTTGCTGCGCCTCGCGGATCGCCCGCGACAAATACTGCGCCCACTCGGTCCAGGCAAACACCCCGCGCTCATGCAAACGCAAGGTCAGTGCAAAGGCCTGCGCCTGCCAGGGCTCTGAAAACACCAACCCTTGTGCGTCGCAGGGCAGATCGCGCGGCAGATCGCACGGCAAATCAAGCGGCATAGCAGAGGTCTCGCGGGTCTCAACACCCTTCATGCCCGCTCCAGGTAAGGCTCCCAGCAGTCTACAAAGACGGCCGATGCGGTGCTGTCCTCACCCCACAGTTCGCGCGCATCAAAGCGCACGGTGTAGAGCCAGCAGGGCGATTCCCCTTCACCACGCGCATGGGTATCGGGAAAGACATGTGCCCCATGCAAGGACACCACCGTGCCGCACTTGCCACGCACATAGCGCGGCAAACGCGTGTGGGTGCTCGGATGGATGTTGCGGGCCATCACCAGATCGCCTGTCGCAAAGCGCGCTGCGGCCGGTTCCGGTCGTTGCGTCGGCGTCCCGCGTGCGAGGGCCTCGGCCACGGCATCGGCCTTCAGCACGCGCGCAAGCGGACGCGGCGCCGTACGCAGTTGCCCATCGGCCAGCTCAGCCTCGGTGACCTGCCCGCGCTCGAGCATCAGCTTGACCAGCGCTTCAAACCAGATGCGGTAATAGGTGCTCGCCAGGTACTGCGCAGGCGGCAGCGACTCCCGCGCAAAGCGCCCCTGATCCAGATTCCAGCTGCCGGTGGCACCCATGGCCAGCGTGAGCGCAAAGGCGCGGGGCTCCCAACTTTCATGAAAATGCACGTCGTCATGGTCGGGCACGACTGGCCCGAAGCCCTGCATGCCGCCCAGATCGTGTGCCCCGTTCATGACGCCTCCTTCCCGCTCACCGCATCGGGCGTGAGCGCCACGCCTGTGCCGATCATCGCATCGCGTGTGACCAGCGCGGCCAACTGCGCCTCATCCCATCCGTCCGTGCCTGCAGGGCGCATCGGCACCACGAGATAGCGCAGTTCGGCCGTGGAATCGAAGACCCGCAACTCGGTCTGTTCCGGCAATTGCAGACCGAAATCCTGCAACACGCCGCGCGGATCAATGACCGCGCGCGAGCGATAAGGCGCCGACTTGTACCAGGTCGGTGGCAAGCCCAGCACCGGCCACGGGTAACACGAACACAGCGTGCACACCACCATGTGATGAACGCCGGGCTCATTGAAAAGCGCCACCATGTGCTCGCCTTGTCGGCCGCTGTATCCGAACTCGGCGATGGCAGCCGTGGCATCTGCTTTGAGCCTTGCACGATAGTCTGCATCCACCCAGGCCTTAGCCACGACACGCGCGCCGTTGTGCGGCCCGATCCGGGTTTCATAGGTCTCGATCAGGGCATCGAGTGCTGCCGGATCGACATAACCCTTGTCAATGAGCAGTGTCTCGAGTGCGCGCACCCGCACATCCATCTCGGAAAGGGTGCTGCCATGGGGATGATTGCCGGACATATGGGCCTCGTCTGTGAGACCGGCATGGTCGCAGGGCCCGTCCGCTGAAGCAAGGTCTGCAGGCCGCGGCAGCGTGCGAAGTACCGGGCTGTGCGTCCGCGGGGCCGCCCCGCCTACAATCCAGCGATGACCGATATCGTGCTGGCCACCCTGAATGCGCGCTGGACGCATGCCGCCCTTGGGCTGCGCTACCTGATGGCCAACCTCGGCGATCTGCAGGCCCGCGCCTGCATCGAGGAGTTCACGCTCAATACGCCGCTGCAGGACGTCGTGGATCGCCTGCTCGCGCATCGGCCCCGCGTACTCGGTCTGGGCATCTACATCTGGAATGTGGCACGCAGCACTGAACTGATCCCACTGCTGCGACAGGCTGATCCGCACCTGAAGATTGTGCTGGGCGGCCCGGAGGTCAGCCACGAGACCCAGGGGCAAGTGATCGTGGCCATCGCCGATCATGTGATCACCGGCCCAGGCGACATCAGCTTTGCGGTGCTTGCACGGCAACTGCTCGAGGGTCCGCGGCCGCTCACCAAGGTGATCGCAGGCACTCAGCCCGAGTTGTCCGACATCGCCCTGCCCTACGTGCTCTACACCGACACCGACATCGCCCATCGTCACCTGTATGTCGAGGCCTCGCGAGGCTGCCCGTTCAAGTGTGAGTTTTGCCTGTCTGCACTCGACAAAACCGCCTGGCCATTTCCACTGCCCGCTGTGCTGAACGAATTGACGCAGCTCTATGATCGCGGTGCGCGCAGGTTTCGGTTCGTCGACCGCACCTTCAATCTGAAGCCCGCGACCAGCCGCGCCATCCTCACGTTCTTTCTGGAGCGCATCGAGCGCTCACCGACCGACCCGGTCTTTGCACACTTCGAGCTGGTACCCGACCATCTGCCCGACATGCTGAAAGAGGTGATCCTGCGTTTTCCAGCGGGCGCGCTGCAGTTCGAGATCGGCATCCAGACCTGGAATCCGCAGGTGCAGGCACGCATCAGTCGCCGTCAGGACAATGATCAGGCGATCGCCAATCTGCAGTGGTTGCGCACCCAGACGCAGGCACACCTGCATGTCGACCTGATCGCCGGACTGCCTGGCGAAGATCTCGCCAGTTTCGGTGCCGGCTTTGATCGGCTGAGGGCGCTGAACCCGCATGAGATTCAGGTCGGTGTGCTCAAGCGACTGCGTGGTGCGCCCATTGCACGACATACGCTCGATCACGGCATGCACTATGCCACCGAGGCACCTTACGAAGTACGCGAGACATCCGCCATGTCAGCGCATGACCTCATCCGGATCCGACGTTTCGCCCGCTACTGGGACCTCTACGGCAACTCAGGACGCTTTACGCGCACGTTACCTGCACTGCTGAATGAACATCCGTTCGCGCGCTTCATGGCGTTTTCCGACTGGCTGCATGCGCGCACGGCCGCCACACACCGCCTCGCCCTGGAAACGCAAATGGAGCTGCTGCACGACTGGCTAGTCGAGGTAGACGATCAATCGGCTGATCCAATCAGCCTCCTGTTGCAACAGGACTATGCGGCCAGCGGCGCGCACGGCCGCCCAAGGTTCATGGCCAAGGGCGCAACGCTGGGGCGCGCGAGCCACCGCGCCTCGCACTGGCGCAGCGATCAGGCGCTGTCTTGATCACCCAGTCTGCAGAAACGACTGCGCCGGGTGATGCGCGGCGCCCCACGGGGGGAAACGCTGGATTTGAGCGATCTCGTTGTATTGATGCAGCCAGGCGCAGCACCGGGTTCAACGCTGGCGCTTTGCCCAGCGCTCCTTGAACGTGGACCCGGTAGGCGCCGGCATGTCGCGGTAATCCGACCAGCCAGCGCCCAGTGGCAGGCTGCGGATGCGCTGCGCATCGCCACCCATCCAGCGCAGCATCCGTGAGGCCATCCGCGTGAGCGGTCGGTACACACCCGGGTGTCGCGCAGCCCAGGACCACACCCGCAAGCCGGCCCGTTCACGCCAGGGACGCAAGCCTCGCTCCATCTGCTTTTCACGCAGCTTGCGCAGCAGATCGGGCAGAGGGATCTTCATGGGACACACCACATGGCACTCACCGCACATCGTGGCCGCCTGCGGCAGATCGAGCGCGTTCTCAATGCCCACATACGAGGGAGTCAGCACCGAGCCCATCGGCCCCGGATACACCCAGCCATAGGTATGGCCGCCGATCTTCTGATAAACCGGGCAGTGATTCATGCAGGCGCCACAGCGAATGCAGCGCAGCATGTCCTGAAACTCCCCACCCAGCAGGCCGCTGCGCCCGCCATCCACCAGCACCACGTAGGCGTGTTCGGGTCCGTCCTGTTCTCCGGGCGCACGCGGGCCCGTGAGCAGCGAAAAATAGTTGGAGATCGACTGACCGGTGGCAGAGCGCGGCAACAGACGCGCAACCGTGGCCAGATCATCGAGCGTGGCCAGCACTTTCTCGATGCCGGTCACGGCCACGTGCACCTTGGGCGGCAGCACGGTACACATGCCTTCATTGCCCTCGTTGGTGAAGACCGCCACCGAGCCGGTCTCGGCAATGATGAAGTTGCCACCCGACACCCCCATGTCGGCCGACAGGAAGTGCGGGCGCAAGAACTCGCGGGCCTCGCGGGTCATCTGCGGAATGTCAGTCAATCGCGGGCGCTGGTGCACGCGAGCGAAGAGGTCAGACACCTCATCCTTCGACTTATGGACCACCGGCGCCACGATATGCGAGGGCGGCTCGTTATCGTTGATCTGCAGGATGTACTCGCCCAGATCGGTTTCCACGACCTTGATGCCGGCCGCCTCAAGGTGGCGGTTGAGCGCCATCTCCTCCGAGACCATGGACTTCGATTTGGTGACCTTCGAGACCCCGTGGCGGCGGGCGATCTCGACCACCAGCCGCGACGCCTGCTCGGGGGTCTCGGCCCACAGGACCTTCGTGCCACGCCGCGTGGCCTCGGCCTCAAAGCGCTCTAACCAGGCGTCCAGGTGCGCCAGGGCCCGATTGCGCCTTTCCACGGCCGCATCGCGTGTCGCCTCAAAATCATCGAGTTCGGCGATGGCGTTAGTGCGCCCCACCGTCCAGCGCTGAGAGAGGATTTTCAGGTTCTGCTGCAAACGCACATCGGCCAGCTTCTGGCCACTGCGCGCCTTGAAATGCATGGACTGAACTTGCATCAGCTGGCCCCTCCCACATCGCCCGCCAGCACTTGCGCCACATGCAGCACGCGCGTGGTGGTGTCGCCGGTGCGACGCAAGCGCCCTTCGATGTTCAGCATGCAACCCAGATCACCCAACACCACGCAGGGCGCGCCGCTTGCCCGGATACGGTCGATTTTTTCATCGACGATGGCACTGGAAATATCGCCGTACTTGACAGAGAACGTGCCACCAAAGCCGCAGCACGCCCGGGCATCTTTCATTTCGGTCAAGCGGATAGACGGATTGAGCGCCAGCAGGGCGCGGGGCTGCGCCTGCACCCCCAGCTCGCGCAGCCCGCTACAGGAGTCGTGATAAGTCACCGCCCCATCGAAGCGACCCGGCAGCTGCTTGAGCTTGATCACATCATGCAAAAAGGCAGTGAGTTCCCAGGTGCGCGCGCTCAGATCGTCAATGCGACGGCGAAGATCGGGGTCGTCCGCGAAGAGCGTGGGGTAGTGATGCCGGATCATGCCGCCGCAAGAACCCGAAGGCACCACCACATACTCAAAGCCCTCGAACTCGGCCAGGAACTTGCGCGCGAGTTCACGCGCCGACGCCGTATCGCCGGAATTGAAGCCCGGCTGACCGCAGCAGGTCTGGGTCATCGGCACTTCAACCGTACAGCCAGCCGACTCCAGCAATGTCACGCTGGATTCAGCGATTTCCGGACGCATCAGATCGACCAGACAGGTGATGAACAGCGCGACTCGCAACCGCAGCTCCTCGACATGAATTTCACAGGATGATATAACGTATCACGATCACGACCCCCTCTTTTCCGGTTCCAGACCTCCAGATGCCCAGACCGCGAGACGACGCTTCCACAGCTGATTCCGGCCACGCACGCACCGCGATTCAAGTCATCGACCGCCTGGTTTCACTCCTTGATGCGCTGGCGCAGCATCCTGAAGCAGTCAGCCTGAAGGAACTGTCGCAGCGCACTGGCCTGCACCCCTCCACAGCGCACAGAATCCTCAATGATCTGGTCACCGCGCGACTGGTTGATCGATCCGAACCGGGCACTTATCAGTTAGGGATTCGGTTGCTCGAACTGGGTAATCTGGTCAAGGCGCGCCTGAACGTGCGCGATGCGGCGCTGGGGCCGATGCGCGAACTGCACCGCACGACGCACCAGCCGGTGAATCTGTCGATCCGCCAGGGCGATGAAATCGTCTACATCGAACGTGCGGTGTCGGAGCGCAGCGGCATGCAGGTCGTCCGAGCGGTCGGCGGGCGGGCACCGCTGCACCTCACGTCGGTGGGCAAGCTCTTTTTGGCGGCAGACGATCCCCGAAATGTGCGGGCTTATGGGACCCGCACGGGGCTGGCCGGCCACACGCGCAACAGCCTGACCGACCCGGTCAAGCTTGAGCGCGAGCTCGCGCTGGTACGTGCGCGCGGCTATGCGCGCGACAACGAAGAGCTGGAGCTCGGTGTGCGTTGCATTGCCGCAGGCATTCGCGATGATGCCGGCAAGCTGGTGGCAGGCCTGTCCATCTCGGCACCTTCGGATTTTCTGCAGGACGACTGGATTGATCTGCTGTGCCGAACAGCGGCTCAGATTTCATCGGCCATCGGATACGACACCGGCGGCGTCTGATCGCCGCTGCGGGCGTGCCTTAGAAGCGATCGGCCAGCATCGCATTGTGCTGCGGTGAAGCCTGCGGCTGAGCCGCCTCGTTCGGACGCTCGAGCAGCCACTTGCGCAGGCGCTGGGCATCTGCGAATCGCGACTGTGAGCCGGCTGCATCCAACAGCACAATGATCACCGCGCGCGAATCGACCCGCGCTTGCATGACCAGACACTTGCCGGCTTCAGAGATATAGCCGGTCTTTTGCAGACCGATCTCCCAGCCCGGGGCATCGACCAGGCGGTTGGTACTGCGAAACACGGACTGGCGCGGCCCCAGATCCACCGTCAGGTCGGTGGCCGTTGAAAACCGTCGGATCTGTCCATAGGCGTGCGCTGCGCGCACCATCCGGGCCAGGTCACGTGCGTTGGAGACGTTGTCACTGGACAATCCGGTGGGATCCGCAAATCGGCTGTCTTCCATGCCGATTGCGCGCGCCTTGGCGTTCATGGCATCGATGAAGACTTTCAGGCCACCGGGGTAGGTGCGCCCCAGTGCATGCGCTGCGCGGTTTTCCGACGACATGAGTGAAAGATGCATGAGCTCTGAGCGCGTGAGCCGCGAGCCAACAGGCAGCCGCGAACCGCTGAAGCGTTCGGTGTCGCGATCCGCTTCGACCACCGCAATGACTTCCGAAGGATCGAGCGCGGCGTCCAGCACCACCATCGCCGTCATGACCTTCGTGATCGACGCAATCGGCAAAACCGCATCGGCATTCTTCTGATAGAGGGTCTGACCAGTCTGCTGGTCCAGCACCATGGCCACCGATGAACGCAGCTCAAGCGGGTCGCCCACCTGATGCAGACCAATCGCCTGGCCAATCGAGACACGCCCAGGCTCAACGATCCGGGGCGAAAAACTGGCTTTCAGCCAACGCGCACTCTGCACTGCGCTGGCATCAGCCGTGCGCGCACCTGCGCGCGTGCCAGAACCGCTAGAACCCTGTGCTGCCGCTTTGCCTGAAAGCGCAGCCGATTGAACACGCGCGTCACGTTGAGCCCGCGCGTCACGCGCCTGCTTGGGCACGTCCTTGCGCGCATCCTTTCGCACATCCTGTTTGCCGCGCCGCTCGGAAACGTGCGCCGGCTGGGGTTGTGCACGCCCACCGGTCTGGGTCGTCGCTCGCGCAACGGACGGACTGGCGCGCTTGTCCATGGGACGTTGATCGCTCGCGCGGCGATCGGCACTGGTGCCGTCGCGCTTGCGCGCACTCGAGGCGGCCGAGGGGACGGCAGCCGCACCCGCCGCGCCACCGGGCGACTTGCCACTCGCCTTGACCGAGGCCTTGGAGACCGACGGCGCAGCCGCCTGCCCGGAGGTTTTACCCGCGGCGAAGCTCGGCGCAGAGACCATGCACACTGCAGCGCACAGAACACGGACCATCGAGGCCGCCCGGCCGGCGGACACCCCGCAAAAGCCACCTATCAGCACCTCTCGGATCATCCGCTCGCTCCGTTGCAATCTGGACGCAGTGTATCAAACCGCGCTGCTTCGGTACGAAAAAAGTAGCGCGCAATGAATGACTTGCAGAGGAATGTCGACTCTCCACTTCAAGTGCCAGTGCACAACCACCACCCGCCCCACCACTGGTGCCACCCCTGCCCTCCATGGGATGTGCAGACGAATCCTGTTGCGCCGCAACAAATTTTGCTTGACCGAACCGGGACCACGCTTATAATCCGTTTTGTTGCGTTGCACCAAAACCGCGTTGCCCGCACTTTTACCGGAGGTTCCTTATGTTCGCGACCCCTGACCAGTTCCTCGCACTGCACAAAGCCAACCTGGCTTCCCTGCAGGCGCTCACCGCCTCGTCCTTTGAGGGGATGGAGCGTTTGGCCCAGCTGAATATTGCCGCTGCCCGTTCGACCATCGACGAGGCTACCGACAAAGTCAAAGCGCTGCTGGACGCGAAAGATGCCAAAGCCGTCGCTGACCTCGGCGTCAATGCAATGCAGCCGGTGGGCGAAAAGCTGACCGCCTATGCCAAGCACGTCTATGACATCGCCAGCGACACCAGCGCCGAATTCGTGAAGGTGGTCGACCAGCAAATGGCCGACAGCAATCGGCAGCTGCATACCGTCATCGACTCCATGGCGCGCAATGCACCTGCTGGCACGGAAGGCATGGTCAGCTTCGTCAAGCAGGCGGTCTCATCGGCCAACACCGCCTTCGACCAATTCAACCGCGCCTCACGTCAGGTCGTTGAAATGGCTGAAGCCAACATGACCGCTGCTGGAAAATCCGTGTCCAAAGCTGCTGCCAACGGCAAGCGCGCCGCCTGATCAGACGTTTCTGTGGTCAATGAACCCCGAGCAGTTTGCGCTGCTCGGGGTTTTTTGTTTGCGCAAACCCTGCAGGTTCGTGGTCACTCAAGCCTGAAAGGTACCGCCCAGCGCCAGCACGCCATCGCGCAATCGCGTAAACGCCGCCTCCAGCAGGTCGGGTGGGCCCTTGACACCCAATTCGATATGCCGACGCTGCCCGCCCTCGCCCACTGAAGGCAGGCTATAGACCTTGACCTGTGCACAGTCGCGCTCCACCGCCTCCATCAGAGGCGTCAACGTGGACTCGGCCAGTTCGTAGACCAGCATCGAGCGGTCCGCCACCGGCCGGCGATGAAACTGATCGGCGTAGTGCGTATCGAGTACCCATTCGATCATGGGCCACGCCATGACCGGAAAGCCGGGCACAAACCAGTGGCGCGCAACATTGAATCCTGGAATCCGGTTGTACGGATTGGGAATGATCTGTGCGCCCTGCGGAAACTCGCCCATCTTGAGGCGCTGACGGTTTTCAGGCAGGCGCATATCGGCGTTCGCCTTACCCTCTTGCGCCATCTCCATCGTGCGCTGCGTGATCAGCTCGCCCGCCTGCGGGTGCAGCGTCAACGCCACCCCCAGCGCCGCGGCCGATGACTGGCGCGTGTGGTCATCGGGCGTAGCTCCAATGCCTCCGCAACTGAACACGATATCGCTGCCTGCGAAGGTATCGCGCAAGGTGTCGGTGAGATGCTGACGATCATCACCGATATAGCGGGCCCAGGACAGCGACAGCCCACGGACTCCCAGCAATTCAATCACCTTGCTCAGGTGCTTGTCCTGGCGCTTGCCCGACAGGATTTCATCGCCCACGATGATCAGCCCGAACCGTTCGGACGCCTGCCCCATGTCTGTCTCCTTCGCGGGTCAGGCCCGCCCGAACCAACGGGCGCAGGCCCGCCATTGTTGAGCCCAGAAACCGCGACCGTAATCGCGCCCGGTGAGCTGGTCCTGGATGCCTGTGGGCACGAAGCCCGCCCGCCAATCGGCGGTGCGAAACAGCACATCCCAGACCGGAAAGAGCACTGCGAAATTCACGCCGCGAGCCGGGCCTTCATGTCCGATGCCCATCGCGTGGTGCAGTCGATGAAAGCTCGGACTGACCAGCAGCCGCTCGAACGCGCCAGGCCAGCGCAGCCGCACATTGGCATGCTGCAGGCTCTGTAGTACCCGCGAGGCAATGATCAGCAAGACAAACTGCCCGGGCGCCACACCGATCATGAGGGCCACCAACGCCATGACGACATCACGTAAAAGGTCATCGAGCAGATGGTTGCGCTGATCGCTCCAGAAGGTCATCTGGCGCTGACTGTGATGCACCGCGTGCAATGACCACCACGCGGCGATGCCATGTTGCCCGCGATGCAGCCAGTAATCGACGAAATCCAGGACCACCAGATACAGCGCGAAACTCAGCAACGGCGTATCGGTCACGCCTGGCCAGACCTGATCAATGTTGACGCGGGATACACCCCACCAGCGCAGCTGCGACTCCAGCGCGTCGAGCACCGGACGGGCCAGTGCAAACACCAGCAACGCGAACCCTCCGAGCCGATGCAGCAAGGTATAC
>JBIKKG010000070.1:0-13916 GCA_044360485.1 Burkholderiaceae bacterium | reverse complement strand
GGGCAAAATCTGACGCAGGTCAAGACCGCTACGGATGCACGCTACACGATCGATGGCGTCGCACTGACCTCGCGCACTAATCGGATCACGGGCGCCATGGACGGTGTCGACCTCACCCTGAAACAGGTCACCACCTCGGCGGTGCAGATCGAAGTGAAGTCGGACCCGGAAGCCATGCAGGCCGCTTTGCAGAAATTCACCGATGCCTACAACACACTGAACACGCTGCTAGTCGAGCAGACCAGGTATGACCCCGCTTCAAAGACTGCAGGCCCCCTTCAGGGCGACAACTCGGTGGTGGGCATCCAGACGCAGTTGCGCGCGGTGCTGCGTGAAACGGTGACAGGCGCCACGCTCACCAGCCTCTCGGATGCAGGCTTGAGCCTGCAGCGCGACGGCTCATTGAAACTCGATGCCAACCGCTTCCAGGCCGCTGCTTCAGACCCCACCCAGTTGACTGCGCTCTTTTCTGCATCAGGGACCAGCGCCGCCAACAAGGGCTTGATGTTGCGTATCCGTGACCTGGGCGATCGCCTGATGGGTACAGATGGGCCGCTCACCAGCGCCACCTCCACCTGGAAAACCCGCCTCAGTACCAACCAGAAGCGCCAGGACGCCATGCAGGTGCGGCTGAACGCGCTGGAGCAGCGTTTGCTGCGTCAGTACAGCGCGCTGGATGCCAAACTCGTGACTGCACAACAGAGCACGCAGCAACTGCAAAGCGCGCTGGCCGGTCTGCCGAAATTCAATTGAACCGGCATAGAAGGGCTCAAGCCCCGCGACCTGCAGCCGATAACTTAAACATCAGGTCAATCAACCGGTGCTCAACATGTTCGGTCAAACTGCTCGTGCCTCTTCCGCCTACGGTCGTATCGCTGTCGAAAGCGCTGCCATGGGTGCCAGCCAGCATCAGCTGATCGGCATGCTGTTTGCCGGAGTCAACACCTACATTGTTCAGGCGCGCGCAGCGCTGGCCCGGGGCGATCTGCCCACCAAGATCGAAGCCTCCTCGCGGGCCATCCGGCTGATCGATGAAGGCCTGAAGTTGGCGGTCGATCGCAAGGCTGGCCCGATCGCTGAGTCACTGTTTCAGCTCTATGATTACTGCGCGCGTCGCTTGCTGCAGGGGCATCTGAAGCATGAGGATGCAGCCTATGCCGAAGTGTCAACGCTGCTTGCACAGATCGCTGACGCATGGCGCACCATCTCCCCGGACTCCAAACCCCAGTCGATGCGCAGGGCCGCCTGACGTGACCTCTGAACCTCAACCGCACGACGCGGACACGCTGATCGATCTGTATCGCGCCATCGAGCACTGCAGTCGGGCCATGCTGGCTGCTGCGCTCGAGGGCGACTGGGATGCGGTGTCGCGCGAGCAGCAGCAATGCACCGCCCTCATTGATCAGACCCGCCAACTGGTGCCGACAGTGACCCTGCCCAAGTCAGAGCAACGCACCCGTCTGCAGATCATGCGACAGATCCTGCAAAACGAAGCCGTGATCCGCCGCCTGGCGCACCCCTGGACCGAGCGACTCGAGCGGCAGCTGTTTCCGAATGCGGCAGCTGGGGGAAGGGTCTGAGCATGTCCCCTGTCTACTCGCCTGAAACCGACCTGCATCTGCTGCAGACCCATGCGGTCACCGACGCAGGTGAGCGGCGCCTGTGGCTCAGCAAGCTCGCAGTGCTGCCCGAGCCCATCGCCATTCACTGCCCGGTGCTGGGGCTGTGCGGCTTCAGTTCTGCCCTGACCTGGGACCCACAGGCCGATCATCTCGAGCTGGTCGGTCATGCGGAGCCCGGGGTCCCATTGCCGGACTGCGCCGCCCCCTTGGGTCAGCGCGTGCGTGCACTGGTCGTGGCCTTGCACGAGGGCGTCAAACTGCAATTCGAATTGGATGCGCAAGCCATTGCGCCCACCCCAGGCAGTGCCCAGGGATTGTGGCGACTGCAGGCGCGCCTGCCGCAGGTCATCTATCGCCTGCAACGGCGCGATGCCTTTCGCGTGACGCCCTCCCCCTTGGCACCGGCGCAGCTGTGGCTCGCCACGCCGGGTCAGGCTGCACGCGAACGCTCGGTTCAGGTGGTGGATGTGTCGGCCACCGGCATAGCCTTTCGCTGGCCCGAGCGTGCCGACACGCCGCCGCGTGAAGGATCGCGCCTGGCACGCTGTCGCCTGGAGTTGGCGGGCACCCTCCCCATTGATTGCACGCTGGTGGTCACGGAGACCCGCGCAGACGACGACGCGGCCGACCCCAGGCTGCGCGTAGGTTGCCGCTTTGAAGGCTTGTCGCCATCCGAAGCCCGTGCCGTGCAGATCTACGTGAACCTGGCGCAGGTGCGGGCCCGCGCCAAGCGCCCTCAGGTGGGTCTGCGCACCGCCAGCACAGCCTGAGTGCACGCCGTCACGCACCACACCGTCTGACGCGTTCGGGCAGTCAAGCACACTCAACCTTGACGGTCGGTGGCGGCCGACAAACCGGGATCGAGCGACATCCGCTCATCAAACACGAAGCACTCGCCGTTCCAGTGACGCGCCCCCATCTGCTCGAAATAGCGCAGGATGCCGCCATCCAGCTGCAGGACATCCTCGACGCCCACTTCGGCCATATGTAGCGCAGCTTTTTCGCAGCGAATGCCGCCGGTGCAGAAGGTGACCACGGTCTTGCCCTGCAACGCCTCGCGGTGCTGTGCCAGCGCCATGGGAAATTCGGTAAACCGCGACAGGCGCCAGTCCAGCGCACCCTTGAAGGTTCCGACGTCCACCTCGAATCCATTGCGGGTATCCAACAGCACCAGCTCGCGGCCAGCGTCGTCACGACCCGTCTCAAGCCAGCGTGCCAGCGTCACGGCATCAACGCTTGGCGCACGACCCAATGCCGGGCGAATGGTCGGCCGATCCATGCGAATGATTTCGCGCTTGACCTTGATCTTCAGCTTGCGAAAGGGCATGGCGGCAGACCAGCTCTCCTTGGCCTGTAGATCAGCGCACCCGGGAATCGCCCGCAACTGCGCCAGGAAGTCGCGACAACCCGGCTCGGGGCCGGCGACAAATGCATTGACGCCCTCCTCGCTCAGCAGGACCGTGCCCTTGACCCCGTGTTGTTGGCCGAACGCAAGCAACGGGCCGCACAGCGCCTGTGGGTCAGCGATCGGATGAAAGCGATAGGCAGAAAGGTTGAGCAAGGCAGCATCAGGCATGGGTGCAAGCTTAAGGCAGACGGCAGATGCGATGATGCTCGGCTGTGACCACTTCTCACCCACCCCGCTCGCCATGACCAACCCGGACTTCAACATCACCGAATGGATCGGTTACGTGGCAGCCACGCTCACCACCTGTTCGTTCGTTCCACAGGCCATCCTGATCTTGCGCACGCGCAATGTCGTGGGCATTTCGGTGGGCATGTACTGGGCGTTCACAACCGGCGTGGCGCTATGGCTGCTGTACGGGTGGCAACTGAAAGCCTGGCCGATCATCATTGCCAACGCCATCACCGTGGTCCTGGCCGCCACCATTCTGATCACCAAGATCGTGGTCGAGCGCAATCTGAAACGGGCGCGGCTGGAGCGGCATGCACGAAGACAACCGCTGGAACCGGGTCAGGATGAAGGGTCTGCGCCGGCGGGCAGGCAGCTCTGAAGGAGTCTGGCGGGGGCGAACCCGTGCGTGACACCGACCTGATTGGTCCCTGAAGGGAGCCAGAAGGCAGCGTTAAACCGACATGTTCATGATGTCGGTGTAGGCCGAGACCAGTCTGTTGCGCACGGCCAGCGCCGCCTGAAAACCGATCTGAGCTTTTTGCATCGAGATCATGGTTTCTTCCAGGCTGACGCTTTGATCGCCCGCCTGAAACTTGCGCTGCAAGTCGCCCGACGCATCCTGCGCCTGCGATACCGACTTCAGCGCATCGCCCAGCGCATTGGAAAAGGAGTTGGCCGATTGAGCCCCACCGGTGGCCCCGATCGCGCCAAGCCCTGAGACCGCCGATGCGCCCGCGCCGGCACCCGCCGAAGCGCCGGTCTTCAACGCGTTTTGCAGTGTGGACAGCATGGCAGGGGTGAGCTTGAGATCCATGTCGGGAACCTTCCCGGGACGTCGAATGGTGACCATCGTAAGGACGGCCCGACCGACTTAAGCGGGAATAACCGGGGTTCCCTCCGCTCTTTTCGGGCTCAAGCGTGACCGCTCGCGGTCGACAATGGCCGCACTTCGCTCATGGCCTCGTGCCGCCAGCCAACGGACCCGACATGGAAACCACCGCCGACCAGCTCCTTGCGCCAAGCGCCCCTGCAGGGTCGCCGAAAACCGCCTTCGGCGCCCTGAGCCTGAACCGCAAGCTCGCAGTGGCCGCAGGCGCGGCCGCACTGGTCGCCGTCATCGCTGCAGGCGTCATGTGGAGCCGCACACCGGATTACAAGGTGCTGTTCTCCAACCTGTCGGACCGCGACGGCGGTGCGGTGGTCGCCGCCCTGACCCAGCAGAACGTGCCTTACAAGTTTTCAGAAGTGGGCGGCGTGATCATGGTGCCGGCCGACAAGGTCCACGATGCACGCCTACGCCTGGCTTCGCAGGGCCTGCCCAAGGGCGGCACGGTGGGCTTTGAGCTGATGGAGACGCAAAAGTTTGGCACCACCCAGTTTCAGGAGCGGCTGAATTATCAGCGTGGGCTCGAAGGCGAACTGGCCCGATCCATCATGGCGCTGGCCGCTGTGCAAAGCGCCCGGGTGCACCTGGCCTTGCCTGCTGCCAATGGTTTTTTCCGCGAGCAGCAAAAACCTTCGGCCTCGGTGCTGCTGCAATTGCACCCTGGTCGCAGCCTGGAGCGCAGCCAGGTGGCGGGCATCGTGCATCTGGTGGCGTCGTCCATCCCCGACATGGGCATCAAGCAAGTCAGTGTGATCGATCAGTCGGGCGCGCTGCTGTCCGGCCCCGGCGAAAACGGCGTACCGGGCGGTCTGGACGCCACGCAGCTGCAGTACCTGCGCACCATGGAGCAGTCGTACATCCAGCGCATCCTTGAGATCGTCGAGCCGATCGTGGGTCGCGGCAACGTCAAGGCGCAGGTCAATGCCGACGTGGACTTCACCCTCTCGGAATCGACTGCAGAGCAATACCGTCCGAACCAGGGCAATGAGCCCGCAGCCGTGCGCAGCCTTCAGGTGAATGAGTCTGGGTCCGGCACAGCCGCTGGTCCTGCGGGCGTGCCGGGCGCCATGTCGAATCAGCCTCCGGCCACACCCGCTTCGCCGATCAACGGCGCCCCGCAAGCCATGTCGGCTGGCGCCGGCGCTGCGGGCGCCAGCCGCGACGCCCGCCGCGAGGCCACCACAAACTTTGAAGTCGACAAGACCGTCAAGGTCACCCGCAATGCCACTGGCAGCCTCAAGCGCCTGACCGCTGCGGTGGTCGTGAATCACCGTCGCACCGTGGATGCCGAGGGCAAGGCCAGCCTCACGCCCCTGGACGCCAAGGATGTCGAACAGATCCAGTCGCTGGTGCGCGAAGCCATCGGATTCAGCAAGGACCGCGGTGACGCGCTCAACGTGGTCAACGCCCCCTTCAGCACTGAGGAGCCGCTCAAGGTCGAGCCGGTGCCGATGTGGAAAGACCCGGAGATCGTGGGTATGGCACGTGGCATCGGCATGCAGGTGGGGCTGATTCTGCTGGGGCTCCTGGCCATCTTTGGCGTGGTTCGCCCGGCGCTCAAACGCCCCGCTGCGCCACCGGTGGCCGCCAGATCAGCCAGTGCCGTCGTTGCCAATGATGTCGCACTGCCCGCCCCGTCTGCGGCCACCTTGTCTGGCGGCCCGCAGGAAGACCTGATTCGACTGGCTCGCGACAATCCGGCGACGGTCGCCAATGTCGTGCGCAACTGGGTCAATGCCTGATCCACACGCATTGACGCCTCGCTTCTCACACTTTCGCATTCGGACACCACACCGACATGGATGATCAGGGACTCGAACGCAGCGCGATCCTGCTGCTGACGCTGGGCGAGGAGCTCGCCGCGGAGGTGTTCAAGCACCTTTCGCCCAAGGAGGTGCACCGCATCGGCGAGGCCATGACGCGCATTCGCACAGTTCCGCGCGAGCGGGTGGGCGAAGTGCTCACCCAGTTTCAGGCCGAGGCCGGCAACAACAGCTCGCTGGTGGCAGACAACGACGAGTATGTGAAGTCGGTCCTGCGCAAGGCCCTGGGTGAAGAGCGTGCCGGCCTGCTGATCAATCGGATTCTTCAAGGCAGCGATACCAGCGGCATTGAAGGCTTGAAGTGGATGGATTCGGAGTCGGTGGCGGAGCTGGTACGCAACGAGCATCCGCAGATCATTGCCTCGATTCTCGTGCACCTGGAACGTGACCATGCCGGCGAAATTCTGGCCAAGCTCACACCGCGCGTGCGCAGCGAAGTGGTGGTGCGCATCGCCACGCTGGACAGCATCCAACCCAACGCGCTGCGCGAATTGAACGATGTGCTCTCCCACGTTCTGGCCGGTGCAGACAAGCTGAAAAAAGCCGCGCTGGGTGGATCGAAAGTGGCGGCCGAAATTCTCAACGGTGTCGGCTCCAAGCTTGAATCCGAATTGCTCGACTCTGTGCGCGAGACCGATGAGGACTTGGCGCAGTCCATCCAGGACCAGATGTTCACCTTCGAGGATGTGATCAAGCTCGATGACCGGGCCATCCAGACGGTGCTGCGTGAAGTGGCAGGCGACGGACTGGTGATTGCACTGAAGGGCGCCTCGGCCGAGGTGCGCGAGAAAGTGCTCAAGAACATGTCGCAACGTGCAGCCGAAGGTCTGCGTGAAGATCTGGAGTCGCGCGGCCCGGTGCGCGTGGCCGATGTCGAGGCGCAGCAGCGCGAAATTTTGCGCATCGTGCGCAAACTGGCCGATGCCGGCGAAATCTCTGTAGGAAGCGGCAGTGAAGATGCCTTCGTCTAGCCGTATCGTCTTTGCCGAGGATCTCGCCGGCGCATCGCCCTGGAAACCCGGCCCACTGGGTGGGATGGGTCAGGCATCCGGTGCGGCATCAGGGCGCGGATTCGACGCCCCAGTCGACGAGCCCCCCGCCCCTGGCTACGAAGAAGGGCTGCAGGTGGGCTTCGAAAAAGGGCTGGCCCACGCCCGCGAGATGACTGCCGACGCGCTGCAGGCTCAGCACAACGAGATCGCTCAACAGGGTGCGCAGCTCATCGAATCGATGACCGCGCAACTGGCCGCGCTGCAACAGTCGATGGCTGAAGCCGTGACCGCCTTGGCAGTGGAAATTGCCCGCAGCGCCACCGGTGCAGCCTTACGCCTGGATATCGATCTGATCAGCCCCGCGGTGCAGGAAGCACTGGACGCGATCACCGACGAACATGCCAAGCCCACCGTTCGACTGAACCCCTATGACGCGTCTTTGCTGAGCGACCATCTGGCGCCCGCGCTGGCGGCACGCAATGCCCATCTGGTCCCTGATGGTTCCGTGGGTCGGGGCGGTTGCCGCATTGACACACCCAAAGCCAGTGTGGATGCCACCTTGAAAACCCGCTGGCAACGCGCCCTCGCCGCACTGGGCAAACAAGACACCTGGGTGGATGCATGAGCGTGCCACGCGATGCTTTGCCCGCCCGACTGGCCGAGCCGTCCGACTGGACGCGGCTCTTTGAAGAGCTCACCACCTTTGCGCGCGCGGGCACCCGTCAACGGGTGAGCGGTCGACTGACGCGCGTCGCAGGTCTGGTGCTTGAGGCCAGCGGCTTGCGTTTGCCGGTGGGCTCGGTGTGTGCCATCGGCCCGGACCACGGACCGGTGGTGGAAGCCGAAGTGGTGGGCTTTTCCGATGACCGCCTCTTTCTCATGCCCCTCACCGAAACCGTGGGTCTGGCGCCAGGTGCGCAAGTTGCGGCGATCGATGAACCGGTGAGCAGCCCGCGGCTGCTGCAGGCGAGCCATCCGTGGCGCCGATTGGAAGACAAGTCGCGCTGGCTGCCCAACGGAGCGGCATTGCTTGGACGGGTGGTGGATGCACTGGGCCAGCCAATCGATGGGCTCGGTCCACTCACCCATTGCGAGCGCTCGCCTGTCTTGCGTCGCCCGATCAACGCCATGCAACGTGACCCGGTGCGCGAGCCGCTCGATACCGGCGTACGGGCCATCAACAGCCTGCTCACTGTAGGTCGCGGGCAGCGCCTGGGCTTGTTTGCAGGGTCAGGCGTGGGCAAGAGTGTGCTGCTGGGGATGATGGCCCGCTACACCGCCGCTGATGTCACGGTCGTGGGTCTGATTGGCGAGCGGGGCCGCGAGGTGAAGGAATTCATCGAAGATATTCTCGGACGTGAAGGTCTCAAGCGCGCCGTCGTGGTGGCTGCGCCGGCCGACTGCTCGCCGGTGTTGCGCATGCAAGGCGCGGTCTATGCCACAGCCATTGCCGAGCACTTCCGTGACCAGGGCCTCAATGTGCTGCTGCTCATGGATTCACTGACGCGGTATGCCATGGCCGCACGCGAAGTGGCCCTGGCGGTTGGTGAGCCACCGGCCACCAAAGGGTATCCGCCCTCGGTGTTTGCGCGCTTGCCTGCGCTGGTGGAGCGAGCGGGCAACGGGCCGGCCGGTGGCGGCTCGATCACCGCGTTCTATACGGTGCTCACCGAAGGCGATGACCAGCAAGACCCGATCGCTGACTCGGCCCGCGCAATTCTGGACGGCCATCTGGTGCTGGACCGTTCGCTGGCCGAGGAAGGTCACTATCCGGCCATTGATATCGAGCAGTCCATTTCACGCGTGATGCATCAGGTCACCGACCCGGATCATCTGAAATTCGCCCGACGCCTGAAGGCCTTGTGGAGCCGCTACCGCCGCAGCCGCGACCTGATCTCGGTGGGCGCCTATGTGCAGGGCAGCGACCCGCAGACCGATCTGGCCATTGCACTCATGCCGCGCATCTCGGCCCTGCTGCAACAGGGCATGACCGAGGGGGCTGACTTTGGTGCCAGCAGGCGGGCCCTGGAGGCGCTGATTGGACCGACCCTCAAAGACATGGATACGGTCGGTGTGGCCGCACGCATGCAGGCCGCCTGATGGACGACAAGCTGCTGCGACTGCTGATCGAACGCGCGCTGTCGCTGCGCGATGACGCAGTAAAGCTGGCTGTGCAAGCTGATCGTGAGCGCGCCGCCGCAGCACAGACCTTGCGCACGCTGACCGAGTATCGCGACGAATCGATCACGCGCGGCCCACTGCGCGAGGGGCAACACAGCAACACCGAGCAGTTGCGCATTGCGGGGCAGTTCGACGCACGCTTGATCACCGCGATTCGTCAGCAATCGGGGCAGCATGCCGCCAAGGAACAACTGGTTCAGTCGCGGCAGGGACAGGTCACGCAGGCGCAGCAACGACTCAAGGCCTTCGAGACGATCGCGCAACGCCAGGCCCAGCGCAACCAGCTCAAACAGACCCGACGTGAGCAACGACTGCTGGACGAATACGCCAGCGATTTGAGTACCCGCCAACGCACACGGGACACATCACGATGAACCTCGACGCCCTTCGCATTGAACCCGTGACCCCGGTGCGCTCGCGCGGCACACCGACCGGTGCCCCCACGCCATCGGCGCAGGCGCCCTTCTCACGCGTGCTCTCGCAGGTGGAGCGTGAGCAGACCGCTCCCACGGGGCCTCAAGAGGGCAGCGCAGAGCGCACCCAACCTGCCACACGTGAGGCGGCAGCACATGCCCCTCAGGATCCTTCAAGCGAACACCAGACAGACTCCGAGCACACCGCCCCCAGCAGCGCACAGGATGCGCATCGCGAGGACGGATCACCCGGACGGCCCGGGCAGACACAGACACAGACGCAGACACAGGCATCGGCATCGGCACCAGCACAGACGCCGGCACAGGCAACGGGCAAAGCCCTCGGCCTTGCCAAAGCACATGCGGCACATGCGGCGCATTCGGATGCACATGGGTCATCCAGCGCCAAGGCTGACGACCCCTCGGCAGCCAGCATAGCCGAGACCGCCACGGCGCTCGCCCCACAGGCCGAGCCCACCTCCACACGGGTGGCGAACGCCGACGATGCCATCAGCGCTGAAACGCGAGCAGGCGATCCTCAATCCGCAGTCGCCTCAATGGACGCAACCGCGACCCAGGCACCCGCCCAACACAACGTATCGCTTGAAGCCGCACTGGGTCAGGCTCAGGCTGACCCGGACCAGGCAACGGGCGAGCCCGTCGCCACAGACAGCGAGGCCGGCGCGCTGGCGGGCGCACTCGACCTCACCCCCGCACGCAAGCAGAGTCAACCAGCAGAACGTGTTGAACTGAGTACATCGGCCAACGCCCCTCAGAGTGCGGTGACTCAGGGCAGCGCACGTGATGCCAACACCGCAGCCGTGGTGGCCTCACCGCCTGGCGCCGGATCACAGCCTGGTACCGCAGCACTGCAAGAGACGCTGCAACGGGCAAGCGAGCGAGCAGCTGAGGCACCGGCTGCACCGTCCAGCGCTGCGCCATTTGGCCAGACCCTGCGCGCACTGATCCATGGGAGCGAGTCACCGCCACCCGCCGCACCACCGCCAGCGTCGTATCCCATCACCGTGCCATTCGGGTCGCCGCGCTTTGGCGCAGCATTTGGTGAGCGCGTGAGCTGGATGGTGCGTGAGGGCCTGCAAAGCGCTGAACTCACCTTGAACCCACCTGACCTCGGTCCGATTCGGATTGCACTCTCGATGGAGAAGGACGCAGCAAGCTTCGGATTCAACGCCACGCACGCGCAAACCCGTGCCGCCATCGAACAGGCCTTACCCAGACTGCGTGAGCTGTTGGCCGAGCAGGGGCTCAGTTTGGGTCACACCAGCATCGACGCCGGCACCGGTGGCCAGCGAGAAGCCTGGTCCGACGCCCATGCCGCGGCAGGACGCGCGGCGAACGGCCGCGGTGCCAACCTCGGTGCCTCTCAGGACGATGAACAAGGCGTGCAGTCGACTGGGCGTGGGCCGCGCCCACGTGTAGCCGGTCGCATCGACCTTTTCGCCTGACAAACCGACCGCTTATCCCTGAGCCGGGGAATTGACCCCGGCAGCCGGCTCTTTTCAGGACTTCAGCCGACTCAAGAGTTCCTAAGATCGGTTCATGCGATACGCCGGATGCGGCGCCCCTGAGCCGGAGAACCCATGAGCAAGGCCACACCCGAACCCGCCGCCGAGGGCGCGCCCGCCAAGGGCGGCAAAAAGAAGATGCTGGTCATCGCCCTGGCCGCCGTCGTGCTGCTGGGCGGTGGCGGCGGTGGCGCCTGGTGGTTCATGGGTCGCGGTGAGCCTGACGCTGCGGCAGAAGCTGCCAAGGCTGAGGAAAAGCGCAAGGCCACGCGGGCCTTCGTGACGCTGGAGCCTTTTGTCGTCAACCTGTCCGACTCCGAGTCCGACCGCTACGCACAAGTGGGCATCGTGCTGGAAGTGGAAGGCAAGGAAGCCAACGCGAAGGTGACTGAGCGCATGCCAGCCGTGCGCAATGAAATTTTGCTGTTGATCTCTTCCAAGAAGGCCTCTGAGCTCACCACCCGTGATGGCAAGCAAACGCTCGCCGAAGAAATTTCCGTGGCCGCCGGCCGTCAGCTCGGTTGGGTGCCAGAAGACGAACAAGGCGATGACGGCGACGACGAGCCGCCCGTGAAGCCCAGCAAAGACAAGGGCGGCAAGGACAAAAACGGCAACGGCAAGAGCACCAAGCCCGCCAAGGTCGCCAAGCCCAAACCCGCACCGGTTCCCAATCCGGTGGCGCAAGTCCATTTCGCTTCGTTCATCGTTCAATAACCTTCAACAGATCAGGCATCCGCGATGGCCGAGCAGTTTCTCTCGCAGGAAGAAGTCGATGCGCTGCTCGAGGGCGTCGATGATGCACCGGCGACGGCGAACAACAACACGCAGGGCCCGATCCCCTACGACCTGGCCAAGCAGGAGCGCATCGTGCGCGGGCGCATGCCCACGCTGGAGATCATCAACGAGCGCTTTGCACGCAACCTGCGCGTGGGCTTGTTCAACTTCATGCGGCGCAACCCCGAGATTTCGGTCGGCCCGATTCGCGTCCAAAAATTCAGTGCGTTCCTGCGTGGCGTGCAGGTGCCAGCCAACATCAACGTGGTCGCGGTCAAGCCGCTGCGCGGCAATGGTCTGGTGATCTGCGACCCGAAGCTGGTCTTCACGATCATCGACAGCATGTTTGGCGGCAGCGGCAACATGCAATACCGAATCGAGGGCCGAGACTTCTCAGCCACCGAGCAGCGCATCATTCAGCGCATGCTTGAAGTGATGCTCGAGGAGTATCACAAGGCCTGGGCCACCATCTATCCGCTGAGCCTGGAATACATGCGCTCAGAAATGAATCCGCAGTTTGCCAATGTCGCCACCCCCGGCGAAATTGTGGTGGCCACGACCTTCTCGCTGGAGATCGGCGAGTTGGGCGGTGATCTGCAGATCTGCATCCCCTACTCAACACTGGAGCCGATCCGCGACGTGCTGTATTCGTCGCTGCAGGGCGACTCCATGGAAACCGACAAGCGCTGGGTGAGCCTGCTGACCCAGCAGATCAAGTCCGCTGAAATCGAGATTGCAGCCGAACTGGGCCATGCCAACGCGACCGTCGGTGAACTCATGGCTCTGAAGGCGGGCGACTTCATCGAGCTCGAATTGCTCGAGCGCATCGTCGCCAAGTCCGATGGCGTACCCGTGTTCGATTGCGCGTACGGCGTATCGAACGGCCATTACGCCGTCCGCGTCCAGGACATCCTGAGCCTGCCGCAGGCTCAGTAACGCACCGCCATCCGCATCCTTCTTACATCCGCCGGAGCCCGACATGACCTCACCCGATACCGCTGCAGCAGGCGAACAGGACGCACTCGCAGACGAATGGGCGGCGGCGCTGGCACAAGCCAGTCCATCCAGTTTCGATCAGGCAACCGAAGTGATGCCCGCCGAACGCGTGGCCGACGCCAGCCACATGTTCCCCAAACTCTCGGGCGGATCAGGCTCGCGCGAAGCGCGCCAGGATATCGACATGATCCTGGACATCCCGGTGCAACTGACCGTGGAGCTCGGCCGCACGCGCATACCGATCAAGCACATCCTGCAGCTTGCGCAGGGCTCGGTCATCGAGCTCGACGCCATGGCCGGCGAGCCCATGGATGTGCTGGTCAACGGCTGCCTGATCGCGCAGGGTGAAGTGGTGGTGGTGAACGACAAATTCGGCATTCGTCTGACCGATATCGTGACCCCCTCGGAGCGGGTACGCAGGCTCAATCGCCCCTGATTCGAATTGAGCCAGGCGCCTGGGTTCGCTCCGTATCATCCTAGTCTGGCGCGACCCTCTTTCGCTGCTTGGTTACCCGCCCCCTCCACTTCAGCGACCCACAAACGTGACTGCCTCTCCCTCCATCTGGCCTGCGCTGACCGCATTTGCGGCAGTCCTGGCACTCATCCCGATTGCGCTGTGGCTGCTCAAGCGATTGCAGTCCAGCCGCCTGGGTGCACCCCAGTCGATTGCTGTGACCGGGGGGCTCTCGCTGGGCCCACGAGAGCGGATCGTCATCGTCGAATCCGAGGGTCGTCGCTTCATGATCGGGGTCACCTCGCACACCATTTCCCTGATTTCAGAGCTCGACCGAACCGCGCCCGCGTCGACACCCGTCGACCTGGACCCGGCTTCAGCGGCAGCCAACGCGTCGGCCCAGGCTGCCGCAGCAGGCGTACCCGCCATGAAGGGCGCGCGCCCGTTCAGCGAGCTGCTCGAGCGGATCAAGCGTCATGACTAAGCACACCCGATCTCCACGCGTGCACGTGCTGCTGATCGGCGCACTGGTGCTTGCCGTCTGCGGGCCGGCGCTGGCGCAAAACGCCGTGTCGGTGAATGCCGCACCCGGTGCGGGGGGCAGCACCACCTA
>JBIKKG010000297.1:0-3976 GCA_044360485.1 Burkholderiaceae bacterium | reverse complement strand
GCAGGCATCGTGGGGGCACTGCTTGCCCAAGGTCTGGCCGCAGCCGATGCAGCCTGTCTGGGCACCTGGTTGCATGGGGCTGCGGCCGATGCACTGGCCGCGCAGCCGCAGTGGTCTGCAGGCATTGGCCTGCCGGCTTCGCGCTTGCCCGAGGCCGTGCGCGAGACGATCAATCAGCTTGCAGCCGACCGCTCTTGAGCATCAGGCGCCTTGCGCACCGCCCGGCCAGCGCCGGATCGTGGGTCACCAGAATCAGGGTCGCCCCCGACTCCCGGTTCATCTCAAACAGCAATTCGATCACCCGCTCGCCCGTGGCGTGATCAAGGCTGCCGGTCGGCTCGTCTGCGAACAGCAATGCGGGGCGCGACGCAAAGGCTCGGGCCAACGCCACCCGCTGCTGTTCGCCACCTGAGAGGGTTCGCGGATAGTGGTTCAGGCGATCGGCCAGCCCCACCCGTGCCAGTCCCTCACGCGCGCGGGCTGCGGCATCGGACACGCCCGCCAATTCCAGTGGCAACATCACGTTTTCCAGTGCGGTCATCTGCGGGAGCAACTGGAAAGACTGAAAGACGAACCCCACATGCCTGGCACGCCATTGCGCACGCGCATCTTCATCCATGGCAAACAAGTCTTGTCCGGATGCGATGATGCGTCCGGCGCTCGGACGGTCCAGACCGGCCAGCAGACCCAGAAGGGTCGACTTGCCGGACCCTGAGGCACCCACGATCGCAACCGTATCGCCCGCCGCTACCGAGAACGAGATGTCGTCCAGGATCGTCAGCCAACCACCCACATCGGGCACTTGCTTGCCCAGGTGCTCTACCGTCATCGCATTCATGGGGCGCAGTGTATCCAAGGCTTGGCATCGATCCCTCCAGGCAGCCCTGATGGCAGTGATGGCGATCGGCTTGGGCACCCCGGTCCTGGCGCAGACGCAAAGCGCCCGCCCTGCCGCTGGCGCCGTCCGCGCAGCGCCGCTGCAGGGTACGCTGCTCGTGCTCGGCGACAGTCTGTCCGCGGAGTATGGACTGACGCGTGGCACCGGCTGGGTGGCGCTCATGACGCAACGGCTGCAAGCCAGGCAGATCAATCTTGAGGTGGTCAATGCGAGCATCAGCGGCGAAACCACCGCAGGCGGTCGAACCCGGCTGCCCAAGCTGCTGGAGCGGCATCGCCCGGCACTGGTCGTGATCGAACTGGGCGGCAACGATGCGCTGCGCGGATTGCCGCTCACTGCCACCGAAACCAATCTGCGCGACATGGCCGCTGCAGCCAGGCAAGCCGGTGCGCGGACAGTGATCCTGGGCATGAAGATGCCCCCCAACTACGGTCGCGCCTATGCCCAGGCGTTCTCCGACCTCTACGTCCGGGTGGCCAGCACCGAGCAGGCGAGTCTCGTGCCCTTCATGCTCGAAGCAATTGCCGACCGCATCGATCTGTTTCAATCCGACCGCATCCACCCGTCCGAACAGGCACAACCGCTGATCCTGGACACCGTGTGGCCCGTGCTGGCGAAAGCGATTCAGAGCCGCTGAGGGCGTAAGCCATTCGATTCAGCGCCCTTTGCGTAGCAGGTGCCAGACCTCAGGCCGCTCCACGGCCAGCTGCCTGAAGACTGGGGCAGGGCCAAACCAGGGTCGTTTCAGGTGGGCAGGAAAGCTTGCGCCTCGTCGCGCGTGGCAACCCGCTTGAACGGGGGCAGACTGGCCAGCAAGCGGCGCCCATACCCCCGCGTGACCAATCGCTCATCGCCCAGCACCAGGACGCCGCGATCGGACTCCGAGCGAATCAGCCGACCCGCGCCTTGCTTGAGCGCCAGTGCTGCCTGCGGCAGCTGAACCTGCGAAAACGGATCGCCGCCCGCGCGCCGCAGCGATTCGCCGCGTGCCTGAATCACCGGATCATCCGGTGGAGCAAAAGGCAGCTTGTCGATGATCACCAGCGACAACGCGTCGCCCACTACATCCACGCCCTCCCAGAAACCGGCGCTGCCCACGAGTACCGCGGCAGAGGCGCTGCGAAAACGCGCCAGCAGCGCGGGCCGAGCGGCCTCTCCCTGCACCAGCCACTCGATGCCCTGGGGCTGCAAAGCATCCAATGCACGCAGCGCCTGGGCCATCTCGCGCATTGCACGCAGGCTCGTACACAAGACAAACGCACGCCCGCGATTGGCGCAGATGAGTGGCCACACCTCTCGCACCAGCTGCTCGGCAAAGCCTGCTGCAGTGGGCGACCCCAGCCCTCGAGGAATCCAGAGCGCCGACTGCTGCGCAAAATCGAACGGGCTTTCCCAGCGCTCGCATCGGGCATCCTGCAGGCCTAGCGCATCGGTGAAATGCGAGAAATCGGTGCCGATCGACAAGGTGGCCGACAGGAACACCCAGGCACGCGCGGGCCCCGCACGATGGCGCCCGAACGCATCGGCGACCGACAGCGGCGTGCGCCTGAGCATCACATGCTGCGCCGAGGTTTCGGCCCAGACCACCGACGCGCCGACCGGATCAGAGGCGGCTTCAGTCGGCACATCAGACGCCACATCCGGGGACCCATCTGGGGACCCATCAGCCATCGACCCCCACCAGCGCTGCAGGCGCTCGAGCAGCTCGGTCGCCCGCAAGCCGCAGCGGTCGAGCTCAGGCCCCCGCCCAGCATTTGCGGCGACGATGGCGCTGATGGATACCAGGTCAGCGCTCAACGCGTCGACCGTGTCCTCCAAGGCGCGCAGCTCCAGGAGCTGCTCACGGCTGAATCGCCTGGCCGGCTGAGCTCGAGGAGCTGAAGCCAGGCCGCGTCCCGATCGGCCCGTACCGCGCGCACCTGTCGGGCCCGCATCGGACTCGAACACCAGTCTGAGCTCACGCGCGGCACGATCGAGCCGATCGGCCAGTGAGCGCCAATCGGCGCCGTCCGACGCCTGCGTGAGCCCTGCCCGCACGAGATCGCGAGCCAGATCGACCAGCTGGCGCGACGACACCGATTCGCCGAAAAACTCGCTGGCCGCCTCCGGCAGCTGATGGGCCTCATCGAAGATCACCGCATCGACATTGGGCAGCAGTTCGCCCATCGACTCGTCACGCAATGCCAGATCGGCACAGAACAGATGGTGGTTGACCACCACCACATCGGCCACCAGGGCCTCGCGTCGCGCACGCAGCACGAAGCAGCGCTTGACCTCAGGACACTCCTGACCCAAACAGTTTTCACGCGTGGAGGTGGCTTGTATCCAGATCGGATCGTCTTCGGCCAGGGTGTCGCATTCGGCCCGGTCACCCGTCTGGGAGACCTGCGCGAACCGGTGGATCGTGCGCAGCTTGCCCGGCGTGGCCGGATCGCTGAACCGTCCATCGCTCATCTGCCGCGCCAGATGGTGATGGCAGACGTAATTGGCACGCCCCTTCAACACGGCGCAGCGCACACCTGACCCGAGTGCGGCACGCACGGCCGGCAGATCGCGAGCGTGCAGCTGATCCTGCAAGTGGCGCGTCCCGGTGGACACCAGCGCGCGTCTGCCCGACAGCAGCAGCGGCACGAGGTACGCAAAGGTCTTGCCCGTTCCGGTTCCGGCTTCCGCCACCAGCGCCGTGCGGCTGCAAAGCGCCTGCCCAATGCTGGCGGCCAGTCCCCGCTGCCCTTCACGCGAGCGAAAGCCAGGCAGCTGACGAGCAATAGACCCCTGCTCACTCAGAGCCAACGCGGTGGCCTCGAGCAGTTCGGTCGCACCGACGGCGGGGACCGCTTCGAACGTAGAGGTGGAGGTGGCGGCGGATTCGGGCAAACGTCAGGCCGGTACGTCGGGCACGAGCCGCATCTGCAGCATGACGATAGCGTCCTTGACCTGCAATTTGCGCTTCTTCAGGCGCTTCAGACCGAGCTCATCCATCGGGGCAACATCCTGCAGAGCTTCGATCGCGTGATCGAGGCCGCGATGTTCGAGCTGCAGTTCGGCAATACGTTGCTGGAGGATTTGGGTGTCGGG
>JBIKKG010000296.1:0-3987 GCA_044360485.1 Burkholderiaceae bacterium | reverse complement strand
ATTGGTGACGAGAAGACAGGCAAGTGGGGGTACATCAGTCGTTGAGGCTGCGGCATGCGCAAGGCATGGCTGCACAAGCACTTGCCCGGGGTCGTATCGCTTGAATGAGCGATCACCCATGAGGGGGAAACGGCGACGCTTGCGGGACACCGCGCCGCCCGGTGCCCCATTAATCCGTCTGTCCCTGTAGGAAATCCCGAACGCATTCGCTGGCAAGCGCCCCTCACGGCGACTGCTGCTGGCGGCCGGCTTCATGCTGTCGCTGGGGGTCGTTCAGGCTCAGGTCGCGCACCCTTCGTCAATGGATCGTTGGCGCACCCAAAGCGACATGGCCCGCACAGGGCGGGCCATGGTGACTGCGCAAGCAACGCGTGGTGATCAGGCGCGACGGCGGCTGGACAGTCCTAAGCCGACCAATCCCAACCCGATCAAGGCCACGGTGGCTGGGACGGGGATGTCTTCCTCAAAGATGGCATAAGTCATCAAATTCTCGTCAGGAGCAACCAACCAGCTCGGGTCGTTGAGACCGCACGCTGAAGAAGGGCTGGTTGCAGGGGGGATGGAGCAATTTGCCGAAAAGAACGCGCCATTTAAATTTGCATTGGCGCCAGCGGTGCCTCCGATCCAAGGGTTGAAGATATTGTTCGGAGATGTTGCAGGCGGAGGCATTACAAAATTAGCCGGGTAGGTTCCGTTACCGAACGCAAAGTACGGAATGAACCCTGAAGGGTAAGTGCTCGAATACGCACTAAAAAATGTCTGCACGATGCCCCGAACGAACATGTATTCGTCGTACGAAGTAATGTTCGCCAAGTACCTTGCGTCTCCTTCGACAGGCGCGACCATTTTCCAATTTGACCGGGTCATTCCTAAGCCGCCCCTGTCAGGGTCAGGGTCAGGGTCTCCAACTTCGAAGGTGTAACTGCTGCCGTTGAAGATAAACGGACCGAAGCTAGACAACGGATCAAATGTGGGGGAGGGCGGGCCAGCGACAACCGGCAAGGCGGCCGAGAGCCCACATGCAAGCAGAACATTTTTCAACAAGGCTTTCATCGCGCACCTGGATGTAGAAATCTTTGGTGAACGACTTGCAAAGTCCAAGCCAGCATTCACCCTGCCTAATCGAATCAATGACTTATTTCAGCCCTCTCATCCCAAAGGGTGAGACTGAACGATACCGGCAACGTGACGATGTCAATCCGGACGACGTGCGATTTGTCACAGAATAGCTGGCGGTCAGTGGATGAATGCCCGTGATTCATCATTCCGCGCGTCCACTGTGGCGGCTGTGCGGGCACCTTCTGTGGCATGACGCGATGTCGAGCGATTGGTAGCGGTCTGGATGATCCAGAGGCCCGGTCGAAGCGGCTTTGATCGTCCGCTGATGCGCTACGCGGTGTATCAGTCGCGCGATTGAGGTTGGGGTCGCCGCTCCACTAGGGAGCATCCAGAGGCAATAGTCGCGAGTAGCTAATGTTCTGGGCGATCGACGCAAAAATCTGATTCAGTGACATGCCACCACCCGACGCACAACTTGACGTCGTGGTCGTGGAGTAGAAGGTACTGGGATCCGTGGCAATCGATCGCATCGTCTGGCAGGCAGAGACAGCGGGCGAGTCCAGGAGGCAGCTTTGGCTGCTGCTGGTGAGCGGTGAATAACCGATCGAATAAATCCGCGTTCCAGCGGCTTTCGCCTGAGCAGCCGCAGCCACGGCACCGGCACACTGATTGCGCCCTTTCGTGGCCGAGACACCGCTCAAGCTCACCCAATAGTCGGCCCAGTTCACGCCGACGCCGGGTTGCGTCGCCGCCGAGGCCAGGGTCGGCTGTGCGGCCACGTACCGGTAATACACGCCAGAGCTATTGACTTCATCGCCCGGTCGATAGGTACGGGTACTGACCCAGTTTTGCACTACGTTCGTTACCGACGCGCCGGAATTTCCATCACTGAGCAGCACGATCACCGAATCAACACTGGCCTTATTCGGCTGGCTGGCCAGCATGCTTTGTGCAACACGGATTGCATCGGCGTAAAAGGTGCCTTGATTTCCCACCACGGTCAGGGGCGTGCAACCCACGCCGCCCGCTCCCACGGCTTTGTTCAGGTTCGAACTGGTCGAGAGCGCCGTCGCCGTGTTGGAGGTCTTGTAGTCATTCACCAGGGCGGAGCCTGACCCGATGACTGCGTAGACGCCAGCGGGGTTGCCGTATTGGGTTGTCGTTGGCGTTGGTGAGGCAAGACAGTCATATTGCTTGGCCGTCTCGGTGGTGTTCGTCAATGGTGGAAAGGTCACGAGGCCCACGTTGGCAGCGGAGGGCTTGAGCTGGGAAAGCAGCACCCGAATGCCGGCGAGCGCACAGGCGATCCGCGTCGTCCCGCAGGCTGCGTCAGTGACGTTCATGCCGGCAGCTGTATCCAGCACCAGCACGATATTCATCGGTTTGATGTGGGGACCGCCCGCTATGCTGGCCAGACTCGACGCGGAGACCGTCCAGGATGCCTTATCGAAAATACCGGCGAACGTGGACGGGATCGTGATGGTCTGGGTCACCTGCAAGGCGTTGTAGGCCGGCGAACCGGTACAGGGAACGCCCAGCCCGGTCAATGAGGTCAGACAACGGGGGCTTGTCACCGTACTGGCTGGCATACCCATCACTGGGTTGTATGCCCCGCTCTCGGCGCCGTATCGACGGGCAACCGTATCCGCCGCGCCGGCGCCCCTCACCAGCTCCCGACCGCCCGCCAAGGCTGCCGAGTCGGTGGACGCCTGCAATGCACGCCGAATGTGAACGATCCTCCCGGTGTCGATCGCCAGCGCCACGAAACCCATCAGGACGGTCATCGACAACGCCACCAACACGGCCACGGCGCCAGACTGGCGCACACGCATTGAAGATACGCGCTGTGGCCTTGCAAGCATCATTGCACCTGGTCTGTTGCGGTGGCGCTGAGTTCAGTCGGCATGTTCAGCGCGGACAGGGAGTTGGCAATCAGCGGCGTGAAGGCATAGCTGACAGTGACCGTCGCCGGATTGCCTGCGTTGCTGATCAACTGCGTCTTGCAGCTCGCATCAGTGGCACAGCTTCCGCCCGCGCATGTGCTGCACGCGGCTGCACCATTGACTGAGCACGACATGGTGATGTTCGCAGTGGTCAGCCCGGCCGCAGCACTCGTGACTGCGGTGAAAGCCTTCGTGCACGGATTGTCATAGCCGCGCTGTGTCGAGAACAGTCTTGATCCCGAAGACGTGGCCTGGTTGACCATCAGGTAGCTATTCATCAGCCAGCCGAACTGCATCACACCGAACAGCAGCACCAGCAGCAGGGGAACGACCAGCGCAAACTCGACCGCTGCAGCCCCGCGCTGACCCGATGAACGTGCAAGGCGCCACCTTCTCACCACTGCCTCCTTACAGTTTCGAGACGTCCGTCGCCTCGTTGTGCACGGACCGGCTCGACACGAACGAGGACTTAGCGACGGGCAAGGCTGCCAGCGGCTCGGCGCCCTTGACCCGCGCACCGGACAAGGACTTGATGTCCTGCCCAAGCACCACCAGCACATCGCGCCCGCCCAGCGCTGCGGGTGTCAGCACCCCAGTGGGCACCTCAATAGGAAGCGCCTGGCTCACCTTGTTGGCCACGATCTCGAAACCAGGCCGATGATAGACGCGGGTTTCCCGTTGCTCGAAGTTGACCCAATTCCGGGTGGTCGTCGCATAGGGGCCTACCTGAGCCAACTGCAACTTGAGCGCACGGGCCAGCCCGGCCACACCGTTTCCATTGGCAATCCCGATGCGCGCATCGACGCGGATCGCCTCGCCCACGGCGTCCTGTGCAATGACGGGCGTCTGCGCCGGTGGACTCGCGCGAACAACCACCACATCGCTTCGGGCTAAGTTTTGAGCGGGGCTTGGATGCGCCACGCGAGCACGGTCGGCGTCCGTGACCGTGCCCATTGGATCGGGCCAGGCGATTCGGACCAGTGAA
>JBIKKG010000007.1:0-41285 GCA_044360485.1 Burkholderiaceae bacterium | reverse complement strand
GGCCGATGTGGCTGTGCATCATTTGCATTTGACCGATGTGGATATCGGTTACTTCGATTCGTCGTGTCGTGTGGAGCCTCCCTTCCGTTCGCAGCGTGACCGCGATGCGCTGTGCGCGGCGGTGGCCGATGGCACGATCGATGCGATCTGCTCTGACCACACGCCGGTGGACGATGATGCGAAGTTGTTGCCGTTTGGCGAGGCCGAGCCGGGGGTGACGGGGCTGGAGTTGCTGCTGCCGTTGACGTTGTCATGGGCCAGGCGACACAGCGTGCCGCTGACCACGGCGCTGGCGCGCATCACAACCGACCCTGAGCGCATCGCGGCCTGTGGCGGTGGTGCGCTTGCTCCCGGTGCGCCAGCCGATGTGTGCGTGTTCGATCCGTCAGGCACCTGGGTGGTGTCGCGTAGCACGCTGCGCAGCCAGGGGCATCACACACCCTTTGCCAATCGGGAAGTGCAGGGCAGGGTGCGATGGACGGTGGTGGGGGGACGGGTGGTGTTTGAGGCGGCGGCGTGAAGATCGACGCCCCTACCCGCAATGCCGTGCGCCTGTTCGCTGAGCGTGTGGCGCAGGTCTATGAGATGGATCACGTGATGCTCTTTGGGAGCCGAGCGCGTGGCACGCACCGACCTTCCAGCGATGCGGACGTGGCCGTGTTGCTGACGGGCGAGCCGGCCCGGTTCCTGCCGGTCAAGCTCGCTTTGGCGGATATCGCATTCGATGTGCTGATGGAGACTGGTATCGATATTTCTCCGCTTCCGATTTGGCATCAGGAATGGGCGCATCCGGATGCTTATGTGAACCCCGCACTGTTGCGCAATATTGCGCGCGAGGGTGTTCGCCTGTGACAGGACTGCAGGCCGCGGCAGTATTGCTGAGCAAGGCGCAACGAGCCTGTGATTCGGCGCGGATGCTCCTTGAAGCAGGCGATGTGGATGGTGCATGCAACCGAGCGTATTTCGCCATGTTTGATGCGGCGCGCGCAGCATTGATGGTCCATGATGCTGATGGTCCCTTTGCCGAGGGTAAGGCACATCGCGGCTTGATCGCAGCCTTCGGCTTAAGCCTTGTCAAACCGGGGCTTGTTTCGCGTGAATTGGGAAAGAGCTTGAAGCGTGCCGAGGAAATCAGATTGGTCGCTGATTACCGGAATGAGTCGGTGACCGCGCAGGAAGCTCAAGTGCTCATTGCTGAGTCGCAGGTTTTTGTTCTCGCGATGCGAGCCTTGTGCGCAGCGGACTAAGTTTTGTGCGCCGCCTCTACCGAATCCCCGCGCTCATTGCCCTGCTTCTGGGCGGGCTGTTCACGGTCTTCGCGATCTTTCCGCTCGTGGGCGATGCGCGCCGTGAGTGGCTGATTGCCACCTGGTCGCGGCTGCTCATGCGAGCGTGTGGTGCGCGGGTGCAGGAATACACCGCACCGGGTGCGCAGCCTCTGTCGTCATTGCGGGGGCGTCATGGTGCGGGCGAGGGTCGGCTGCTGCTGGTCAATCACATTTCATGGCTGGACATCTTCGCCATCGACAGCCTGGCCCCGGCGTCGTTTGCCGCCAAGGCTGAAATCGCCTCGTGGCCGCTGGCCGGCACCCTGGTGGCGCGCGCCGGCACGGTGTTCATCGAGCGCGGCCGACGCCATGCGGTGCACGGCGTCATTCGCAGCATGGGTGCCAAGCTCGCGCAGGGGCATCGCGCTGCGGTTTTTCCCGAAGGCACCACCAGTGACGGCCGTTGCCTGTTGCCCTTTCACGGCAACCTCGTGCAGGCAGCGCTTGAGACGCAATCGCCGCTGGTGCCGGTCGGGCTGCGTTATGTCGACCCTGATGGCGAACCGAGCCACGCAGCCCTCTACGTGGGCGACACCACCTTCATGCAGTCGCTGTGGCGCATCACCGGGCACCCGCGCCTGATCGTGCAGGTGCATGCGCTGCCGCAGATCGCGCCCGAGGGCCTGACCCGTCAGGAGATCGCGCGCCGTGCCCGCCTCGCCATTGCCGCCCGCCTGAATTTGCCCCTGGACGACGAGATCCCCGAGAGCCTGCGCACCGCCCGCGCCGCGTGATTTTTATTGGGGTCAGATCACAATTTTGTTGTTCGAGACGCCACGCAGTAACGTCACTGCTCAGGGGAGTTGATTCGCATGGATTTGAGTCAACTCAATGTGAGCAGCGAAGACCAATGTCTCAACGAGACTGCCGAAAAGTCCACCTCTGCGGCCGTTGCCCGAAGTTGACGAAGAACCGTAAATAAACCAAAGTGGTTCCTATATGGTTTCGTTTTGGGGGCGTCCATTGGCAACGACATTGACTTTGAAGAACATTCCAGACGAGGTGTACTTGCGTCTGAAAGCCTCTGCTCGGTTGCACAGACGCAGCCTGAACAGTGAAGCGATCGTGTGCCTGGAGGCCGCTTTGCATTCGACCCGGGTAGGCGTGGACGAACGACTGGGCCGCGTGCGTGCACTGCGAGGTGCGCTGCCAAGTGGTCAATTCAACCCGCAAGATATCGAGACCATGAGGCAGGAGGGACGTCCTTGATCGTGGTGGACACCAACGTGTTGGCGTATCTCTTGCTGCCCACTGCTGAGACTGCCAACGCTGAGGCACTGCTCAAGCGAGATCCGGAATGGGCGGCGCCAATTCTTTGGCGCAGCGAATTCCGAAGTGTCTTGTCGGGTTACCTGCGGCGCAAAACGCTTACTTTCGAGCAGGTGTGCAGCCTGCAGGCGGAGGCAGAGAGCCTGCTGGCGGGCAAAGAGTACGAGGTCGATTCAAAACAAGTTCTCGACCTGGTCAGACAAAGCGATTGTTCGGCCTATGACTGCGAGTTCGCCGCGCTCGCCATGCAATTGGACATCAAGCTTTTCACGATGGACAGCAAGTTACTGCGTGCGTTCCCAGCACATGCGCGGTCTCTCGCTTCGCTCTGACAATAGCGGTGCCGACTAAGCCGCCTCTCATCGGCGACGCAGTCGAAATGATTAATGCGCCGCCGGGTCCTTGTGCTTCGGGCACTTCACCTGAAACACCTCACGGTCCTGCAGCCTAACTGCGGTCAGTGCGCCGCCCCACACGCAGCCGGTATCCAGCGCAATCAGATTGGGTCGCATGACTAAGCCCAACGTCGACCAGTGACCGAAGATCACGGTCACGTCTGTCGTGAGGCGCCCGGGCGCATCGAACCACGGCATGAGGCCCTCAGGTGCGCTATCTGCGCCTTCTTTCACAGTGAAGTCCATTCGCCCTTGCGCATCGACGAAACGCATGCGGGTAAGCGCATTCACGATGGCACGCAGCCGATCATCGCCGCTTAGCGTATCGCTCCATGCATCGGGAGTGTTGCCGTACATGGTGTGCAGAAAGTCCGCCCAATGCGGGCCGCGCAACACCGTTTCCACTTCACTGGCCAGGGCCAGGGTTTGCTCGCAGCTCCATTGCGGGAATACCCCGGCGTGCACCATGAGGTACCCGCGATCGGCATGCGCCATAGGTCTTGTGCGTAGCCACAGCATCAATGCCTCGCGATCAGGCGCTGACAAAATCTCGTCAAGCGTGTCGCTGCGATGCGGTTTGCGCGCGCCGGTGGCGGTGGCCAGCAGGTGCAGATCGTGATTACCCAGGACCACTGTTGCGCGCTCTCCCAGCCCAATCACCTTCTTGAGCGCCTTCAGGGAATGCGGGCCGCGATTGATCAAGTCGCCTGCAAACCAGAGGTTACGGTCAGCGCCAGGGTCGGCGTGTTTGAGCAGGGCCTGCAGGCGGCCGTGACAGCCTTGGAGGTCGCCGATAGCGATGGTCATGAGGATTACGCGAACATGGTCGGAGCGGATTCGACCTGACCCGGACCTGGTCAGGATGGATCGAGCATCAGGATCAACTCTTCATCGATCTGCACGCGATGTCCGCGTTCGGGCAGCGAACAGAGGGCGAGGACCGTCAACTCTGACCCGAGATGTTGCCACGCGCGCTGACTGGCTGCTCGCCACCGCCTGCGACCAGCACCAGGCGAACCGGCTCAACAGCCCCGACCGCAGTAGAGGCCGAATCCGAGCCAGAGGCTAGCAATGCAGTGCTCGGATCCACCACTTCCAGATCGGCCGGGGGTGCGTACTCGGGCACGAAGCTTCGCAGCCATCCGCGCACTTGTGAGTCGCTGCCCGATCCTTCGCTACCAAGCCAGTCCAGCACCTGAGCTTCCCATTCGGTCGACACTGGTTCCAGCGCCTTGGAGATGCGCAGCTTTGCATGCCGGGTAGGCAGAGTGGTCTCGTCGCCTGCCAGCAGTTCCTCGTAGAGCTTCTCGCCGGGACGCAGGCCGGTGTAGCGAATGCCGATGTCGTTCTCGGAAAACCCGGAAAGCCGAATCATGTCGCGAGCCAGGTCGGCAATGCGCATGGGCTGACCCATGTCCATGACGAAGATTTCGTTGCCAGCGCCCATCTGGCCAGCTTGCAGCACCAGTTGTGCCGCTTCGGTGATCGACATGAAGTAGCGCGTGATGTCGGGGTGTGTAACGGTGATTGGGCCGCCACGGGCAATCTGCTCTCGAAACTTGGGGATCACGCTGCCGCTTGAGCCCAGCACATTGCCAAAGCGCACCATCACCACGGGCAGGCCGCTGCGCAGGTGAATACGCTGCAACAGCAGCTCGGCGAGCCGTTTGCTCGCCCCCATCACGTTGGTGGGATTGACGGCCTTGTCGGTGGAGACGAAGACGAATCTTTCGATGCCGCTGGCCGCGGCCACTTCTGCCAGTACCCGCGTGCCCAGAGTGTTGTTGCGCACAGCCTCCCAACTGTTGAGTTCTTCAAGCATGGGCACGTGCTTGTAGGCCGCTGCATGAAAGACCACAGTGGGTTGGAAACGCTCAAATACTTCCTGCAGGCGCCGACGGTCCTTCACATCACCCACGATCGGCCAGATGCGAATTTCCGGGTACAGACGCTGAAGGTCTTCCGAAGCCTGATAAAGCGCGTATTCGTTGAGCTCGAACAGCACCATGGCCTGTGGAGAGAAGCGGGCAATCTGGCGGCACAGTTCTGAACCGATGGAGCCGCCTGCACCGGTGATCATGACGATCTTGCCGTTGAGCTGGCGCGTCAGCCCGCTGCTGTCGAGTTGCACTTCATCGCGCCCGAGCAGATCGTCGAGTTCGATGTGACGAATTTCGGAGAGCTTTCTGGGGCTGCCGATCAGCTGGTCCAGATCGGGCACGACCATCAGATCCAGCCCTGCTTTTTCGCACAGATCGAAGGCACGCCGACGGGCCTCCTGGCTGGCGCCTGGCGTGGCGAAGATGACATGGCGGCAGTCGGTGCGCCGCGCAATGCCCAGCACCTGCTCCCAGGTACCCATGACCGTGCAGCCGGCAATATCGCGACCCACCTTGGCGGGGTTGTCGTCCAGTAGACCCACCACCTGCCAGGATGGGCTGCGCTCAAGTTCCAGCAGCAACCGGCGGGCGCCGTCGCCCGCACCCATGAGCAACACCGGACGCCCCTGGCGCTTGAGTTCGCTGAACTGCCGGTGCTCTTTCCACCAGCGATAGACGATGCGCCCGCCGCCCATGAACAGAATGAGCATCAGCGGATTGATGAAGTACAGCACCCTCGGCACGCCCAGGCCGTGACGCCACAGCAGCAGTACCACCGGCACGATCAGTGCAGCTACACCCACTGCGGTGACGATGCGCTTGACGTCGTACATGGACGCATAGCGCCAGATGCCGCGGTACAGACCGAAATAGACGAAGCAAGCCAATTCGATGGCGACGACCACGGGCAGCGTGGCGAGCAGGATGGACAACTGCTCCGGCGCCATCGAAAACTGGTAGCGCGCTATGAAGGCGAGCGCCCAAGCTCCGCCCGCAACGAGCATGTCGAAGGCGATGGCGATGAGCGTTTGAGGCCCCAGGGCGATGCGTCGGGTCATGCGTTGCCAGGATGCCAGGCGATGGACAAAGTGGATCAGCCCCGATTGCTGCGCCGCAACCAAGGCGAAAATCGAACAATACCCCAAAGCACGGCGCTTGCCATCAGCACAAAGGCGTAGGAGAACGAGACATCAAAGTCCGGGCCGGTCGGTTGAACATCGCCTATCAGTGCCGTTCCAGCGCACAAAAACATCCACAGGCCATAGGCCAGGGCAGTATGGCGGTGTCCCCAGCCGCTCAGGTTCAGCCGCTGGTAGGCATGCTCACGGTGCGCCTGCCAGACGCGCTGGCGTCGCAGGATGCGGTCAGCCAGGGTGAGCGATGCGTCGGCAATGAAGGGCAGAAAGGCCAGGACCGGGAACAGCGGCGACCACACGCCTTGTTGCACGCCCCACACTCCCAAGCCACCCGCCAACAGGCCAAGTGAGGTGGAGCCGGCGTCACCCATGAAAATGCGCGCAGGTGGCCAGTTGAACAACAGAAAGCCCAGTGCTGCGCTGGCCAGAGCAGCCGCCGTCGAGGCCAGGCCGGGCTCATGGCTGCCCAGTGCCGCCCAGGTCATGGCACCGAATCCAAAGAAGGCTTGCGCGCCGGCCAAACCGTCGGAGCCGTCCATGAAGTTGTACAGGTTGATCATCCAGGCGAGTGCGACAGCCAAGGGCAAGATCCACACCGCCGCCGAAGAAGGCAGCGCCATCCACGCCATCAGCACGCCGGCTGCCAGGTGTATCGGCATGCGTACTGCAGCCGAAACGCTGCGTATATCGTCCAGCAGCGACACGCCCACGACCAGCGCCAGCGCCAGCCACAGGGGCCAGGGGAGATCGTTGCCGAACGCCAGCGTGGTGACGAGCAGGCCCGCCAGCATGCCCAGCCCGCCGATGCGAGGCACCGGCCGCACATGCAGTGACCGCTCGTTCGGCTGATCGAGCATCCGGCTGACCAGCTGGCTGCGCAGGATGGCAGCGATCACCAAGATCGTCACCAGCGCTGACAAGCCGGCGTTTACCCACCACGGACCCTGTAAGGCCAGCATGTCGCCTCAGGCCTGCCGCGCCGGCTGCGGTTTGATCAGCCGCATGAGCGTATGGCGCGCGGCCACCCACGCGAAGCGCAGCCAGATGGCCAACAGAACGCAGGGCAGGAGCACCAGCGGATAGCGACGGGTGAAAAACTTGCGGTAATAGCGCGCCATGCCGCGATGCTTGTGCCACTCCACAAAAACAGGGCGCGAGCGGCTGCTGACGCCTTTTTCATGCATGACCACCGCATCGGGCACAAACACCACACGCCAGCCCGCCAACTGAAATCGCATGCACCAGTCCAAATCCTCGCAGTGCATGAAGTAGCCCTCATCAAAGAGGCCGACCTGATCGATCGCCGTTCGCCTGACCAGCATGCAGGCACCTGAGATGGCGTCGACATCGGTGGGCTGGGACGGGACCGGTTCATTCTGAAGGTTGAAATCCTTGAACAGACCGGGCCATTCAGCGGCCGCGCGCGACAAGCCGAAGGCCTTGATGAAGGCTCGTCCTGGTGTGGGCGTGGTGCGCCGTGCGCCGATCTGCTCACTGCCGTCGGGATTCAGGATCATGGGCCCGACCATCCCCATGTCGGGATGCTGCTCGAGCACAGCGATGAGACGCTCGACGCTGTCGGGTTGAACGATGCAGTCGGGGTTGATGAAGAGGATGTAGGGGGCCTGGGTCAGGGTGTAGCCGATGTTGCAGGCTCGGCCGAAGCCGAGGTTGGCGTGGTTGGACTGCAGTAGTAATCGCGCCTTCAGATCATCCGGTCTAAAACGGCTGTCGACCGCCTCAAGGCTGCCATCTTCCGATGCATTGTCCGATACCGCCACCCGGACGACGGCGGGGCATGCAAGTAGGGCCTGCACGCTTCTTAGCAGAAGGGGCCCAGCGTTGTAGTTGACGATGACGGCATCGACTCGAGACGTGTTCATGTCGGAACGGTCATCTGGCAGTCCGGCGGGCATCGGCCTGGAGGGGGAGCAGGGGTGGCACAATCAGGCCCGGCGGGCCGTCGACACTGGCCGCCGCAGTCTAGCCGAAGTGCCCGCTGACCTGTCATGACGCCCAACCCGTTCTCTCACTCTGCTGCTGTCGTGTCGGTGGCTATGGCGACCCACAACGGGCTGCGCTTTCTGCCTACCCAGCTGCACAGCATCCTGACCCAGCTCGAAACGGGCGATGAAGTGGTGATCGTCGATGACGCCTCCGAGGACGGCACTTGGGACTGGATCCTCGCCCAGACAGACCCTCGAATTCGCGCCGTACGCCATCCGGCGCGGCGCGGAGCAATTCGAAGCTTTGAGCATGCGCTTCGCTTGGCCGATCGCCCGATTGTTTTTCTTGCCGATCAGGACGATCTCTGGGAGCCGGACAAACGCAGCCGATACCTGTCTGCTTTTGAAGCTGATCCTGGATGCATCCTCGTCATCGCCGATTCGCGGGTGATCGACGAGGATAACCGCGTTCTGGCGGACTCCTGGATGCACACACGGGGCGGCTTTGCCGGCAGTTGGGTGCAGACCTTGCTGCGCAGTCGATGGATGGGCTGCAGCATGGCGGTTCGTAAGGAATTGCTGATCCGGGCTCTACCCATTCCTGAATGTGCGCCTATGCACGATATGTGGCTCGGGGTCATGGCAAGTCGCATGGGCCGGGTCTCATACCTTGCCGAACCTCTGCTGAGATATCGACGACATGGTTCAAACGCCACGCCGTCACGCAGTCGCTCGATAGTCACGGCATTGCGGCACCGGCTCGGCTTGCTGTGTTGTTTCGTAACGGGTCTGGCACGGGACTAGTTGCCACGACCAATCGCGCTGAGCGTTGCGCTCGGTGCTATGGCCGAGCGTTAGACCTGCTGCTGGCAAGCAGGTGATTGCGATCTTGCTTCAGCCGACTTTCGAAAGCCAGCGCCCATTCGCCCAGCAAAATGGCAGCGAAGTGAAACCGTTCGCGTCCCGGATCGCGCTCTACCGAGTCCTTGAGCATCCCGCCAATCCCTGCCAGAGCTGGCCCGAATCGAGGAATGTCAGCAAAGAACCTTTCCACATCTTGGTGGTCGGCAATCCACTGGGCAATCCAGCCGCGCATGGGCAACACGAACCCCTGCTTGCGACGCTCGAAGATTTTTTCGGGCAACCAGCGTCGGGCTACTCGACGCAGCGCCACTTTGCTGACATCACCTCGCATGCGGTCCGATGACCGCAGTCGGACATTGCCAGCGGCCACCACCCTGGGATCCAGGAATGGCGCCCGACCTTCGAGGCTGTGCGCCATGGCCATTCGATCGAACTTCACGAGTAAATCATCGGGCAGCCAGGTGAGCAGGTCAGCCGTGGTCGCGCGCTGAAGCGGATCGGTGGTTTCGTCGAGCCGTGCCATGAGGCTGGCTTCCCAGGCGTCGACAGTGGTTGGCACCGGTATGCCCAGCGCAGCGCGCCCGGCGGCATCCGTGAGCAGCGGAAAGCCGGAAGGGGTCATGCCGTGCGCACTGCGATGCAACGACGATACCGTGGGCGAAGCGGCCCTGCGTCGCAGCAGTTCGCGCAGGCGCTGCCTTAGGCTTGGTGTTTCGGCAAATGCGCTGTAGTAGCTATAGCCTGCAAAGACTTCGTCCGCGCCTTCGCCAGCCAGGACTACCTTCACATGTTGACTGGCTTCCTTGCAGAGCCAATAGACTGGCAGCAGGGCTTGGTCACCCACCGGCTCGTCCAATGCTCGCGCAACCAGCGGCAGTAGCTCGGCAAAGTTGCGTTCATCAAAGACAAAGTGGTGATGCTGGCTGCCGATTTGGTCGGCCAAGTACCGGGCGTATTCACTTTCGTCGTGACGCGCCGACCGAAAGCCCATGGAAAAGGTGGCAATACCCTGCTGGTGTCGCGCTGCAATGGCCGCGATGATCGAACTGTCCAGACCACCGGACAGAAATACGCCCACCGGTACGTCCGCAATCAGTCGCGAAGCCACGGCCTCTTCAACGATGCGGGCAAGGTCTTCATCGCTCACTGCTTCTTCGCGTCCGACCGGAACCTGATAGTAGGTTCGCAGGGTCGGCTGACCACCATCGAGCGGCACCTCCATAATTTCACCTGGCAGCACGCGCTGAATCCCTTCCAGGATGGTCTTGCGGCCTGCCACGTAGTGCAGCGCCAGGTAGTCATCCAGTGCCGCCATGCACGGTGCGGGTTCGCACATTGGCAGGGACGCCAGAATACGAAGGTCAGATGCATAGGCGAAGCCGCCATCGGCGCGCAGGAAAAATAGCGGCTTTTCTCCAAGCCGGTCCCGGATCAGGCAAAGCACCTGCCGACGACGATCGAGAATCGCAATGGCGTACATGCCATCGAGCCGCCGGGCAAGTTCCGTCGCGCCCCAGGCGTGGTACCCGTGGGCGATCACTTCGGTGTCGCTGTCGGTAGCGAAGGCATAGCCCAAGGACTGCAGCTGCCCGCGCAACCGGCGGTGGTTGTAGATCTCGCCGTTCTGAAACGCGATGACCTGGTTTTCGCCTGAGCGCAACGGTTGCCAGCCGTGCGCGAGGTCGATGATCGAAAGACGTCGCATACCCATGGCGATGCCTGGTTCTACATGAAAACCTGCGCCATCCGGGCCTCGGCTGACCATCATGTCGGTCATGGCCTCGATCAGCGGATGCGACGCGCTGGGATGGATGATGCCTGCGATGCCGCACATAATCAGCCCTGCTCGCCGGACGCGCTGAGATAGGCGCCTGCAAATGCGTCGGCATAGCCAGCGATCATCTCGTCGAAGCTGGTCAGGCGATCGAGTCGAAGGCTGGAATTGCGAGCCAGGCGGGACCGAAGTGCTTTGTCCTCAACGAGTTTTTGCAGATGAGCCGCCAGTGTGTCGACATCGCCAGGCGAATAGACCAATGCGCTCACCCCGTTAACGACCTGCTCGCTGATGCCGAAGACCGGAGTGGTGATGATGGGTAGTCCGAACGACATGGCTTCCAAAATCACTCGCGGATAGCTTTCGACGCGCGAGCTGCACACGAAGGCATCGGCCGCTGAAAAATAGAGCGGAGCGTCGGGGGTTTCTTCGATCACCGACACCCTGTCGCGCATGGATGGCTCAAGGCGAGCAATCGCCTCATGCAGCGACTGGCTGTAGGCGCTGCGGCGGTCGCCGACGATGAAGACGCGCAGGCGTCGGCTGGCCGGCCCGGACGGCAGTTTCGCCAGTGCCTGGACCAGATCGAGCTGCCCCTTGCGCTCGCACACTGTGCCGAGCAGTAAGACGGCAATGTCGTCAGCGGCCAGCCCCAGTGTCTGCCGCGCATCGTCGCGTGTGTATTGCGCGCGCTCCTTGGCCGCGCGATCCGGGTCGATCCCGTTGTGGATCGTGATGAAATTGCCGCGGGAATTGAGCGGTTCGCAGGCATTCCGGGTGGCATGGGCCACAAAGATCACCCGATAGGGATAAGAAAAGCACTTAAGTGCCCTGGCTGAAATCGCTTCGCCAAAATGAGCGAAATAGCCTTGCCACGGCTCGCTTTCACGGGGGTTCCAGATGGACGGCAGCTTAAGGCGTCGGGCCGCCTCGATGGCATAGAAGGTTTGCAGGGTGTTGGCATAGACGACCGAAACCTTCAGGCCGGAAATGAGCGCGGCAAACCGCTCGATGGCTTCGTCATAGGCAGGTTCGGTGTACACATCGCGCAGCGGATGCGAGGCAACAACCACGTCGATGCCTTCGGCTTCGTACAGTTGGCGCAGTGGCCCGTCTTCCGGGCAATAGACCACGGGGTCGACCCGGCCCAGGCGCTTGAGTCCGACGGTCAGTTCGTACTGGCTGTAAGGCGCGCCCTCCAGGTTCAGATTGAAGGCGACCATGAGCGCGCGAACAGGCGCAGCCGGAGGGCGCAGGTCGGATGCGCGCGGCAGAATTTCAAAGCGCTCGTTGGCCAGCGAGAGATTCGGGTTGTAGTAAGGGTCTACCATTGCGCGATAGCGGCGGCGAAACGCGGTCTCCTCGGCCGGGTTGTCGTCGAATCCACGCGAATGGCCCTCGTGATGGATCAGTTCAGCGCCGGCACAATAGACGTTTCGAAGCCCGCGTTCGGCGATCCGGTAGCACAGGTCGACATCATTGAACGCAACGCCAAAGGACTGCTCGTCGAACCCTCCGAGAGAACGGAACAGGGCCGTCGGCATGAGCAGGCAGGCTGCAGTGACGGCCAGATAGTTTCGACTGACCGCGGCATACGAGAGGTATCCGTTGTGCCAATGCGGCAGCAGTTTGTTGGCTGGCCCAGCCATGCCGTCGTACATCCCGTGAATCACACCAGCGTGCTGCACTCGGCCATCTGGATAGAGCAGTCGTGCGCCTACCGAGCCCACGCCGTCGATGCACGCGTAGGCAACCATCCGGCCGAGCCAGCGCGGATCCTTCACCTCAGTGTCATTGTTCAGGAAAAGAACAAATTCGCTGTCGACCGTCTCGACCGCGCGATTGTTAACCCAGGCAAAGCTGAACCCGCTAGGCGGATTGCTGATTCGCATGATGCGGTGGCCACAGCCCTGAAGGAAAGCCAGGGTCTTCGGATCATCGCTGTCGTTGTCCGCGATCAGCACCTCATAGTTGCGATAGCTGGTGAGAGCTAACGAATCGATGCAGGTTTTGAGCACGTCTAGTGAGTTGCGAGTCGGAATGACCAGGGTTACACGGGGTCCGTCGTCTGGCCGCTCGACGGCAAAAATACCGAGCCCGCCTTCGACGGCCCACGCGGGTTGGACCGCTTCGCCGACAATGCCTCGGCGAACCAGCGCATCCCCCACGGCCCGCCTACCGGCCTCCAGGCTGTCTGGCTTGGCCTTGCCAGATTGCGCGGTGGAGCCTGGCAGGACTCGCCAGTGATAGAGCACCTTGGGCACATGACCGATTCGGCGCGCCCGCTCGGTGACACGCAGCGCGAGATCGTAGTCCTGAGACCCTTCATACCCGACCCGAGCACCGCCCACCGCCTCGAACAGAGAGCGTCTGACCATCCAGAGGTGACTGAAATACATGTAGGACAGCAGCAGCTCGGGCGACCAGTCGGGTTTGAACTGAGGCGCAAAGCGCTTGCCCTGCGCATCGATCTTGTCGTCGTCGCTGTAGACGATATCGGTGCCGGGGTTTTCGGCAACATGCAGTACCAGTTCGCCGAGCGCATCCGGTGTGAGCTCGTCATCCTGATCAAGAAAGGCCAGGAATTCGCCGCTGGCAATGGACGCGGCCGAATTGGTCGCGAGACTGATGTTGCCGTTTTCTTCTCGGAAAATCAGGCGAATACGCGGATCGCTTGCCGCCAGCTTCTCCAACTTCGCTCGTACACCCGGGTCGGTACTGCGGTCATCGCACAGACACAGTTCCCAATGTGTGTACCGCTGGTTCAGTACGGTCTGGATCGCGCGCTCGAAGTGCGCCGCCGGCGGATTGAATACCGGCATGACGATGGAAATGAGTGGCGGTTCAGGCAGCGCTACCAGTCGCTGATCCAATGCCTGCTGGCGTAGCTCGTTCCATTGGTTGAACTGTAGCCAGGCGTCATAGGTTTCAAGCGGTGAGGGCAAATTGAACCCACGCGGCAATCGAGAATCCGACCGGATGGCTGCTGCCGAATGCCGGAATGCGTGGAAGGCTTTCCGGGCCAGCAAAGTCAACTCCGAAGGATTCGGCATTCGACCTTTTCGGATATACCAGTCGCGTCCTTTCGAAAAGGCATATCGGCTGAACGATGCGGTTCGGCGCAGCTTGCGCAACAGTCGGAGAGGCATGGGTGAGATGTGCGCTATTGCTCTTTAATCCGGTTTCGGAAGTATTCGGTCGGGTGGGGAATGCATCTGGCCGCAGCCGTTTGACGGGCCAATGAAGCGTCTCCCTTCAGTCGGATGAAGTGACCGGTATTTGGCACTATCTTGTGGATAGCTCCCCGGCTGAGTACATCGATGTTCCAGGACCAGTCTTCGAAGCCTATCTGACGGTCGAGTTGTGTTCGGGGATAAGGTGCTTGTATGAGCAGGCTCCTGCGAGTGAAGCAAAGCGCTGTCCAGAAATTCGAGCACACTAGACCAGACGCATTGAAATCGGGTTCGTCCATATCCCTGTGCTTAAAAATGCGCTGTCCCTGTCCGAAATAGACGTTGACGTCCGGATGCCAAACCACTAAGCGCTGGTCGGCAACCGCTGCGCGGTAGGCCTCAAGTAGCCAGTTCGTTCCGAACAGGTCATCGGCGTCCAAGAAGGCAATCCAGTGCCCTTTGGCGTGACGCACCCCTTCATTACGAGCCATCCCGAGGTCACCAAAGTCGACGGTTCGAGTCGACCAGTCGGCAGGTATGCGATTGAAAAAAAACTCGATCGTCTCTGGGTCGGGTCGGTCCAGGACCACTAATGCCTCAACCGAAATACCAGCATCTCTGGCCTGGCCGATGGCGACCTCCACACTGCTGCAAGAGGGGTGTGCGAGGATCCCTTCTCTATGCCCGTTCAGGATCACCGTGATGTCCATCGACGTTAGCTCAGAAACGAAGGGGGGACGTTCAAAGACTCCAGGTAGGCAGTCCAGGAGTGCCTCTGAAGCAGTCGCCGGCGCATCTTATCGGTGCGCTGTGTCGCCTCTTGGGGGGAATCGTTGATGTCCTTGAGAGCATCAAGGTAAGCCTGCGGATTACGCGCATCCCTGATCAGCCAGCCGGTTGATTCATCCACCAGTTCGGGAATACCGCCCACGGCTGGCGCGATGATCGGCAACCCTGCTGCTGCGGCAGCGATGAGAACGTTTGGCAGTCCATCCCAAAGTGTCGTGTACAGGAACGCACCGAATCGGTCGGCAGGGAGATCCGAAAACGACGGATACCCGTCGTATGTCGTGAGATTTGCCGACGCACGGGATGCGACAGCCAGCTTGTCTCCATAGACGGACCCACCGCCACCAAACACCTCGAAGCAAAATGACGGGCCGCGTTTTGCGATTTCGATGAGCAAATCCAAGTTCCTCTGGCGACAAAACCGTCCCGACCAGAGGACTGACATCGGTTTAATCGTGTTTTCGAGAAGAGCGCCGCGTCGCGGCGCAAATGGCGCGGGCTGATAAACCCGTTTCAGGCGGGATCGCATACTGGGCGGCATGCCGAATTGCTCGGCCAGTTCGTCGGCGAAGTTCTGGTTGTCGAAGAGAACGCTCTTCAGATATTGAATCGATGGTCGAAAGTAGGCGTTTGAGTAGCCGATATCAAGGCCACTGTCATCGAATTCCCGGCCGAGCAGTGCGGCATGCAGTTCACAGAAGGTTGACAGTGCTGCGCCATGAGAGCGTAAAACCTCCCAGCATGCCATGCTGTTGATGTTCAGGAGGTTGCGAGGTCGTAAAGCCTGAATCAGCCACAAGCTCAACTCCATCCGATCCTGTGCGCTCAGGTCTGAACCATACTCATCAAGTATCCTGACATGAGCGCCTGCGGGCAGGCCATCAAGTGCCTCAGTGCTTGAACCGTCAGTGACCACGATCAGCAGGGAGTTGATTCCGTGCAGGTCGATCGTGGCTCGGGCCGCGTAAAACGCGATCTGGTTCGCATCGCCTCGGGCCAGCCGCGGCAGAAACAACATGCGCTGGAAGGGTTGATTCAGAGACGCGAAGAGCCTGTTCCATGCGTCGGCGGTCTCGTCCCGCCGGACGCCATCGACAACGGTGAGCGGGCCATTGGCGAGAGTCTGCTTCAGGTTTGGCAGTTCAGGATCCAGATGCTCAATATCGCTGAGCAGTTGCGCTGCGATTGCATTGCTGTTGTGGATCTCCGCAACCCGAATATGCATCGACGCCCCGTGACGCAGGAAGTAAAGCAGCGGGTTGGCCGTAGCCCGTGGATCTTGAACCTGTTTCAGGTACCAGGATGTATTGAATGAGGGGCTTGGATCGCGCAGTTCAGCCGCGCCGTTGCAGATGAAATGATCCAGCGCATCAGCCCCGGCGGCGGCGACGTCCGGGTATGTTGAGAGATACCAGTTAGCATCAAAAAGGCCTGATTTGCGAATTTCAGCGCGCAGACGTTCAACACACTCCTCCCGACTACCTCCGTTCCGCAAGTAATGCAGGAGAGGGTTTGCCCGAGCAGCCGGCTGATCGGCGTAACGCTCTGCATATTCCTTTGCATCGAACAGTGGCCCAGGATTTCGAAGCTCCGAAGCGCCGTTGGCAAGATAGTGGTCGAGGGGGGGAATGACTGCAGCCTTGACATCCGGGTTGCTCCTCAGATACCAAGCGGCATCGAAGAGGCCGGACCCTCCAACCAGCTCGTGCTCCGCCTTGTGGGGTGGGCGTCGCTTCAGAAATGCGCCGATCTTCATGGGTCACCTAATCAGGTAGCCTGGCACTTCTTTTAGCTGTCTGACAAACGCGTCAAACACATGGTGCTTTTCTATTCGGGCCAGCGCGGCCCGTGCACGGGACTGCGCTTGCTCTGGATCTGCAAGCATATTTCCGATGCATCGGATGTATTCGGGTACGCTATTCTCGTCCTGGATCGGCCAGCCTGTTGTCGTATCAACCACTTCCGAAATGCCACCGACCATCGGCGCGATCACGGGCAAGCCTGATGCCATGGCCTCGACAACGACATTCGGCATTCCATCGGAACTCGTGGTGTAGACAAACGCCGAAAATTCGTCGATGGGAAGAGATGAAAAACCATCGAATTCCCCACGTAAACGTACGTTTTCCAGTTCCCTAAGAGCTGTAACCGTCACCTCAAGTTCAGCAGTATGATGACCTGCATCGCCGAACAGGTGGAACTCAATTTCGGGGAGCGCAGTCGCGATCTGAAGCAGTAAGTCGAGACGCTTTTCCGGCGCAAAGCGGCTCGCCCACAGAAGGCGCTTTCGAGCACCGACTGACCGGCACACGATCGGCACGCTCGATACCCGGTCGGTCGGATGGTAAACGCAATGAAACAGGCCTTGCGGGAATCCGTAGTCCTGCTGCAATTGCCGTGCAAAGCGTTGATTGTCGGTAATAACCGAATCAATATATCGAGCGGAATCCGGCAGAAATTCAGATGCATATCCAAGCAGCCGCTCCGCTGGCGATGGGCCGTACCAGAACAGTGAGGCATAGATTCTTGCCACGGACCCGACCTGCTCGCCCCGCGATCGGAGCAACTGCCATCCCAGACGAGAGTTAATCACGTGGACCGTCTGAACTCGCGCGCTCAGGATTAGCATCAGCAACGAGTCGAGTGCAGCGGATTCATCCGCGCCCCCGATGAGGGCAGGCCAATTAATCAACGTCACTCCTGGCGGGACAAACCGATCCCACGGAGAGTCCCCTGGCTCGGTTGTCACTGCGATGACCTTGCGATCAGAGTGTTCTGTAAGCGCGCGCAGGTAGCAGAGAGCAGCCTTGTCAGCACCTCCTCTTCGGAGCCAGGGCAGGATCAGCATGTGGGCCACACCTTCTACCTGTACCTGTCCAAGCAATTGCTGAAGCGAGTCGGTCGGTTCAGTGATCGTGGGCCTCCACTTGATGACCGGGCGTTTCAACCAGTCCTCCATCGCTGGATAGTGACGGGTCAATCCAAGGAGATTGCGCTGCTCAAACCACAACCAAGGGTCCCAACCAGGTACGGCCAGAGTGGCCTCAGGCACACATATGTTCTTGGCGAGATTCCCAACGCGCCCGTCAGCCTCGTTGGGAAGAAAGAGCATCGTGCCCGGCTGGCAGATGTGGCCCGCGCCCACCCTGACCGATTCATGGAGCCACCCACGTGCTGCCTGCGACAGATCTGAGGTCGAGTCGGTGTAATAGCCACTCTCGAAGCGCTGCCATTGCAGACTGGCTGCCATAAAGGCTAAGCGATGCAGGGCTCCCAGAGGGTCGAACATCGGATCTGTGCCGTCGCATTCAAGACGTATTTCCCGTCCATCGACCTTGAGCAGCAAGGTCGATGTATGGGCGATACGAAACTCTCCTTGTTTCGAGAATTGCAGGGCCTGGACAAGTCGAGATATCCAGTCGCCATTGATCAGGCCGGCCCCGATCCAGGCCGCAAAGTCGAACCCGTCCAATGTTCCGATTGTCAGTCGGTCATCTGGCTTTCTGGCATCGATCCATTCGTCAATCAGGCCTTCAGCCAAAGAGGTGTCCAGCAGGCGCCGCAGTCCAGGATCCGGACGATCCGAAAGCGCTCGCACATGACATTCAAGGTTCGAGGTCTTGGCTCGCTGCCGGGACTGCCGGACTGCGCGCATACGAAACCAGAAGGAGTCTGCCGGCTCCCTGTCCAGAGGCAGTAGTAGCAGCACCTTTGAGCGGGTGCAGTGTATGGGAGTCACCGTCGCACCGGCGACCACGAAGGGCGGTACCGGAGACACCGCCGCGGAGGATTCGGGTCGCTCTCCAGTGACCTGGTGAATTTGTTCGCTCAGCCAGTCAGCAAAATTCGGGTCCAGCAAAATGCCGTGCTTGCGCGCAATGACGGAGTGCGAATGGGTGATCCGGTCCAGGTCATAGCGAACCTTAGCCGCCTGCTTGTCGACCTGGCTGGCGGATGCGCGATGGTCGTGAATCAGAACAATATCGTCCGCACGCCTGGCCAGGACAGGAAGACTTTCTTGTGCCGCACGAATGGCAAATTCAAAATCCTCAAAACCTACGAAAAGGTCTTCGTCATAGCGACCCAAACGCTCGAATAGTCTGCGGTCGATTACCGAAGCACCGCCGGGAAACGCGTTGGCGAAATTGGATTCGGTCCTGAGGAAAGTGCAGCGCCCGGCTTCGTCCACAAGAAAGTCGGCCAGGTATCCCCATCCACTTTCGTGCTTGTTATAAAGCTTTGGCACGTGCACTTCTGCTTGCGGGCACTCGAGAATGTGACAGGCAAGTCGTTCAAGCCAGTTGGATGTCGAGACGGTAATGTCATTGTCGACAAAGAACAGCCACCGCTGAGTGGTATCGGCGATCTGCATGTTTCGACCGCCTGATACGCCTCGGTTGCCGCCAGCGTCCAGCATCCGAACCTGCGGATAGGAGCGCATCGCCTCCTCCATTTCCCGAACCGCGCTTGCTTCAGACCCGTTGTTCAACAGATGGATGGCAACACCGGAGGGCAGGAAAGAACGGATGCATTCAAGCGTTTGTTCAAGTCGATTGAAGAACAGCACGCAGATGACAATATCGTGCCGAAGCGCCCCGATGCCAGTGCGACTTGTCATCTCCTCGAGCGCCTCAGAATTTGGTTGAAAAATGAAGCGAATGGCTTGACTCGCAACGACCAGTCCCAGGACTGAATCGACTCGAGATTTTCATGGCGCAATGTCGTCAGCAATGTTTTATCTGCATGCAGTCGGCGCAATACAGCAGCAAGCGCGCCAGGTGAACGGTCGGGCAGGATGAACGAACGCTGCTTCGGCCCGAACACTTCAGGAACGATGCCAACGTCAGTACTGATGACGGGTACGCCGCAGCTCATCGCTTCCAGGACTGGATTGGGCGTGCCTTCATGTAATGAGGCACAGACATAGACATCCAGACCGCGGTAGAAGTCGGGCATGTCGGCTTGCGGACGAAAGCCCTCGGCGCGATCCGCTAGGCGGAGCTGAACCGGGATCCCTTGGTTTTTCAGTTGCTCAACAGCTGGAATCAGAACGGTGTGCAATCCTTTATGGTCCTCATAAAGACTGCTCGACCAGCGACTGTTGCCGACCCAGCCGACAATCAGTTCATTTCGAGAGGGCGATGCCTGTACAGGTGAGAAAATGCCCAGATCGACACCGTCCGGGGTCGTGGCGTCGGGAGAGGGAAACCCCGGTTGGCTGGAATAGATCGCCCGAAGCCGATTGGAACTGACCGTGTAACCCGACACCAGTTTACGGAACAGTCTGGCCCGTTCGGCCACCTGCTCAGGCGCCAGGAACAGGTGGTCGTAAATACTGGTGGTCAGCGCGCGTCGACCTATGACTGTTGACTTGAATTGATCAATGGAGCCATAGACGATCTCTGTTTCGCGATTGAACTCAGGCCATTCGAAGCGGCTTAGATATTCACGCCAGAACACATGGATCAGATCGGCTTGTTCACAGAGCGACAATGCCCGTTGCATCGAACCGACCCATTCAACCGGGATGGTGACGAAGTCGAACTGACCAGACAGATACCGAACGATTTGCCGCGCTATGTTTCCGAACGCCCAATCGTGGGTATCGACCAGCAGAGCAACCCTCGGTCTGAATGCAAGGCGTTGAATGGCTTGCCCGTTGTCGGCGGGCTGGGCACTGGATCCGGACGACACGGGCGTTAACTCCCGCGGATGGACCGTACCAACTTGACGGCCATCCGACGTAGCAGCGGAGGAACCAGCCGGCTAAGTCGATAGTAGCGGGCTGCGGGCAGTCGAAGCGCCTCGAGTTCGGCAACTGTGCGGCTCAGCGATTCAAAACGCGCCCGCAGGTCTGGCGGTCGTCCGTCGCGAGGATCAATGGGGACCGGGACACTGCCTCGCAGTCCTTCCAGTTCGGCATTCAGCTCGTTGCAAAGCGTACGGACCTCCGAGATTTCTCTGAGCAGTTGATGTTGTGAAGTCTCGGCATGCGCCAGTCGAACGGTGGCGCGCAGGTAGTCTTCGCGAGGTACAAGATCAACGGGTGGGGTAGGCTTTTCAGCAAGTGCCTGCACCAGTGCCTCATGTTTGGCTGCGTTGTCTTGAAGCAGCGATTCAACACGTTCCCGAAGCCAGGTGTTTTCCCGGGCCAGCGCATCCGCCAGCAATGCCGCGCGGCTTGCAGCTGCCGTGTCCATTGGATCCAGCGCCATTGAAGAGATCTCCGGCGCAATCCATTGCGCGGCCAGCTGGTGCATGCGCGATTCAATGGCGCGAAGGCCTGCAAGCTGAACGGCGGTTCGAGATTCGGTGTCCATGACCCTGTTTTGAGACAGGCGTGCAGCGAACACGTCCATGTGGACTGGTTCGAGAGAGGCGGACTCGAGTGTTCGCGCATTGGGCCCCCAGGCGGCCACGAAATAACTGGCGCCTGAAACGTCAGGGGTGTTACCGGGCGCCGACGGGATCAGGAGGGAGGGTAGATCCCTGGCCTCAATCATACGGTCCTGGGGCGCGTCGGGTTCTAGCGCGCATGGCAGATGCAGCGCTACGTTGGCGTAGCCGCTCGCGCCGGTTCCGAGGTACCAGGCGTCAGGTGCGCCAATCGCCTCGCAGACGAGTTTACGGAATTCCTCGAAGCTGTATTTTCGCTGATGAAATGGATTGGACTCCTCTGCGCCAGGGAAATACCACCAGTCGTTCGGACAGGAAACAATCAGGGATCCACCCGGGGAAACCCGGTCGCGTAAGCTGATGAGGAAAGCGTGCGCATCCGGAACATGCTCAATGGTCTCGAGTGACAGAACCACGTCAAATTGACGCGATGAGAGGGTCGCACTTAGGTCACCGCCCCCTTGAAGTACGAAATCTGTATTCGTACGAGTGAACAGCTTTCGGGCGCGATCGATGGTGTCAGCGCTGACATCGACGCCCACCACTTCGGATGCACCCCAGTCAGCCAATAGGGCGGTGCCGTAGCCCTCGCCACAGGCAATATCGAGGACAGTGCGCCCCTTGCAGATGCTTTTCACCAGTGCATAGCGTGCAATATGAATGGCCGCTTCAAGCGAGTCATACCTCGACTCCGGCCCGAATGTTAGGCGTTCCATTCTCACAGCCTTTTCGGTTGGCGGGCTGGCAATCCGTCGATCTCGAAGGTCCAACGGCGAGGCAGATTGATCATCCCGATTGCCTTGAAATCATCGACCACTTCGAAAACAGCGGCTTCTTTTGCTTCTGCGTGAACGACGAAACCACGATCGTCGTTGATAGCCACCCGCCATTTGTACCGCCCAGCCAAGAGCGGAAAATTGGGGAAGTCAATGGAGACTTGGCCACGCTTGCCACTCAGGTGCGGTCCGATGTCGTCCATTAGGGTTGTGGTGCCGCACATATACGTGTCGTCGTGCCGGTACAGGTTGAAGACGAAGCTGATCAACTCTGGCGGCTCGTCACTGAGCGCTTCAAATGCAATAACCAGCCGCAGATCAGCGCCGCATTTCACGACTTCTACGGGTTTGCCGCTGTCGTCAAGCAGGGTCACGGAGTTGATGCGGAAGAAAGCTTCCGGTTCGTGGACCTGATGCGACGTTGCAAGTGAAGAGGAGTCAACACTCTGCGGCTCTGACTCTTGCAACTTGCCCAGTCCGCTGGCACTTTCAATTGGACTGGCCGGCTTCGACTCGGCGGGTATTTCTGTGCGTCGGATCTGGGCTCGGGCTTGAGCGGCGGCTTTGACTGTCGCTTGGCTGCGGGCCATTGCCTCCTCGGTATCGATTACATAGCGGTCAACAACTCGCCTGGCTGGGCCAAACAGCACCTGCGTGCCCTTTTCAAGGTAGAGAGCCCTCTGGCAGATGGTGTTGACCTGGTATCGATCGTGAGAAACGAAAAGGATGGTGCATCCACCGTCGCGTATTTCATAGAATTTTTGCATGCACCGGCGCTGAAAGGCGGCATCACCGACCGCCAGAATTTCATCGACGATAAGGATTTCGGGGTCTACATGTACTGCAACTGCGAATGCCAGTCGCGCAAACATTCCGCTTGAATAATGCTTGACCGGACTCTCGATGAACTCACCAATATCGGCGAATGCGGCGATTTCATCAAAACGCGCTTCAGTCTGTTCTCGCGACATTCCGAGGATTGCAGCATTCAGAAAGACATTTTCTCGTCCGGTGAATTCCCCGTTGAAACCGCTGCCAAGCTCGAGGAGCGGCGATATCCTGCCTTGCACGGCTACCTTGCCGCTGGTGGGCGTGACAGTGCCGGAAATGATCTGCAGCAATGTCGACTTACCCGAGCCATTGCGACCGATGATCCCGACCGTTTCACCACGTGCGACTTCGAAGCTGATGTCACGGAGAGCCCAGAAGTCGTCGTAGTACTTTCGACGTCCCCGGAACAGCATCTGCTTTAGCCGGTCCTGAGGCTTCTCGTAAATGTTGTAGGCCTTCGAGACCGATTCCACCGACAGGACGATCTCAGAGGACATCGGCAAAAGCCTTCTTAGTACGCGTGAACCACAAGTAGCCCAAATTGAAAACGAGCGCGGCGACGACTGTGTAAATGATGAACCCCTTCGGTTCGGGAAGGGTTCCCAGAAAAAGAAGGGATTTGACCCACTCAAGGGGCAGGGTGAGCGGATTGATCAGCATCCACTTCTGCATCAGGGGAGGGACTGACGACATGGGGAAAAACACCGGGCTGGTGAACATGATGACGGTGACCATCCAGCCGATTAACTGACCTAAGTCCCTCAGGAAAACACCGAGTGAGGCCAGTAGCCAGCTCAGCCCCAGAATCATCATAAGCAGAGGGGTCACCGCTATCGGCACCAGCAATGCCGTTGCGGGAGGAATGCCCATCAGGAACAAATGAAACACCAGGAGTATTCCAAGGCTGACCATCGCCTGCATAACCGTCGCGATGAGTGCGACGACTGGAAGGATTTCAAGCGGGAAGACCAGCTTGGTGACGTAGTTTGGGTTACTCGTTACGAGTAGCGGTGAACGACCTATGACCTCTGAAAAAATCTGGAAAAGAATGAGACTTGAGAACAGAACGATCGCGTAAGCGAATGGCCCGTCATGATTGATCCCTGGCCAGCGCGATTTGAAGACAGTTGAAAATACCAGGGTATAAACCGCCAGCATAAGAAGCGGTGTCAGAAGAATCCAGAGTACGCCCAAGGTGGAACCCTGAAATTTCGATTGAACTTCGCGTTGCGCGAGAATCCAGATCAGATTTCGGGCAGAGTAAATCTGTCGCAGCATAAGTAGGCGCGAACCGCCTGAGCCATTGGCGTTGTTAAGCGAGGGGGAGGGGGAGACCCAGGAATCACGGACTCCCGATGGTTTTACCCTGCTCATTATACTGTCGGTTCAAGACCTGCCGTGAGTGCGGGTTGCCGCGGCTGCCCTCCTGGCCGAGCGGTTGAGGATCTGCCTGTCGACGTATCCATTTCAGTTATCTCCGCCAGACCGCATTGGGAGATCCCAAGGAATTTTTCTGATGAATGTAAAGCCCCTCTCCCCCTCCATCTTCAAAGCCTACGACATCCGAGGCATCGTCGACGGTGACCCTGCCAAGGTCACCCTCACCGACGCAGCCGCCCAAGGCGTAGGCGCCGCCCTCGGCCTGATCGCCAAGTCCCAGAACATCCCGGCCATCGTGGTCGGTCGCGACGGCCGCCTGTCCGGCCCGCGCCTGATCGATGCCCTCACGAAGGGCATCAACTCCGCCGGCATCGAGGCGATCGACATCGGCATGGTGCCCACGCCGGTCGTGTACTACGCCACGGTGCTCACCGGCACCGGCTCGGGCGTGGCGGTCACCGGCAGCCACAACCCGCCCGAGTACAACGGCCTGAAGATGATGATGGGCGGCAAGACGCTCTATGGCGACGACATCACGGGGCTGTACAAGGCCATCGTTGATCCCGCCTTCGCAGGCCGGCTTGATGCCAACGCGCCGCGTCGTGTCACGAAGCGCGATGTCACGGCCGAGTATCTCGCCAAGATCCTGGGCGATGTGAAGCTCGCGCGGCCCATGAAGATCGCGATTGATTGCGGTAACGGCGTGGCCGGCGCACTGGCTCCTCAGCTCTTCAAGTCGCTGGGCTGCGAGGTGACCGAGCTCTTCACCGAGGTGGATGGCAACTTCCCCAACCACCATCCCGATCCGGCGCATCCTGAGAATCTTCAGGACCTGATCCGCTGTCTGAAGGAAACCGATTGCGAAATCGGCCTGGCCTTCGATGGCGACGGCGACCGTCTTGGTGTGGTCACCAAGTCAGGACAAATCATCTGGCCCGACCGCCAGTTGATGCTCTATGCGCAAGACGTTCTGGCGCATCGCCTCGGCGGCCAGATCATCTATGACGTGAAGTGCACCCGCAATTTGGCCAGCTGGGTGCGCAAGCACGGCGGCACGCCGCTCATGTGGAAGACCGGGCACTCGCTCATCAAGGCCAAGCTCAAGGAAACCGGCGCACCGCTGGCCGGCGAGATGAGCGGGCACGTGTTCTTTAACGATCGCTGGTACGGCTTTGACGATGGCCTGTACACCGGCGCGCGTCTGCTCGAAATTTTGTCGCGCTCGGCCAACCCCAGTGCTGTGCTAGAAGCGCTGCCCGACGCCAGTGCCACGCCCGAGTTGCACATCCACACCGCCGAGGGCGAGAATTTCAAGCTAATCGAGGCGCTTCAGCGCAACGCCAAGTTCGCGGGCTCGGACGAAATCATCACTATCGACGGCGTGCGCGTGGAATATCCCGATGGCTTTGGCCTGGCACGCGCCTCGAACACCACGCCGGTTGTGGTCACGCGTTTCGAGGCCGACAACCCGCAGGCGCTGGCGCGGATTCAGGCGGCGTTCAAGGCGGCGATCAGCGCCGTGGCGCCGGGGGCTAAGGTGCCGTTTTGAGGGGCTAGGTCCGCTTGATTGAATTATGCTTATATAGGCATAATTAAGGTCGTCGATGCAGCCGAGTCGCAAGCCTGTCAAATGGGTCGGATCGAGCAAGCGCGATTTGGTCGCGATGCCCGAGGACGTCAAGGATGTTTTTGGCCATGCGATTGATCTGGCGCAAGCGGGTGGGAAGCATCGAGACGCGAAGGTTTTGGCGGGCTTTGGCTCGGCTGGCGTCGTTGAGGTTGTCGAGGACCATCATGGCGACACGTACTGCGCGGTCTACACCGTCAAATTCGCCGGCTGGATTTACGTATTGCACTGTTTTCAGAAAAAATCGAAAAGCGGCATTGCTACACCGCAGCCAGATCTAGATCTGATCACTTCACGTTTGAAAGCCGCCAGAGCCGATTTTGACGCCCGGAAGGATCAGCAAGGAGGTTCTAAATGAACGATGCAAATGCTGTCTTGATCGAAGAGGGCACAACGAACGTCTTCGCTGATCTCGGCTACGCCGAAGCCGATGAAATGCAGCGGAAATCGCTTCTGGCAGGTGAAATTGCTCGTGCAATCAAGGCTCGCAGATTGACCCAGGAAGACGCAGCGAAGTTACTTGGGATTGATCAGTCCAAAGTCTCGCGCATCACTCGAGGCCAATTCCGTGGGGTCAGTGAGGCGAAGTTGTTGGAGCTGGTCGCCAGGCTCGGTCATGACATCAAGATTGTCATCGGACCCGTCAGGCGGCGAGCGGGAAAGATTGAGCTTCAGTTTGCTTGAGCTGCCGGGACAACAACCGCCCCAGCACCTCACACGCTGTCCTCAACCTGCTGGGTCACTAAATTCCTCTGGGGTCTGCTGACTCGGCAAAAAGTGCTCTGCGCGGTCTTCTTCCAGTGCCTGGATGAAGGCTTCATCGAAACCGGCTAATACTTCGAGGAGTGTCGCTCCGCGTTTGGCCGAGCTCGTGCTCAAGACCTGACCATCCCCGGCCCAAGTCAATGGCTTGATGATGTCCGCACTGCTGTTCATCTGTGGATCCTATCCGCTTTCAAAGCCGAACCCCACTGACCTGCCCTCAATGTTCGCGCCAATAGCCCAGCAGCCGCTCAGCAACCCGTGAGCCTCCTTTACTCCCTCGCCTGGCTGCTCGCCACCCCGCTTGCCATGGCCTATTTGCTGTGGCGCTCGATCCGTCAGCCGGCCTATCGTGCCCACTGGGGTGAGCGCTTCGGATGGCATCCGCGCAGGGTGGGCTCGCAGCCGCTCATCTGGCTGCACGCGGTCTCGGTGGGTGAAACGCGAGCCGCACAGCCGCTGGTCAAAGCATTGGCCGCGAAGTATCCGCATGCGCATGTGCTGATCACCTGCATGACGCCTACCGGTCGCGAGACCGCTCACGAATTGTTTGCCAAGACCTTAGGCGACCGCTTCCATCAGGCCTATCTGCCCTACGATCAGGCGGGCGCGCAACGCCGTTTTCTGCGCGCCTGGAGACCAACCGTGGGCCTGCTGATGGAAACCGAGCTCTGGCCCAACCTCATGGCTGCGGCGACTCAGGCCGACGTGCCAATGGCGCTGGTGAGTGCGCGCTTGTCGCAGAAGTCACTTGAACGCGGGCTGCGTCAGCGTGCCCTGATCGTTCCTGCAGCGCAGCGGCTGGCCTGTGTGCTTGCACAGTCCAACGGCGATGCGGCTCGTATTGCGCAGCTGCTGGGAAGGCCTGTCGATGCCATCACCGGCAACCTGAAATTCGATAATGCCCCCGATGAGGCCTTGCTTGAGCGCGGGCGAGGTTGGCGGGCGCGGTTAGGGCGACCAGTGATATTGGCTGCCAGCACCCGCGAAGGAGAGGAAGCGTTAGTGATACAGGCTTGGCAGGGTGCAAGCGCTCAGCAAGCCATACCCGTTGGCGGCAATCGCAACCCAGCGCTCGCACCCCCACCTCTGCTCGTGATCGTCCCCCGCCACCCCCAGCGCTTCGACTCCGTGGTGCGCGACGCTGAAGCTTCAGGCCTGCGCGTCGCGCGCCGTGCCGCACTCGACGATCCGGCCTTCGATGCCCACACCATCGACCTCCTCATCGGCGATTCAATGGGCGAGATGGATGCCTGGTATGCACTGGCTGACGTGGCGATCATGGGCGGGTCGCTGCTGCCCTTTGGATCGCAAAACCTCATCGAACCTTGTGCGGCCGGCTGCCCGGTGATCCTGGGCCCGAGCACCTATAACTTCGCCGAGGCCGCGCAGCAGGCGCTGGCTGCAGGTGCGGTGCGTCAGGTACCGGATGCAGCCCATGCCGTGACTGCTGCGCTGCAGTTGCTGGGCGATAACGCTGCGCGAGTCGCCATGGCGCAGGCCGGGCAGGCGTTCACATCAAGTCACCGTGGCGCCACACTGCGCACGCTTGAAGCACTTAGGCCGACACTGGAGCGGCTGGCCGTGATGCACTAACGCTGTGACGGTGGCTCAGCGCACCCAACCCACTCAGCGTGTAGGCGCCCGCGGCAGACTCGATCGACCGCCGCGGCTCCCCTCGGCACCTGGAGTCGAACCCGTTCCTGTGACCGTTGAGCCTGCAGCCGGTGCACCCGACGCAGGCGAGGCAGCCCCCGCCGCCCCAGCCCCCGCAGCCCCTGACGCAGCAGGCAAACCCGACGCCGGCCCAATTGCCCCACCCGGCGCAGGCGCCCGTGGAAACGTCGATCCACTGGTGGTCACACCCACCGCTGGCGCGCGGGGTGCCTCAAGCAGCGCGTTCACCTTGGCCACTTCCTCTTCGGTCAGCTCACCCGCGGTATTGCGCAGGCGCAGGCCGTTGAGCAGCACGTCGTAGCGTGCCTTAGCCAGATCGCGCTGAGTGGAAAAGAGCTGCTGCGCCGCATTGAGGACATCGATGTTGATCCGTACACCCACCTGATAGCCCAACTGGTTCGATTCCAGTGCCAGCTGGCTTGAGCGTTCGGCCGCGGTCAGCGCACGCACCTGCTCGATGCCGCTGCGCACGCCCAGAAACCCTTGCCGCGCCGCCTGTTCAGCCACGCGACGGGCATTCTCCAGGTCGAATTCCGACTTGCCTTGCAGAGCGATCGCCTCGCGTACCCGGGCGTCGATGGAGCCGCCTGCATACAGCGGCAGGGCCAGTTGCAGACCCAGCTGTGCAAATTGTGTGCGCGCGCCGATCAGGTTGGCGGCAGTTTGTCCGCCCGTGCCGCGCCCGGTATTGGCCTGCCCGACGATGTCCAGCGTGGGCAGATGGCCGGCGCGCTGCCGCGTGATTTCGCGGTCGGCCACTTCCTTGGCGATTTCAGCCTGGCGCACCTGAAAATTGCTCTGCCGGGCCATCGCGGCCCACTCGCCTTCCCGTGCAGCCGCGGGGGTGCTGATGTCGAGGTCGCGTCGCAGCGTGTCCAGCGCCTCGACTGGTCGGCCGATCAACTGGGCGAGCAAGGCGCGCTTGACCTCGAGGTCATTGCGGATCGAGACCTCCTGTGCGCGGGTGAGGTCGAGCCTGGACTGCGCTTCCTGTTGGTCGGTGATCGTCGCAGTGCCGACTTCGAAATTGCGTCGTGCGGACTCAAACTGCTCGGCAAAGGCGCGGCCCTGTGCCTGCACCACCGCCAGGCTGTCTTGCGCAGCCAGCACATCGAAATAGGCCGTCGACACGCGCAGGATCAGGTCTTGCTGCGCCTGCATCAGTTGCAGCTCGCTGATTTCAACGGACAGCTCGCTCTGCTTCCAGGCCTCACGGTTGGCAGGCCGATAGACCGGCAGATTGGCTGACAACCCCAGTGATTGCGCGTCGAACGCACGCTGTGCAGTAATGGTGTTGTTCACCGCATTGAAGTTGGTGCCCGCCGTGGCATTGACCGTGGGCAGCAGGCCAGCCCGAGCCTGCAGTACCCGTTGTCTGACCGCTTCAAGCTGAGAGCGCGAACTGGCCACGACCGGGTCGATCGCAGCGGCAGCGCGTACGGACTCGAGCAGATCCAAAGCCTGTGCGGGCTGGGCCGACAGACCGCTTGCAAGCATCAGGGCCAGGCAGATCGGGCGGCGGGACATGGGCACTCCGGAAGGGCGCGCTGCAGTTGAGCGACGACGAAAGAAAGACTGAGCGAGCAGGGCAGTGCAGCGCATGCGATCGACCTAATAGGTCGGAAACCTGGGGTCAACCTCGCGTGCCCAGGCATCGACCCCGCCATCCAGATTGATCACCGTGCCGAACCCACGCTCTTGCAGGAACAGCGCCACGCGCAGACTGCGCATGCCGTGGTGACAGATACACACCACAGGCTGATCTGCGTCCAGATCGCCGATACGCGCAGGCACATCTCCCATGGGGATCGATTGGGCGCCGGGCAGGGCACCGATCTCAAACTCCCAGGGTTCACGCACATCGAGCAGCAGGGGCTGCGGCTGACTTCCGCTGCGCAGCCACTCAGCCAGTTCCTGGGCGCTCATTTGTTTCATGGTGCAGCCCGTCCGATCAGAATGCGAACGCAGGCGTTGCGACGAATCCGTGCAGTCGCTGGGCCACTGTTTCAAAAAGGGTCTGAGTGGTGAGACCGCCCGCGGTGCTGAGTGTGTAGAGCCGGGCGTGCATGACTGGCAAATCGCCTTCGATGGCGATCAGACGCCCACCCGGGTTGAGCTTGCTCAGTAGTGACGCGGGCACGCGAGCCACCGACCCGGACAGCATGATCACATCGTAGGTTGGCAGCGCGGCATGGTCGCGTGAGCCGTCCGCGTCAGTCACGGTGACATTGCCCACGGCGGAGCGCGCCAGATTGCTGCGTGCAAACGCAGCCAGTCCTGGATGAATGTCGAGCGTGTCGACATGCCGAGCCTGTCGTGCCAGCAAGGCCGCCATATGGCCGGACCCAGTACCAATTTCCAGCACGGTTTCGTGATGCTTGACCCGCAATTCCTGCAGCAGCCGTGCCTCGAGCTTAGGCGCGAGCATCACCTCGCCGGTCGACTTGCCATCGACCAGGAGCGGCAATTCCAGGTCGGCAAAGGCCATTGCGCGCAGGGTGGACGGTACGAAATCTTCACGTCGTACGGCCGACAGCAGGGCCAGCACATCCGGATCCAGGACATTCCAGGGTCGGATCTGCTGCTCGATCATGTTGAAGCGTGCGCGTTCGAAGTCCATGGCGACAGGGTCAGGCTGGGGGGGCAACAGCAGATTCTAGCCGGTCGGCGCCGCTTCGGCCGCGCAGTCGGGCGACGGCATCGTCCAGGAGCGCGTAGAGCACCGGCACCACCAGCAGGGTCAGCAGGGTCGAGGCAATCACGCCGCCGATTACCGCATGGGCCATGCCTGCCCGCTGTTCCGACCCCTCGCCGGTCGAGATGGCCAGCGGCAGCATGCCGAAGACCATCGCCAGCGTGGTCATGAGGATCGGCCGCAGGCGCACCTGAGCCGCCTGGAGCAACGCCGATGCCCGCGCTTCGCCTTCGCGGCGCAACTGATTGGCGTAGTCGATCAGCAAGATGGCGTTCTTGGTGACCAGGCCCATCAGCATGATGAAGCCGATGATCGAGAACATGTTGAGCGTGGAGCGCCAGGCGATCAGGGCCAGCATCACGCCGATCAACGACAGTGGCAGTGAGGCCATGATCGATATGGGCTGGATGAAGCTGCGGAACTGCGAAGCCAGAATCATGTAGATGAACACAATGGCCAGCAGCAGGGCTTGCAGGGCAAATCCGAAGCTCTCCTGCATGTCCTTGGTGGCGCCCCCGGTGACCACCGCGTAGCCCGGTGGCAGGTTCATGGCGCGCAATCGCTGTTGCACCTCCAGACCCACTGTACCGGGTGCAGCGCCGCTCACATTGGCCGACAGGGTCACTTCGCGCGTGAGGCTTTTGCGATTGATCTGCGTGGGCCCCTCGGTGCTTTCAAGGCGCGCCACTTGCCGCAGCGGCACCATCTTCGGGGCACCATTGGCATCGGTCTGCGCCGACGCGACCGTGAGGCGAGCCAAGTCCTCGATGCCGCGCCGTTCTTCACGCGGCAGCCGGATGCGCACGTCGTAATTCTCGTCATCGGGCGCCTTCCAGGTGGTGGCCACTTCGCCGGCCAGCAGCGGCCTCAAGGCAGCACCCACTTGCGCCACGCCCACCCCCAGGTCGGAGGCCAGATTGCGCTCGATCGTGACGGCGACGATGGGCTTGGCAGGTTTGGAACTGGTGTCGAGGTCGACAATGCCAGGAATGCTCTGCATCTGGGCCATCGCCTGCGCAGCCAGCGCCTCAAGCTGCTTCTGATCCGGCCCTTGAATGCTGATCTCGACCTGCTTGCTGCCGAAAGTGCTTTGCACGCCGACGTTGATCGGCGTGACACCCGCGATGGCCGCCAGTCGGGCACGCACCGGCGTGACCAGGTCCTTCACGGCGCGCTCGCGTTGCGCGCGGTCCTTGAGCCTCACAAAGACCGAGGCGTAATTCTTGCCCTGCAAGGTGCCGGTATTGATCGTGGCGTAGGTGAACACCGTTTCAGGGAATTCGCGCAGCGCAGCTTCCACCTGCCGGGTCTTTTCTACCGTGAGGTCGAGCGACGAACCCACCGGGGTGTAGAACTGCACGAAGAGTTCGTTGTTGTCGGCTTGCGGTACAAACTCCGACCCAATCTGTCGGCCCAGGGCGAGGGCGGCTAACAACGACAGCAAGGCCAGGCCCAGCGTTTTCCAGCGATTGGCCAGACCCCAGCGCAGCACGGACACATAACCATTTTCAAGCTTGCGCATCAGCCGATCGAAGCCGCGCAAAAAGCGTGCGAGAGGCCCATTGCCTCGTGCGCCATGCGCATCCGGATCGTTCCAGACCGCGGACAGCATCGGGTCGAGTGTGAAGCTGATGAACATCGACAGCAGCACCGCAAACGCCACCGTGATCCCGAACTGCTTGAAGAAGCGCCCGATGATCCCGCCCATGAAGCCCACGGGCAGAAAGACCGCCACGATGGTCAGCGTCGTGGCCGTGACGGCCAGCCCAATTTCGGCCGTGCCATCGAGTGACGCTTGCCGATGATGCTTGCCCATGGCCTGATGGCGCACGATGTTTTCGCGCACCACGATCGCGTCGTCGATCAGCAGGCCCACGCAAATGGACAGCGCGAGCAAGGTCACCAGATTAATGGTGAACCCCATTGCGTACATCACCAGGAAGGTGCCGATGAGTGAGATGGGCAGCGTCAGGCCGGTGATGACCGTCGAGCGCCACGAGGCCAGAAAGAGGAACACGATCAGCACCGTGAGCAGCGCACCCTCCACGATGTTGCGCTTGACCCCGGCCACCGAATTGCGAATTGAGGTGGACTGATCACGCACTACGGTGACCTTGACGTCATCGGGCAGTTGCTTGGACAGGGCATCGACAATGCGCTTGACGTCATCGACGACCGCGATGGTGTTCTCGCCCTGCGATTTCACGATGTCAAGCGATATGGCGCGCTCGCCATCCACCAGGGCCATGGACTCGCGCTCTTCCTGGCCATCGACCAGCGTGGCCACTTGCGAGAGATAGACCGGCTGGCCACCGCGACGTGCCACCACAATGCGCTCAAAGTCGGCCACCGAGCCGATGCGACCGCGCAGCTGCACGGCCTGTTCGCGGTCGCGAGTGATCACACTGCCCGCAGGCAGTTCCTGATTTTCGTTGCGCAGCGCCGCCAAAATCTGATCGACCCCGATCTTCAGCGACTCCATGTCCGCAGGCCTGAGTACCACCTGCACTTCGCGCTTCACCCCACCCACCACACTCACGCGCCCCACACCGCGGGCATTTTCGATGCGCCGCTTCACCACCTGATCGGCCAGGGTCGTGAGTTCGCGTGCGTCGCGCGTGGCTGAGCGAATGGCCAGCGAGATGACCGGCGCTTCGTCAGGGTTGACCCGCGAGATGATGGGTTCCTTGACTTCCTTCTTGAACCCGACCTTTACCAGCGCCACTTTTTCACGCACATCCTGTGCGGCGCGTGCGGCATCGGTGACCAGATCGAATTCGATGATGACGACCGAGGCGCCCTCATAGGATCGCGACGACAGCCGATTGATGCCGCTGATCGTATTGACCTGCTCCTCGATCTTGCGGCTGACATCGCTCTCGACGATCTCGGGCGAGGCGCCTGGATATTCGGTGGAGACCACCACCACCGGGAAGTTGATGTCGGGGAACTGGTCCACCGGCAGGCGGTTGTAGGAAAACAGGCCCAGGACCACGAAGGCCAGCATCATCATGGTGGCCAGAACCGGGTTGGCAATCGAGACGCGCGTGAACCACATGGCAGGCGGGTCTCAGCGATGCGCGTTCGAAGCCGGGCTGCTGCTGGCCGGCGCGGTGCCGGCCTCAGCGCGCGAGGCCAGGATGCGCACCGGACTGTCGACGCGCAGGCGCCCCAGGTTGGTGGCCACGATCCGATCGCCTGCGCTCACGCCGGAGAGAATCTCCACGCGATCGCCGCCACTGCGCGAGTCGTCACGCAGGCCGGTCTGCACATCGCGCTCGACGAGCTTGTCGGCCACGATGGCGTACACAAACGTCCGCGCACCGGCATCACGGATCGCTGCTGCGGGCACGGTGATCACGCCTTCGCGCTGGTCAACTGTCAGGCGGCCCTGAGCGAACAAGCCTGCGCGCACGCTGGGGTCGCGGTTTTCCATGGCGATATAGACCGGTACCGAACGGGTGCCCGCCTGCGTGGCTGGCGCGATGCGCACGATCTTTCCGATCTGCGCCTGCGACACGCCTTCCACCTTCAAGGTGATCGACTGGCCGATACGCACAGACCCAATTTCTGCGGCTGGCACTGGTGCTTCAATTTCCATGCGCGACAGATCGACGATCGACAGGATCCGGCCGTCGACGGGCAGCTTTTCACCGGGTTGCGCAAAGCGTTCAGCCACCACCCCGCTGATGGGCGCCACCAGCATCGTGTCGCCCATGGCCTTGCGTGCCAGCGTGAGCTGAGCCGCGGCGGCATCGCGGTTGCCCACAGACACCTCCCAGCTTGAGCGCGCCGCATCCAGTGCGCTTTGAGAGATGAAGTTGCGTTCCTTCAGCGCGGTGGTGTTGTCCAGGGTGCGACGTGCCTGGCTGACTTGCGATTCGGCGGCGACGAGCTGGGCCTGGCGTTCGGCGAGCCGCGCCTGGAATTCGGCGAGATCGATGCGTCCCAGCGCTTGACCCTGTCTCACGGTGTCGCCTTCGCGTACCTGTAGCTCGCGCAACTCACCTGCGACTTTCGCCTTGACGATGGTCTGATTGACTGGCCGCAAAGTCCCGGTGATCGGTACCCTGCGTGCGAGTGGCCCGGGTGTGACGGTCACAATATCCGCGGCAGAGAATTCGGTCGGTGCGGGCGCGACGGCTGGTGCGGCGGTTTGAGGGCCCGCGGGAGTGGCCGTGGTGCGGGTACGGCCCCAACCCCACCATCCGGCGGCCAGAGCGAGCACCACGACGGCTGCTGCAAATCGTTTCATGTGCGATCGAAAGAGAGATAGGACAGCGTCATGTCCAGGTGGATCGCCAGCAGGCGCTGGGGTTCGATATCGGAATCAAGCTTGCAGTGCTGCACGAAGGATTGTTGCCACAGCGTCTTCATCAGCAATGGCGCCAGCAGCAGGCGCGCCATGACCGCAGCGTCCGTGCGACGCAGTTCGCCGCGGGCCATGCCACTTTCCAGGATGTGTTCGAGCAGCCGCTGACTCGGACCGAAGACTTCGTCGTGAAAGAACTGGGCGAGCGCTGGAAAGTTGCCCGCCTCGGCAATGATCAGCTTGGCAATGCCTCCCAGCTGAGTGTTGCCGAAGACGTCCCACCAGCGAAACAGTGCGGCGCGAACCTGCTCGGCCGCAGGGACGGTTGAGTCGGCCATTTCGCGCCCGAAGCGGTCGATTTCGACCACGATGGTTTCGCGCACCAGAGCCTTGAAGAGCTCTTCCTTGTTGGAGAAGTACAGATAGACCGTGCCCTTCGACACCCCCGCTCGACTGGCGACATCTTCGAGCCGGGTGGCTGCATAGCCGCGCCGCACAAAGACATCGAGCGCCGCCGCCAGCACTTCGGACGGTCGCTGGTCTTTGCGTCGAGCCCAGCGTGGCGCGCCCGGTCCATGGGGGGCGGCAGCTGTTTCGTGTTGCTCAGAAGAAAAGGCCGGTGTTGTCATGCAGGGCAAACGTGGCGTAAAAGCGGTCGTGAGGGAATCGGAGAGACTAATTGCGCGGTAGTCGGCAAACGGCGAACACACAGGACCGTTATCGGTCTTATTGACTCAGCAGTCAGCAAGAGTACCGTTTTACTGACTTAAGAGTCAATAATGAGTGCTCAAGGTGAAACGTCCCGCTGTGTCGGCCGGGCGATGGCAGGCATCATCGGGGGCTGACACGACCTTTCTCATGCGCCCACCAGACGTTGCCCGACTGTTGTTGCTTGCCCTGCTGTGGGGCGGAGCCTATCTCTTCATGCGCTCCGCGGCGCCGGCTTTTGGCGCTGGACCGATGATTTTTTTGCGCATGGCGCTGGGCAGCTTGCTGGTCCTGCTGCCGCTGACGGTGTGGCGGGGCGGTCTGGCGCCCATGCGCCGGCACTGGAAGCCGATCGCGGTGATGGGGATTGCCTTTACCGCGCTGCCCTTCATTGGCCTGGGTTACGCGGCACTCTCGATCACGGCCGGCATGATGGCGGTCATCCAGTCGGCCGCCCCGATTTTCGCGGCGATCGTCGGCTGGATCTGGTTGCGTGAGCCCATTGCGCCACTGCGTGCCACCGGGTTGGCGATCGGCCTGGCGGGCGTGGCGATATTGGTCTGGGACAAGGTGGGTGTGCGCGACGATGCCTCGGTCGCTATCCTGATCACGATTGCCATGACCGTGCTCTGGGGGGTGTCGTCCAACTTTGCGCGGGTCAAGCTTGCCGGGGTCGACCCGCTGGCCACGGCCACCGGCGCTATTTCTGCAGCGGCATTGGTGCTGGCGCCCGTTGCCGCGATGACCTGGCCTGCCGAGCCGCCTTCGCTCAAAGCCTGGGCCGAGGTGGCGTTTTTGGGCGTGGCGTCGTCGGGGCTTGGTTTTATTCTGTATTACGGCCTGATCAGTACCATTGGCGCGGTGCGCGCCACCTCGGTCACTTTTCTGATTCCGGCTGTCACCATGGTGTTGGGTGCGCTGTATCTGAGCGAGCCCATCACCTTGCGCATGGTGCTGGGGTGCGCCGTGGTGCTGATTGGCACTGCGCTCACCCTGGGCCTGGTCACTCCTTCGTTCGCAAGGTCACGTTCATGAATGCATCTGCCTCCTCTGTTCCTTCGCTCGATTTCGGCCCGGTCACGGTGTTCTTCGGGGAAAAGAACGGCAAGTACCCTGACGGCAACCAGGTGGTCGTGCGCGGCACCGACACTCGCGTGGTGTTCGATTCGCCGCCGGTGGCCAACCGGATCGGTGCAGCGTTTGACGATGCGGACCTGTGCATCCTGGGTCATGTCCATGAAGACCATGTGTGTGGCCTGCACCGCATCACGCGGGCGGCGGTGCATGTGCACGAGGCCGATGTGCAGGCGGCCCGCAGCTGGGAAGGGCTGGCGCGCCATTACGGCTATCCTCAGAAGGTCCTTGATGACATGAAAATCAAGGTGCAGCGCGACTTCAACTGGACGGCCCGGCCCGATGCGCAAGCCTACAGCGACGGCGCGACCTGGGACGTGGGCGGCGCACGCATTCGCGCCTTCCACATGCCTGGTCATACCTCGGGCCACAGCGTCTTGCTGGTCGAGCCTGACGGCGTCGCCTTCATTGGCGATATCGACCTTTCGGGATTCGGGCCGTATTACGGCGATGCCACCTCGAGCCTTGCGCAGTTTCGCGACACGCTGCGTCGCGTGGTCGATGTGCCGGCAAAGGTCTGGATCACGTCACATCACCGTGGCGCAGTCACCGATCGGGCGCATTTTCTGGCGGCGCTCTCGGCCTTCAGTGCCAAGCTCGATGAACGCACAGCCAAGCTGCTGCAGATGCTGGGCAGTGAGCCGCGCACGCTCGCCGAACTGGTCGCGCAGCGCCTCATCTACCCGCCCGGGCATGCCGAGCTATGGGTGGACGATGTCGAGGCCCGCACCATCGGTCAGCACCTGGATGAGCTGATCGCGCAAGGCCGCGTCGAGCGTGTGGCGCCCGATCGCTTCAGGGCCTGTTGCTGATACCATCCCGCCCTTGCTGGGGGTCCTGGCTCGGGCGCGCTGTGCCTGGGGTCGGGTGAGAAACACCCTTTGAACCTGATGCGGGTAATGCCGCCGCAGGGAAGCCGAAGCGGTACCGGAAACGGTTGCGCCCGGCCACCCGGCGTGATCCATCTTCGGAGACCGTCATGAACGCCAATCCCAAGTTCATCGCTGCCCAGGCAGCTGTCGATGCCGCAGCCATTGCGCCGCTGCCCAATTCACGCAAGATCTACGTGACCGGCTCGCGCGCCGATGTACGCGTACCCATGCGCGAAATCAGTCAGTCGGATACGCCAGCACACGCCGGCGCCGAACCCAATCCGCCGGTTTATGTGTACGACACCAGCGGGCCGTATTCCGACCCGCAGGCCAGCATCGATATTCGCAAGGGGCTGCCTGCACTGCGTGCGCCCTGGATTGCCGAGCGCAACGACACCGAGCAGCTGTCTGGCCCCAGCTCGGCGTATGGCCGCGAGCGGCTGGACGACGGCAAGCTTGCCGAGCTGCGCTTCGATCTGGCGCGCGCGCCGCGTCGGGCTAAGTCCGGTGCCAACGTCACGCAAATGCACTATGCGCGCCGAGGTCTCATCACCCCCGAGATGGAATACATCGCCATCCGTGAAAACCTGCGCCGCACCGAATACATGGCGTCCCTGCGCGCAGCCGGCCCCACGGGCCAGCGCATGGCCGATCTGCTCGGGCGCCAGCACCCGGGGCAGTCGTTCGGAGCAGCCATTCCCGCCGAAATCACGCCCGAGTTCGTACGCAGCGAAGTGGCCAGGGGCCGCGCCATCATTCCGGCCAACATCAATCACCCCGAAAGCGAGCCGATGATCATCGGGCGCAATTTCCTGGTGAAGATCAACGCCAACATCGGCAACTCGGCAGTCTCGTCTTCGATCGGCGAAGAAGTCGAGAAAATGACCTGGTCGATCCGCTGGGGCGGCGACACCGTGATGGACCTGTCCACCGGCAAGCATATTCACGAAACCCGTGAGTGGATCGTGCGCAACGCGCCCGTGCCCATCGGAACCGTGCCCATCTACCAGGCCCTGGAAAAAGTCGATGGCAAGGCCGAAGAACTGACCTGGGAGATTTTTCGCGACACGCTCATCGAGCAGGCCGAGCAGGGCGTGGACTATTTCACCATCCATGCCGGCGTACGACTGCCCTACATTCCGATGACCGCCCGCCGCATGACCGGCATCGTTTCGCGCGGCGGCAGCATCATGGCCAAGTGGTGCCTGGCCCATCACCGCGAGTCGTTCCTGTACGAACGCTTCGAAGAGATCTGCGAGATCATGAAGGCCTACGACGTGAGTTTCTCACTCGGCGATGGCCTGCGCCCGGGCTCGATTTACGACGCCAACGACGAAGCGCAACTGTCCGAGCTGCGCACCCTGGGCGAACTGACGCAAGTGGCCTGGAAACACGATGTGCAGGTCATGATCGAAGGCCCAGGCCATGTGCCCATGCAGCTCATCAAGGAGAACATGGACCTGCAGCTGCGCGACTGCCACGAGGCGCCGTTCTACACGCTGGGCCCGCTGACCACCGACATCGCACCGGGCTATGACCACATCACGAGTGCCATCGGTGCGGCGCAGATCGGGTGGTATGGCACGGCCATGCTGTGCTACGTCACGCCCAAGGAGCACCTGGGTCTGCCGAACAAGAAGGACGTGAAGGACGGCATCATCGCGTACAAGATCGCTGCGCATGCAGCCGATCTGGCCAAGGGACATCCGGGCGCACAGATTCGCGATAACGCGCTGTCCAAGGCGCGCTTCGAGTTCCGCTGGGCTGATCAGTTCAATCTGGGCCTGGACCCTGACACGGCCAAGGACTTTCATGACGAGACCCTGCCAAAGGACTCCATGAAGACCGCGCATTTCTGCTCCATGTGCGGGCCGCATTTCTGCTCCATGAAGATCACGCAGGATGTGCGCGACTACGCTGAAAAAACGGGTGTGAGCGCCGAGCAGGCCCTGAGCACCGGCATGCAGGAAAAGGCGATCGAGTTCGTGAAAAAGGGCAGCGAGCTCTACGGCAAGGCGTGAGGCTGCCGGGCGGTTGGCCTGCTGCCATCGTGTCCGGTGCCTCGCAGGCTGCTGCATGGCCGTGTCGCCGCGGTTGCGGGGCCTGTTGCATTGCCCCGTCCATTTCGTCGCCCATACCGGGCGCACCACAGGGCAAGCCTGCAGGCGTGCCCTGTGTGCACCTGGGGCCTCAGCGGGAATGCCTGATCTTCGATCGGCCCGACCGCCCGCAGGTGTGCGTGAGCCTGCAGCCCAGCCGGGAGATGTGCGGCGACTCATCTGAGCACGCTCTGCAGGGCTTGATGCGCCTGGAGCGTCTGACTGCGCCCTGAGTGACGGGTCCTGAACATCATCCTCAGCAACGTGCGTTCATTCCAGCGCCCTGCACAGGGCTCACGGTAATATCGGATGCTTGTATCCGGCCGACTCAGACGGACCCTCATGAAGCCCCGCACCCTCATCAGCATGTTCGTCGCGCTTGCCGCGCTCGCCGGCGGCGGCTGGTGGTGGTATTCGAAGAATCAGGCGGCTGCTCAACCGCAGTTGCGCACGGGCAAGATCGAGCGCGGCACGCTGACCGCCACCGTGGCGGCCTCAGGCACGCTCGCTGCTACCGTGCAGGTGCAGGTCAGCTCACAGGTCTCGGGCCAAATCCGTGAAGTCCTGGCGGATTTCAACTCCGAAGTGAAAAAAGGCCAGGTGCTCGCCCGCATCGACCCAGAAACCTTCGAGTACCGCGTGCGTCAGGCTGAAGCCGATGTCGAGGCCGCACGCGCGCAGGTCGGTGTGCAGCAGGCCACGGTCATGGCGCGCAAATCAGATCTTGCCCGCAACATCATCAACCGCGACGAGGCTCGGCGCGATTTTGATCGCAAGACCGAGTTGGTCGAGCGCAACTTCATCTCGATCGTCGAGCGCGACAAGGCCGGTGCGGTGTTTCGTGCGCTGGAACAGGACGTGGCCAGCTCACAGGCTCAGATCGAACTGGCCGAAGCGCAGGTGCGCAATGCCCGCTCCACGGTGCAGCAACGCGAAGCGCTGCTCGCCTCCGCGCGGGTCGATCTGAGTCGGACCATCATCCGTGCGCCGGTCGATGGCGTGGTCATCAAGCGTTCGATCGAGCCCGGCCAGACTGTGGCGGTGAGTCTGGCTGCCCCTGAACTCTTTCTGATCGCCCGGAACCTGCGCGACATGCAGGTTGAAGTATCGATTGACGAGGCCGAGGTCAGCCGCCTGCGCGTGGGTCAGAAAGCGACCTTCACGGTTGATGCGTTTCCGGGGCGCACCTTTGAGGGGGCGATCACGCAGGTGCGAAAGGCCTCGCTCAATGTGCAAAACGTGATCACCTACACCGCTCTGGTGTCGGCCAGCAATGACAACCAGACGCTGTTGCCAGGCATGACGGCCAATGTGCGGGTGATTACCGATGTGCGGGAGGGCGTGCTCAAGGTGCCCAATGCGTCGCTGCGCTTCAAGCCGCCGGGCTGGACTGAACCCCCCAAGACATCGGCGCTTGAAGCCGGCCCGCTGCGCGCGGCATTGGAGTCGCTGCTTCCGGCTG
>JBIKKG010000295.1:0-3998 GCA_044360485.1 Burkholderiaceae bacterium | reverse complement strand
TTGGCCGACAACACCGTCGTGATCGCCGCCGTCAGCGTCGTCTTGCCATGGTCCACGTGACCAATCGTGCCCACGTTCACGTGCGGCTTCGTACGCTCAAACTTGCCTTTTGCCATGACGGAAGACTCCTGAACTCGACCGGCTTTACCGGCCCCTGATGACGACGTTGAAATGTAAAAAACCTGGTGCCCATGGCGCGGATCGAACGCGCGACCTCTCCCTTACCAAGGGAGTGCTCTACCACTGAGCCACATGGGCAGATACTGCTGGAGCGGGTGAAGGGAATCGAACCCTCGTCATAAGCTTGGAAGGCTTCTGCTCTACCATTGAGCTACACCCGCCGGGTCGGCCCCTCTTCACTGGCCCTATCTCACTGCGGCCCGACAAGCACGCCGCGGCACTCTTGCAACCGGTACATCCGACGATCCGCTTTTGCCGACCTGCCTCTGCCGACAAACGCAGCCCTGGTGGAGGAGGTTGGATTCGAACCAACGTAGGCGTAAGCCAACAGATTTACAGTCTGCCCCCTTTAGCCACTCGGGCACCCCTCCAAGGGAACCGCGGATTATTGCTGCGGACGGTCAGCTTGTCAAACCCGGGGGCGTGATCGGAGGGGCAAGGGCATCCCCCCTGCGGCGGGGGGGGTGGCACGGATTCTGCCCGCATTTCGCAGACGGTCACCGTAGCCGCCCGGTTTGGGCGAGTGACGGGGCCGCTCGATCCACCACCCGCAGGCCGAAAGGAGTGTCAGCGATGGCTCAACACAGCAAGCCCGGTTCGCCCGGAACATCCAAGCGTGGCTTCGCATCGATGGATCCCGCGCTGCAGCGGGAAATCGCCAGCAAGGGCGGCCGAAGCGTACCGCCCGAAGAGCGCAGTTTTTCGAAAGACCGCTCCCTGGCGGCCCAGGCCGGCCGAAAGGGCGGCGAGGCCAGTCATGGCGGACGACGCCCGGCGGCTGCGGGCGTACGCAGTCAGCCCAGTGCAGAGCCCGGCGCGACCGGGCCGTCTGGCGTTCAGGGAACCGGTTCGACGGGCGGGACCGAGCCCGGAGGGCGTCCGGGCGGCTGAGGCCCGTCCCGCGCCGGACTGGCTTGGCGCCTGTTGTTCGCTTGGGGCACGCGGGCGGCGGCTCGCTGCGCTGGGCATCGTCGGCGCAGGCTCGCGTGAAGGCCCCAATCAGTTGGAGGCAAGAGTTGGCATGCAATGGTTAATTGGGGTCTGACCCCAATTAACGCCAATTAACGAGGCACCAATGAACGGGAATGAATTGACCGACCGGCTGGTCGGCTAATAAACTGAGCGGGTTCAATCCGTGAGGTGAGGCCGATGTACACGCAGTCGATGGACCTGCCGGCTGGCAAGTCCGAGCAGCCCGCGGGCGGCGCTCACGAGGAGACGGCCGCTCAGGCCCGGTTTGACGCAGCGCTGCGGGCCGATCACAAGATCGAGGCACAGGACTGGATGCCGGCGGCCTACCGCAAGACCCTGGTGCGGCAGATTTCGCAGCATGCGCACTCGGAAGTGGTGGGCATGCTGCCCGAAGGCAACTGGGTCACCCGGGCACCCAGTCTGAAGCGCAAGGCCATTTTGCTCGCAAAAATTCAGGACGAAGGCGGGCACGGCCTGTATCTGTACTCGGCCGCCGAAACCCTGGGTACCTCGCGCGAGCAAATGGTGGATGCCCTGCTCAGCGGCAAAGCGAAGTACTCGAGCATCTTCAACTACCCGACGCCCACCTGGGCGGACATCGGCGCCATCGGCTGGTTGGTCGACGGCGCAGCGATCATGAACCAGGTCCCGCTGTGCCGCTGCTCGTACGGGCCGTACGCGCGCGCCATGATCCGCATCTGCAAGGAAGAATCGTTTCATCAGCGCCAGGGCTTCGACATCATGCTGACCCTGTGCCGCGGCACCCCCGAACAGAAGGCCATGGCGCAGGAAGCCCTGAACCGCTGGTGGTGGCCAGTGGTCATGATGTTCGGGCCCAGCGACAGCGCCTCGATTCATTCTGCGCAAACCATGCAGTGGGGCATCAAGCGGATCAGTAACGACGATCTGCGCCAGAAGTTCATCGATGCCACCGTGCCGCAGATCGAACTGCTGGGGCTGGCCCTGCCTGACCCCGCACTGCGCTGGAATGCCGAACGCGGCCACTATGACCACGGCCCGATCGACTGGAGCGAGTTCAAGCGTGTCCTGGACGGCGATGGGCCCTGCAACCGCGAGCGGCTGGCAGCCCGCGTGCAGGCGCATGAGGAAGGCGCATGGGTGCGCGAGGCCGCACTGGCTCACGCACAGCGCCAGCGCGCACGCCAGGCGCAAGCCGCCTGATCACACGCTCCCGCGCCACTCTCCGGCACACTGCAACCGACTAGGACCGACGCCATGAATGAACCCGCGCTTCCGTTGTGGGAAGTGTTTGTGCGCAACAAACAGGGCCTGGATCACAAGCACTGCGGCAGCCTGCATGCCGCCGACGCCCAGATGGCGCTCACCATGGCCCGCGACGTCTACACCCGCCGCATGGAAGGCGTGAGCATCTGGGTCGTGCCCTCGGCGGCCATCACGGCCTCGGTGCCGCAGGACAGTGCCGTGGACTTCGACCCCATGGCCGACAAGATCTATCGCCATCCCACGTTCTATGAACTGCCGGATGAAGTGCAGCATATGTGACCAGCGCGGAACCGCCCCTGCATGAATCAGTCTGCCCATTCCTTAGCCGCCTCGACTCAAGATGCGCGAGCCCACCCGGCGCACATCGAGTATGTCCTGCGCCTGGGCGACAGCGCCCTGATCCTCGGGCAGCGCCTGGCCGAATGGTGCGGCCACGGCCCGATGCTGGAAGAGGACATCGCGCTGACCAACGTGTCGCTCGACCTGGTGGGTCAGGCTCGCCTGCTGCTGGCGCATGCCGGACAACTGGAAGACCTGGGGCGCGACGAAGACGCACTCGCCTTCTTGCGCGATGAAGGCCACTTCCGCAACTGGACGATCGTGGAGCTGCCCCACGGCGACGGGCGCCACGATGACTATGCGTTCACCATCGTGCGCAACCTCATGGTGGCTGCTCTGATGGTCCCGTGGTGGACGGCCCTGGCGCATTCAAGCGACACGACACTGGCAGCGATCGGCGGCAAGTCGGTCAAGGAAGCGCAGGCGCATCTGCGACATGCCTCGCAATGGACCGTGCGCTTTGGCGACGGCACCGAGGTATCTCATGCCCGGGCACAGGCTGCGCTGGAACGGCTGTGGCCCTACGCCAACGAGTGGTGGCAAACCGACGCCATCGAGCAGCAGGCTGCACAGGCGGGCATCGGGCCGCTGCCGGCTGACCTGCGTGCAGCCTGGGACGCCACGCTGGACGCTGTCCTCGCCGAAGCCACGCTGAAGCGACCCGCAGCGACCGGCTTCATCTCGCAGGGCAAACTCGGACAACACTCGGAACACCTGGGGTATGTCTTGGCCGAAATGCAGTCGCTGGCGCGCAAGCATCCTGGTGCGACCTGGTGAGTCTCGTGGCCGATCCGCTGCTTGAGCAGGTGCATGCGCTGGCCGGCGCCGTGCCAGACCCGGAAATTCCGGTCGTGACACTGAGCGATCTGGGCATCTTGCGCAGTGTCACGCGCGAACGCGAGCAGATCGTGGTGACGCTGACCCCGACCTATACCGGCTGCCCGGCGACCGAAGTCATTCGGGACGATGTACAGCGTGCACTGGTTCAAGCCGGGCTGCATGGGGTGCAGGTGCGCCTGACGCTGTCTCCGCCCTGGACCACCGACTGGATCAGCCTAGCCGGGCGCGCCAAGCTGCGCGACTATGGCATTGCACCCCCGGCGCGCGCTGCACAGGCGCGACAGGCCGAGGCACAGGTGCTGCAGTTTGTCTCGCGCGAACAATGGCGCGCGGGCGCAGTGCCCAAACGGGGTGATGCGCCGCCCGCGGATACGCTCGCGAAGGCCGAAGGGCCGGCCTGTCCGCAATGCGGCGCCGCGCAG
>JBIKKG010000069.1:0-14001 GCA_044360485.1 Burkholderiaceae bacterium | reverse complement strand
CGGTGTCGCGCGCGGGTGTGTCGCGCGCGAAGCCCGTCTGGGCCACGGCGCGCGCACCGCTGCCCAGTGTGGCGCTTGCCTGGTTCACCCTGGCCTGGATTCTCATGCAGGGCGCATTCGGGGCGCTCACCGTCACGATGAAGCTGCAGCCGGCCATCGTGACCTTGCATCTGCTGGGCGGCATGGGCCTGTTTGCACTGCTGGTCGCTCAATGGGCCCGCACCGACGCCCCGGTGCCTGACCGGTCGGATGTCGAGCCGGCCAGCCGACTGGCGCCGCTGGCACTGGGCGCGCTGGCCTTGCTCTGGATCCAGATCGCTCTGGGCGGCTGGGTCAGCACCAACTACGCCACCCTGGCGTGCCGTGATTTCCCGATGTGCCAAGGTCAGTGGTGGCCGCCGGCCGACTTTGCCCGGGGCTTTGAGCTGTGGCGGCCTCTGGGGGTCAGTCGTGATGGCCGCGCCTTGCCTTTTCAGGCCCTCACAGCCATTCATCTGACGCATCGCTGCTTCGCCTTTGCCGTCTTTGCCGTGCTGGGTCTGCTGGCGTGGCGATTGCAAGGGGTCGCGGTACTGCGCCGCTATGGTCACGCACTGGCGGCGGTGCTGGTGCTGCAGGCCGTCACCGGGCTGACTAACATTTTTCTGGATTGGCCGCTGGCTGCCGCGGTCGCACACACGGGCGGTGCCGCCGCTCTGGTCGGCCTGCTCGTCGTGGTAGCCTTTGCATGCCGCTCGGCACGCGTTTCGATGGACGCGCCCGCTCAGTGGTCGCCCTCATCCCATGACGATCCGGGCGTGGCCAATGCCCGATCACGGGCCTGATCCCCCTGCCCATGGACCTCATTCAGCGCCCCCAAGCCACGTGGGCCCACCTGCTGGGCCAGTACGTCGCGCTCACCAAGCCACGCATCGTGATGCTCACGGCCTTTTGTGCCGTGATCGGCATGGTGCTGGCCGACCCGGGCATGGTGCCCTGGCGCATCCTGGTGTTCGGCACGCTCGGCATCTCGCTTTTGGCAGGCGCAGGCTTCACCTTCAATTGCCTGGTCGAGCGCGGCATCGATGCCCGCATGGCGCGCACGCGCGGGCGCCCGGCTGCACGCGGCGAGGTCTCGGTTTCAGGAGCGGCGGCGTTCGCGTTGCTGCTGGCGGGGGCCGGCGCCTGGTTGCTGCTGGCGTTCGTGAATCCCCTCACCATGTGGCTCACGCTGGCCACCTTCGTGGGCTATGCGCTGGTCTACACCCTGGTGCTCAAGCCCGCCACGCCGCAAAACATCGTGATCGGCGGCGCATCTGGCGCCATGCCTCCCTTGCTGGGATGGGCGGCGGTCGCCAATGATGTGGGCCCGCAAGCTCTGGTGCTGTTCCTCATCATCTTCGTCTGGACGCCACCGCACTTCTGGGCGCTTGCGCTGTATCGCGTCGAGGATTACCGCCGCTCGGGCCTGCCGATGCTGCCGGTCACCCATGGCGCGCAGTTCACGCGGCTGCACATTCTGCTCTACACCTTCCTGCTGGTCGCCACCACGGTGCTGCCCTATCTGATCGGCATGAGCGGTCTGCTCTACCTGGTGTGTGCCCTGGTGCTCGGGGGGATCTTCCTGGCCTACGCCTGGCGGTTGTGGCGCCAGTACTCCGACGCACTGGCCCGACGCACGTTCACCTATTCGATCACTTATCTGGCAGCGCTCTTCGGTGCACTGCTGATTGACCATTGGTTATGACTGCTGCTGTGAAGACTGCCGTGATCGATGCCCCCACTCTTCTGAACGCGACCGCACGCCGCTCCGTGTTTCGCCAGGCGCTCGTCATGGCCCTGACCGTGAGCCTGTGTCTGTTGATGACCGGCTGCGACCGTCTCGGACTCACCCAGTTCGGCAAACCGTCGGGTTCCGACGGCAGCGCTGCATCGACCTCGTTCAAGGCCACCGACATCACAGGCGCGGCCTACGGCAAGACGCTGGAGCTCACCGATCACACGGGTGCCGCCCGCACACTGGCGGACTTTCGCGGCAAGCTGGTCGTGCTGTTTTTCGGGTTCACGCAGTGTCCCGACGTCTGCCCGACGACCCTGGTGACCATGGCCGAGGTCATGAAGCAGCTGGGCCCGGATGCCGACAAGGTGCAGGTGCTGTTCGTGACCCTGGACCCCGAGCGCGATACGCCTACCGTGCTGGCCGGCTACGTGACCGCTTTTGATCCGCGTTTTCTGGGCCTGTCGGGCGATGCCGCGGCGACCACGCGTGCTGCCCGTGAATTCAAGGTCTTCATGCAGCGCAATGCCGGCACCAGCGCCGACAATTACTCGATCGATCACACCGCTGCGAGCTACGTGATCGACCGGGCAGGTCAGTTGCGACTCTATGTGCGCCACGGTGCGAGCGCCGCCGATGTCGCGGCCGACCTCAAACTCCTGCTGCGCAAGTCCTAAGCCTGGGCGTGGGCCGGGTGTGCCCCCAGCCGCAGACTCGCGGCATCTGGCGTGCCATCGCTATGCGTCGATCCCTGAGCGCTGATCCCTGAGCGTTGAGCCCTGAGCGTTGAGCCCTGAGCGTTGATCCCTACGCGCTGATCCCTACGCGCTGATCAGTACGCGTTGTCGTCGCCGCGCAGGGCCTGCACCGCGGTGCGCCACAAGATGCGCAGATCCATCGCCGGTGACCAGTGCGCCAGGTACTCCATGTCGTAGGCCACACGGCGCTCCATCTTCTCCAGCGTATCGGTCTCGCCGCGTGCGCCATTGACCTGGGCCCAGCCCGTGATGCCGGGTCGCACCTTGTGGCGCACCATGTAGCCGCGAATCAGTCGGCGGTAATGTTCGTTGTGCGCCACTGCGTGTGGCCTGGGGCCGATCACGCTCATCTCACCGCGCAGCACGTTGAAGAGTTGCGGCAATTCATCGAGCGAGGTGCGTCTCAGGAAGGCACCCAGCGGTGTGACCCGGTCATCGCACCGGGTGGCCTGACGCACGACCGCTCCGTCCTCCTGCACGCGCATCGTGCGAAATTTCCAGACCTCGATCGGGGCACCATCCAGGCCGTAGCGGCGCTGTCGAAACAGCACCGGCCCGGGCATCGTGAGCCGAATCGCTGTGGCAATCGCCAGCATCAGCGGCGCGGCGGCGATCAGCGCCGGCACAGCCACGATCACATCGAAGATGCGCTTGTAGACCGCGCGTGCGCCGCGAAACGGCGTATCGCACACCCCCACGACCGGCAGCCCGGCCACAGTCTCCAGCCGCACGCGCAGCGGCTCGGCCAGCCGGATGTCGGGCACGAAGTACACCGAGGCCGTCGTGTCGCCCAGCTGTTCGAGCAAGGCGCGGATACGCGGCTGTGTGCTCATCGGCAGCGCGAAATACACCCGATCGATATGACGTGCCCGCACGCATTCGCCCAGACGCTGCGTTGTGCCCAGCAGCGGCGCTTCCAGCAGTTGAGCCGAGTCTTCGGCGCGTGGAACTAGGCGGTCGTCCAGAAAGCCCGCCAGTTGCAGTCGAGGGTGCGCCTGCCGGAGCAGCGCGCGAGCCAGCGTGCGCCCCAGCGGGTTGGCGCCGACGATCAGCACCCGATCCGGGCCCCTGCGCAGTGCCCGCTCGCGCGGCCGCCGGCCACTGCCGGGATGGCTCGCCCCGTGCCGTGCAGGCGTGCCCAGCGAGGCATCCAGCAGTGGGTGCTGCCGGTGGGTGCCCGGGTGCGCAGCCTTGTGCAGGGTGTGCGTCGGGGTGGCAGGCGGCTGCGCAGCCGACCGGTGGATCGGGTGTGACGTGAGCTGGGGCATCCTGTGTGTCCTGACCGAGGGCAGCCCTCAAGGCCGGGCTGTATGCCTGCGATCAGGCGACGATCGTGCCTGTGTGAGGCGGCGGCGTTGGTTCCCTGCACCGCTGCGGATCAGCAGCGCCCCAGCGCCGCGCTGTGGCGTGGCTGCCGACACGCCCCCCAGATTGGGCGCGTCAGTGGCGCATGTCACAGCGGCTTGATGAGCCTGCGCTTATCATGCCGGCATGAAAATCACTGTTATTGGGACCGGCTATGTCGGTCTGGTCTCAGGCGCCTGCCTGGCCGAAATGGGCAACGACGTGCTGTGCATGGACGTTGATCCGCGCAAGATCGAGATGCTCGAACGCGGCGAGATTCCCATTTGGGAACCTGGGCTGCAGGATATGGTCCGACGCAACGTTGCGGCCAACCGGATGAAGTTCACGCTCGATCCGAAGCGCGCAGCCGAGCACGGCACCATCCAGTTCATCGCGGTGGGTACGCCACCGGACGAGGACGGGTCGGCCGACCTGCAATATGTGCTGGCGGCGGCACGCAATGTCGGCAAGCACATGACCGACTACAAGGTCATCGTCGACAAGTCGACCGTTCCGGTCGGCACCGCCGACAAAGTGCGCGAGGCCGTGGCCGAAGAACTCAAGGCCCGTGGCGTCGAGGTCCCGTATGCCGTGGTGTCGAATCCCGAGTTTCTGAAGGAAGGCGCCGCCGTCGATGATTTCATGCGACCCGACCGCATCGTGGTGGGCGCCGATGACGAGCAGGCGATCTTCCTCATGAAGGCGCTCTATTCGCCGTTCCAGCGCAATCACGAGCGCCTGGTGGTGATGGATGTGCGCTCGGCCGAGCTGACCAAGTACGCCGCCAACGCAATGTTGGCCACCCGTATCTCCTTCATGAACGAGCTGGCGCTGCTTGCCGAGCAGGTGGGCGCTGACATCGAGCTGGTGCGACAGGGCATTGGATCTGATCCGCGGATCGGCTATCACTTTCTGTATGCCGGTGCGGGCTACGGTGGTTCGTGCTTTCCCAAGGATGTGAAGGCACTGATTCGCATCGGCAGCGAGAACGGGCGCGACATGAAGGTGCTTGGTGCAGTGGAAGCCGCCAACGACGCGCAAAAGCATGTACTGGTCGAAAAAGTGGTGGCTCGCTTCGGCGACAACCTCTCCGGGCGACGGTTTGCCCTCTGGGGGCTGGCCTTCAAGCCCAACACCGACGACATGCGTGAGGCGCCCAGCCGCGTGATCATCGATGCCCTCATTGAGCGCGGTGCCACCGTGTGTGCCTACGATCCGGTGGCCATGCACGAGGCGCAGCGCGCCATCGGCGAGCGTGCCGGCCTGGCCTATGCGCAAGGACCGATGCAGGCCCTGGAAGGCGCGGATGCGCTGCTGATCGTGACCGAATGGAAGGAGTTCCGCAGTCCCGACTTTGATGCGATCCGCAGCGCGCTCAAGCAGCCGCTGGTCATCGACGGACGCAACATGTATCCGCCGGCACTGCCGCGCGCAGCCGGTCTGGATTACATCTCGATCGGCCGGCTGTAAGCATGGCGGTGCGGACCCTGATCAGGGCTGCGGTATGAAGCTGCTGGTCACCGGGGCAGCTGGCTTCATCGGCATGCATGTTGCGCAGCGACTGCTGGACGCGGGCCATGAGGTGGTGGGCATTGATGACCTCAATGCCTACTACGATCCGGCGCTCAAGGAAGCGCGCCTGGCGCGACTGCAGGCGCATCCTGCGTTTGCCTTCCAGCGCATGGATATCGCGGACATGGCCGCGATGCAGCGCTGCTTCGAGGCGCATCGCTTCGAGCGGGTCGTGCACCTGGCGGCCCAGGCTGGCGTGCGCTATTCCATCACGCATCCGCATGCCTATGCCAGCGCCAATCTGGTCGGCTTTACCAACATGCTGGAGGCCTGCCGGCACGGGGGCGTGAAGCACCTGGTGTATGCCTCGTCCTCCAGCGTGTATGGCGGCAATACCAAGATGCCGTTCTCCGAGCATGATGCGGTGGACCATCCGGTGAGCCTGTATGCGGCCACCAAGAAGGCCAACGAACTGATGGCCCATACCTACAGCCATCTGTTCCAGCTGCCCACGACGGGACTGCGTTTTTTTACGGTGTACGGCCCGTGGGGCCGGCCCGATATGGCGCCGTTCCTGTTTGCCGACGCCATCCTGGCGGGTCGTCCGATCAACGTCTTCAACCACGGCGACATGAAGCGCGACTTCACCTACATCGACGATATCGTCGAAGGCGTCGTGCGGCTGCTGGATCGTCCGCCTCAGGGCAACCCTGCTTTCGATCCCCTGCGCCCTGATCCGGCCACCAGCCGCGCGCCGTATCGTGTGTTCAATATTGGCAATGCCGACCCGGTGCCGTTGATGGCCTTCATTGGCGCCATGGAATCAGCCATTGGCCGCGAGGCGACCAAGCGTTTCTTGCCGATGCAGGAGGGCGATGTGCCGGCGACGTATGCCGACACCTCGGAGTTGGCCGCGCTGGTGGGCTTTGCGCCGAGCACACCGCTCACCGAGGGCGTGCAGCGCTTTGTGAGTTGGTATCGGGCGTTTTACCGGCGCTGAACCGCACCGGCGGTCAGACGGCCCGGCCCCCAGGGGGAACCGGGCCTGCTGCGGACTCAGGCGTAAGCCGCCAGCGCGCCTCGCATCGTTTTCAGTGCCTTGGCTTCGATCTGGCGGATCCGTTCGGCGGACACGCCATATTCATCAGCCAGGTCCTGCAGTGTGCGTGCACCGCCTTCGTCGTCATCGCGCAGCCAACGTGATTCGATGATCCGGCGGCTGCGTTCATCCAGAGAGGCGAGCGCTTCACGGATGCCCTCGCCCTGCAGATGATCGAACTCGCGCGACTCCAGCACTTGCAGGGGCTCGCTGTGCTGCGCCTTCAGATAGGCGATGGGCGCGTAGCTGTCTTCGCCGTCATCGCTCATCGGGTCGAGCGCCACATCACCCCCGCCCATGCGGGTTTCCATTTCGACCACATCCTGCGGCCGCACGCTGAGCTCGCTCGCGATGGCCGCCACCGCGTCAGGGCCAAGCGTGTGGGCATCGCGCTTGAGTGAGCGCAGGTTGAAGAACAGCTTGCGCTGTGCCTTGGTGGTCGCCACTTTGACCAACCGCCAATTCTTCAGGATGTACTCGTGAATCTCGGCCTTGATCCAGTGCATGGCAAACGACACCAGGCGCACGCCGCGCTCCGGATCGAAGCGTTTGACCGCTTTCATCAGGCCCACATTGCCTTCCTGGATCAGGTCGGCATGAGGCAGTCCATAGCCCAGATACTGGCGAGCAATGGACACCACCAGACGCAAGTGCGACATCACCAGCTCACGCGCCGCAGCCAGATCGGACTGTTCGCGAAACCGGCGGCCCAATGACACTTCATCGTCGGCGGACAGCATGGGCAGTCGATTGACCGCTGAGATGTACGCGTCGATGTTCCCGACCGCCGGAACCGCCAGCATCGCACCGGCGGCGCGTGAAGAGGTCACCAAAGCTGTCGAAGCAGCAGTCATTCAGTCTTCCTTTTAAGGTTGAACCCAAGGCACCGTGCCTTGGAACGAAGATCCTAGCACTCGTCTATAGAGAGTGCTAATAGATTTTGTCTATATAGACACAATCTACTCAATCGGCGGAGCGATCTCGTCCAAAAGGACGGGTAGTGAGCGCGTGCGGGGGTCAGATCAGACCCCGTCCCATGATCGGCGTCTGGCTGATCGTGCCATCGGCGCCCTGCGGCTCGGCAGGTAGGCCCCGGCAACCACATGACCGGCTCGTCGCCGAGCATGCCCCCGCAAGCGTCGCGGCGGTGCGGGATTCAGTCCGAATGGCCAGGCTGCGCAGACCGACGATGACCGGCCCGCGCCGACCGAGAGGGCGCTGGTGTGGGTCGCCGAGCCATGCTGACACGGCCGTATGCGCCCCGCAGTCCGGCTGCTACGGTGGTCTCAATCGTGGCCGCTGGCCACCTGCCAGGCTGACCGCCATGACTGATGCTTTAACCGGCTCCTCCACCGATGTACCGACCGTTCTGCCGCCTGGCCCTGTCAGCCCGCGCCGCCACGCTGTGGTGCAGGCCTGTGCGACAACCGCCTGTCTGGCCTTCGCCGGGGGGGTCGGCGCCCAGCCGGTCGAGCTGCCTGCCGAGGTGCCGGACGTTTTGACCGTCACGGCTGCGCTGGACGTCGAGCAGCACGACAACGTGTTTCGCACCGCAGGCGGGCCCTCGGACACGGTGCTGCGCGCCACGGCGGGGGTACGTCTGGAGCGCGTGATCGGATTGCAGCGGGTCGGTTTGGAGGCGTTCGTGGTGCCGGTGCGCTACGTGAACAACGCCGACTACAGCTACCTTGGCTACGGCCTGGGCGCGACCTGGAACTGGGCGGTCGGTCGCGGCTGGTTTGGAGACGTGGTGGCGCGGGTGGGCCGCGAGCAGACCCCGTTCGATCTCGTGGGTGCCTATGCCAACAACCTGCAGACGCTGGCCAGCTTCCGTGCCTTGGCCGGCCTGCGCCTGACCCAGGCCTGGGCTGCCATTGCAGCGTTTGACCAAACCCAGGCGAGCAACTCGTTGTTGAGCCAGCAGCCGGCCGACTACAGCCGGACCGGTCTGGAGGCAGGCGTGCGCTACGCCCCCCAGAGCGCGCTGGAACTCGATGCGGTCTGGCGCCATGAGACGGCCCGCTACCCGAATCGACAGATCGTCGATGCCAACGGGACCCCGCTGCCCGATGCGGTGGACAACGCCTACACCCAGGACACCCCGCTCATGCGTCTGGCCTACAGACCGCACGATGCCAGTCGGATAGCCGGTCAGTTGGGCTACACGCAGCGCCGATACGACAACCTGTCTCAGCGTGACTTCAGCGGCGTGACGACTGGCCTGGATGCCGAGTGGCCGCTGTCGGGCGCCGTCGTGATGCGAGGCGGGCTGTTGCGCAGCATCGAGGTGGCTGCGGTGCCGTCTGCGAACTACATCGAGGTGCGCGGTGTCGCGCTGCGGCCGGCTTGGCAGATCACCGGGCGGACCCGGCTGGAGGCCACAGTGGCTTATTCCAATCGTCGGTATCTCGGCGATCCTGGCACCGCCCTGAGCGGCGGGCTGGTGCGTGAGGATCGCCTGCGCCAGTACGGGCTCGAATTGCGCTACCAGATCGCGCGGCGCACCTGGCTCAGTGCCACGGTTCGCCAGCTGTCGCGCGAGTCCAATTACCCAGGCTACGACTTCACCGACCGTTGGGCTGGTGTGGGTGTGTCGACCGCGTTCTGAATGCGGTGACCGCGGGCGTGATCCCTTGTCCGGACGTTCGTTGTTCGGGTCTCACTTCACACAGGAGTACTTGCATGAAGGCATCGACTGCATCTGCCCCCCGGCTGGCCCGCCGCGTGGGCGTCCGTCATTGGGCGTTGTACCTGAGCATCGCCGCCACCTGCACGGGGCTGGTGCCGGGCGGCGCGGCGGCCGCACCTGACACCGTGCCGTCACCAGCCATCGCTCAAACCACACCGGTGTCGCCGCCCTCCGCGTTGCCAGCCTCCTCGCTGGCACCGTCGGCGCTTGCAGCGCCTGCAGCGGAGCGCGCCTCGCCCGACGTTGTGCGGGACGATTATCGGCTGGGCGCAGGCGATGCCCTGCGCATCCAGGTCTTTCAGAGCCCTGACCTGACTGTGGAAGCTCGGATCTCGGAAGCCGGGGTGCTGTCCTATCCGCTGATCGGTGCGGTCCGGGTGGCCGGGCTGTCCGTGTCCGAACTGGAGCAGCATCTGGCCGAGCGGTTGCGTCAGGGCCGCTTTTTGCAAAGTCCGCAAGTCACCGTCAACGTGACCGCGTTTCGCAGTCAGCAGGTCTCCGTCCTGGGTAATGTCGCCCGCCCGGGCCGTTACCCGATCGAGACCACCGGCATGCGCCTGTCCGAAATGGTCTCCATGGCCGGCGGCGTGGGGCCGACCGGCGCCGACGAAGTGGTACTGGTGACGCGTCGCAGCGGGCAGGCCGCCCGATTGGAAGTGGATCTGGCGGCCATGTTCGCCAGCGGCGATCTGGGGCGCGACCCCGCTTTGCAGGCCGGCGACCTGATTTATGTCGGACGCGCGCCTCAGTACTATATCTATGGACAGGTGCAGCGCCCGGGGATGTACGGCGTGGACCGCGGGCTGACCGTCGCCCAGGCGATCGCCAAAGGCGGTGGGCTGACCTTGCGCGGCACCGATCGCGGGGTGCGTCTGCATCGGCGTGCGGCCAGTGGCAATGTGCAAGTCCTGGAAGTCCGACTCGACGAACCCGTGCGCCCCGATGACCTGGTGTTTGTGCGCGAGAGCGTGTTCTAGGTCCGGCGGCGTCCATCGGATGGCGCGCAATCGGCCTCATCGTCCTCTCAGATCGGCAGGGGCGCGCCGTACTTGATACCGACTGACGGCCTCGCTTGTCCGTTGGTCCGGCATTGCGCGTTCCAGGCATGCGGCTAGACACGGTTTGGACATAATCGTGTCCATACCGTTACGTTGATCTGGGTGTCTATGGAACCACGCACTGCCAGCCTGTTGGATCGACAGCCGATCATGGATCGCCGCGGCGAACTTGCCGGCTTTCGCTTGTTCTGGCGACATCCGCAGGGCGCCCACCGGGTACAGCCGTCGGCTGGCATGACCGACCTCCAGGGGCTCTCCGACCTGCTGCAGGATTTGGGGTCAGATCACCTTTTTGCTGGGCGGACAGGTTTCCTGGAGATGGATGCCCCGACACTGCCTGACCTGACCGGTCTGCGCAGACTCGACCCCGCGCGCACGGTGGTCAGTCTGAACGGCATACGGGCCGATGATCCGCAGATGCTGACCCGGCTGCAGGCGCTCAGGACACAGGGCTTTGGGGTCGCCGTGCCTGCGCCGCGTCACGACGAGCGCCCGGCCTGCTGGATGCGGTGGGCTACGCACCTGCGGGTCGACATGAAACACGTGGCGCCCGGATCGGAGCATGCGTTGGCCGCCCGCCTGGCCCACGGCGGTCTGACCCTGATTGCCGAGTCGGTCGATTCACCGGAGCTGGCCAGCCGTGGCCATGCGCTCGGATGCCATGCCTTTCAGGGGGCGCATTTCGGTGCGGTCGAGTCGATGGGCCAGATTCGTCTGGGCGTGTGTCACGACACCGTGCGCAGGGCGCTGGTGCAGGCCACTACGGGCGCTTCGCTGTCTGTCATCGAGCAGACCTTTCGCAGCGACATCGGGCTGTGCTGGCGTTTGCTGCGGTTCATCGCATCGGCCAATTTCGGCCGGCTCATGCCGCTTGACTCACTGCGCCATGCGCTGACGCTGGTGGGCGTGCGCAGGCTCACCCGCTGGTTGCGACTCTTGCTCAGCTGTGTGGACGATGTCTCCCCGGCGGCCCGACGGCTTGGACAAAGCGCCGCCCTGCGCGGTCAGCTGCTTGAATTGCTCGGGGCGGAGTATTTCGCCGGGCATGATCTGGACAACCTCTTTCTGGTCGGCGGCTTGTCGATGCTCCCCGCCCTGCTCATGCAGCCCATGTCCGTGGCGGTCAGCACACTGGCCTTGCCTGATGGTGTGGCCGATGCGCTGGTCGAGCGCCAGGGCCGCTTCGGTGCCTTGCTCAACCTCGCCGATGCGCTGGAGGCCGGACACAACGATCAGGTCGAGGCATTGTGCAGTGAGCTGTCTTTATCGGTCGGCGCGTTGGCCCGTGCCAGACGCCACACCAGCGAGCCTGTCGACACGTCCTTCGCCTGGGAGCGCACGCAGGGGGTGACTGCATGACGCAAGCCGTGACGACCGCAGGGCACGCCACGCCGCCGCGTGACCAGGCGCTGGGCGCCGTCATCGAGCCGGTCTTTGACGACACGCACCAGATGGCCTTTCTGGGCCGACAGCCGATCCTGGATCGTCACCAACAGTTGATCGGCTATGAGTTGCTGTACCGCGCAGATGGCACGGCCACTGGGGCGGCATTCGAAGACGCCGTGCACGCCAGCCTGGTGGTCATTGCATCACTGCTGAACGAAATCGGTACCGAGCAGGTCCTGGGCGGCAAGGTGGGATTCGTCAACGTGGCTGCCCGCTCGGTCAGCGAACATTCCCCGTTGTCGCTGCTGGATGCCCGTCGTACCGTCCTTGAGTTCGGCGGCGACACCCAGCTCGACGAGACGGCCCTGCAGCGCCTGGCGCAGCTGCGCAAGGATGGCTTCGGGGTGGCGGTCACCGTCGATTCGCCGGCGACCTTGCGCACGCCGCTTTTCGCGCTGGCGAGCCACGCGAAAGTCGATCTCCAGCGGATTGCACCGGCCCAGTTGCCGCTGGTGGCCAGGCTGCTGACGGCGATGGGTGGGCGCCGCGTGCTGGTGGCTGAAAAAGTGGAGACCCGCGAGCAGGCCCATCAATGCCTGGAGCTGGGCTTCGATTGTCTGCAGGGTTATTACTTCGCACGGCCCGAAACGCTGTCGGCGCGTCGCCTGGAACCGGGCAAGGCAGCGGTCCTGCAGGCGATCCGTCTGTTGCTGCGCAATGCCGATGTGGTCGATGTCGACAACGCGCTCAAGCGCGATGTCGCGCTCTCGGTGAAGCTGCTGCGCTACATGAATTCAGCCGGCATGGGGCTGTCGACACGCATCGATTCGCTCAAGCAGGCGATCTCAATGCTTGGCTACAACAAGCTTGCCCGCTGGCTCACGCTGCTGCTGGCCACCGCCGACAGCCGTGACCCGACTGCGCAGGTGCTGGCGCGCACGGCCATCACCCGCGGGCGTCTGATCGAGCTGCTGGGTGAGGGCCGATTTGATGTGGCGCAGCGCGACAATCTGTTCATCGCCGGCACGTTTTCGTTATTGCCAGCGATGCTCATGGTGCCGATGGCTCAGGCCATCAGCGACCTGGACCTGCCACCGATGGTGACCGAAGCACTCCTGGTTCGCACCGGTGCGCTCGCGCCCTATCTGGAGCTCGCGCAGGCCTGTGAGAACCCCACCCTCAGCGGCGTTGCCGCCTTGTGCAAGGCGCTCGAGCTCACCCCCAAGTCACTGAACCTGGCCCAGATGCAGGCGATCGATTGGGTGCAGCAGTTGGGCATTTGAACGGCGCAGCCTGGGCTCAGCTGCTTGTGGCACGGCGCAAGGACTGGCGCAGGGGGCGCAGCCGGCAGTCCAGCGGATCGACTCCCAGGATCGGTGCACACACGGCCACCAGCGCGCTGCGCACCGCAGACCGCATCAGTCTCGATGGCGCACTGCCCCAGCGCAGGATGGCCTCGAAGGAGGCCTCGTGCGGGTTGTTACCGATCTGCGCACGGCGCAGCGCCAGCCGGTCGGTGCGCGCCGACACCGATCCCGGCAGGGTGGAACAGGCGCTGCGATAGTTGGCTTCCTGCACGGCACGCTGGACCGTGCGATCGAACAAACCACGCGGATAGGCAAAGCTGTCCACGGGCGCACCGATCAGATCCTGCAGATCATGCCGTGAGCGCTCGAGTTCATTGCGCAAAGCCGAGGCCGAGAGCGTGCGCAGATCCATATGGTTGACCGTGTGCGCGCCAATCTCGATGCCGGCCGCATGCAGCGCCTGCACCTGGCTGCGGGCCAGCATCGGGCGCGCAGGAATACCCAGGTCCAGATCGAATCGCGCCATACGGTCCAGATAGCCGCTGATCACATAGACCGTGGCCCCGTGTCCGTAGGTTTGCAGGATGGGCAGAGCGGCGTCATGGACACACGCAAAGCCGTCATCCACGCTGAGGGCAAGCGTGCGATCCGGCAGAGTTTCATGGCGATCGAGGCGACGCATCAGTTCGCCCACCGACAGCACCAGATAGCCGCGCTGATGCAGATACTGCATCTGCCGCGCGAAGACGTCAGGCGGCGTGGTGTAGGGCGCTTCGCGTGCGCAGGCGACTGGCGCAATCGCGTGGTACATCAGGATCGGAACACTTCGAGGCATGGGCACACCGGCGCTTGGAGGATGTCGATGCCGCATCGTCTTGCTGTCCTGCAGGCGCCGCACTGCGCAGGCTCAGTGCGGCAGTGCCTCCTACATGGACGCAGGCAGATTGCCCGCTGTGCCCTCTGGCCTGCGCGGGCAGCATGGCGGTCATGAAAGTCCACCTGTTGCCCCCGAGCGAACTCGATGCGTCCCTGATTGCGCGTTGGCGCGCCTTGCGCGATGCGCCGGATGCAGCGTCTGCGTTGCGCAGTCCC
>JBIKKG010000294.1:0-4010 GCA_044360485.1 Burkholderiaceae bacterium | reverse complement strand
CGCTGGAGCCTGCGGTCAGCCGCACCGGACTGCACTATGCGATTGGCACCTGGGTGCGTCGACCAAGGGTCGGCGCGACGGCCTAAGGGTCTCGGCCTAAGGGGCGCTTCAGAGGCCACATGGACTCCGGTCCTGTTGCCCGAATCGCGTGATAGAGTCCCAACGCATGCCGCCTGGCGCGGCATTCATCCCTGCGTTGCACGTCAAGGAGACTTCCCGATGAAGCCCGATACCTTCCGGTCTTTCAGGCCGACCCTGCATGCCCTGGCCCTCGCCTCCGCGCTGGCCGTGTCTGCACTCAGCCCGCTCAGCGCTACCGCAGAGCCACTGCGCTGGGGTGCACAGAACGACATTCTCACCATGGATCCGCATTCGCAAAATCATGCGACCACCAATGCGATCATGATGCACACCTACGAGGGGCTGACCCGCTACGACAAGGACTACAAGGTCGAGCCGGGCCTGGCCACCAGCTGGCAGCAGATCAGCCCGACGCAATGGCGCTTCAATCTGCGCAAGGGCGTGACCTTCAATGACGGCTCGCCCTTCACGGCCGATGACGTCGTCTTCTCCTTCGAGCGTATCCGTCAGCCGCAAGGCACCATGCAGGTCTATGTGACCGGCATCAAGGAAGTCAAGAAGATCGACGACCACACGGTCGACATGATTCTCGATGCTCCGGTCCCCATCCTGCTGCGCAACATCATCGACTTCCGGATCATGAGCAGGTCATGGGCGGTCAAGAACAAGTCCGAGAAGGTGCAGGACTACAAGGCACGCGAAGATACCTTCGCCTCGCGCAATACCAACGGCACCGGCCCCTACATCATCAACGGCTGGTCTCCCGACCAGCGCATCGTGATGTCTGACAACACCAAGTGGTGGGGCAAGAAGAGCGGCAACGTCGATCGGGTCACGTATACCCCGATCAAGGCCGATGCCACCCGGGTCGCAGCCCTGCTGTCCGGCGAGGTGGATATGGTCACCGACCTGCCCACCCAGGACGTCGCACGCCTGAAGCAGAACCCTGGCCTGAAGGTACTCGAGGGCGCTGAAGTGCGCACCATCTTCATCGGACTGGATCAGCACAGCAATGAGCTGCAGTTCTCCGATGTGAAGGGCAAGAACCCCTTCAAGGATGTGCGCGTGCGCCAGGCCCTGAATCTGGCCGTGGACCGTGCGGCCATCCAGCGCACGATCATGCGCGGCCTGTCGGTCCCCGGCATGCTCATGGTGGCACCTGGCGTCAATGGTTACACCAAGGAAGCCGACAAGCCGGTGACCGCCAACGTCGATGCTGCGAAAAAGCTGCTCGCCGATGCGGGGTATCCAAACGGCTTCGAGTTCACGCTGGACTGCCCGAACAACCGGTATGTGAACGATGAGGAAATCTGCCAGGCCGTCGTGGGCATGTGGGCGCGTGCAGGGCTCAAGGTCAAGTTGAACGCCATGCCGTTCGCCACCTACATCCCCAAGATCCAAAAGCATGAGAGCAGCGCCTACATGCTGGGCTGGGGCGTGGCCACCTACGACGCGCTTTATTCGCTGCAGTCATTGGTGCGCACCAAGACCACAGGCGCAGACGGCAACTTCAATCTGGGCCGCGTCAACGATCCCAAGCTCGACGCCCTGATCGATGCCGCCAAGTCCGAGACCGATGTGGCCAAGCGTGACGCCCTGCTCAAGGAGGGGCTGAAGCTCACCATGGACAACGCGTACTACGTGCCCATTCATCATCAGATCCGCCCCTGGGCCATGAAGAAGAACGTGAGCACCGTGCACCGCTCGGACGACCGTCCTGAGGCCCGCTTCACTAGCGTCGGCGGCAGCTGAGCCTGACCAGTCGAGGATGCCCGTCAGGGTTCTCCCTGGCGGGCATTCGCCCCTGCCCCACAGGGCGAATCGATACGCTCTCACAACGGAACGGAACGCCCCGCACCGGCACAAAACAGCGCTGTCTGACGCTGAAGATCGAAAAAACTTTCTTCTGCGACTACAATCCGGTGCCCGCGCCGCCTGCGCGCCGCGTCCAGGCTGTTTCCACCACCACCAAGAGAGACTTCTCATGAACCGTCGTGCACTGCTCCTCGCCGCCGCTGCGGCCCCCATCGTCGCCGGCTGCGCTGCCCCGCTGGGCTTCAACCCGCCCCCTTCCGGCCTCAGCGGCATGCTCTCGGGTCTGCAGCGTCACATGGGTACCAGCCTTGACCAGACCACGGCCGGCGCAGGCGCCCTCACCGCCCTGGCCCAGAACAAATTGAGCCCGGCCGACTTCGCGCGTCTGAACACCAGCCTGCCTGGACTGCCCGATCTGGCCACCAAAGGTGCCGGTCTGCTGGGCGTATCGCCTTCGTCGCTGAATTCTCTGGCAGCGGTGAACAGCGCCATGTCCAAGCTGAACGTGAGCCCGGCGCAGATGAACGCCATGGCCAGCTACATGGGCAACTTCCTGAACGGCAGCAACGCCAGCAGCGCCGCCAACATGCTCGGCGGCATCCTGCGCTGAGCAGCCTTCCGTACGGGCACCAAGAAACCCGCTTCGGCGGGTTTTTTTACGCGTACATTCGGGCCATCGCGGGGCGTCCTAACTCAGCCGATTGCGTACCCATCGGCCGGCTTTCATGATCACCGGCACATGCGCGCCCTGCTGTTGCAGCAGCGTCAGATCGGCCAACGGATCACCGTCCACCACGATCAGGTCCGCCATCGCACCCGCAGCAATCACCCCAATCCGACCCTCCTGCCCCATCATGCGAGCGGCAATCGAGGTCGCCCCCTGCAGGATGGCGGCCGATCCCATCGCCTCGGCACGTAGCGTGAACTCGTTGCTCTGATCATCGTGCATGCTGCCCAGCAGGTCGGTGCCAAAGGCGATCGGTACGCCCTCGGCATGCGCGATACGAATCGCCTCCAGGCCGCGCGCCTTCACACGATCGAGCTTATCGAGCATGGCCTGCGGCCAGCCCAGTGAGGCGCCCTCGCGCGCAAGCGAGTCGTAGGTCGCCAGTGTCGGCACGTACCAGGCGCCCTGACGACGCATTTCGCGGGCAGCCGCCTCGTCGAGCAAGTTGCCATGCTCGATCGATTTCACGCCCGACTGCACCGCGCGGATGATCGCCTTGGGCGAGTAGGCATGAGCCATCACATAGGTGTTGGCCGCATCGGCTTCCTCGCAGACAGCGCGCAATTCTTCGAGCGAATACTGCGTACCGTCGATCGGGTCGGTGGGGCTCGACACACCACCTCCGGCCATCACCTTAATCTGGTGCGCGCCATTGCGAATCTGCTCGCGCGCCGCACGGCGCACTTCACCCACGCCATCAGCGATCGCGCCAAGCATGCCCAGTCCGGCGCAGGTGCAGATCATGGTTTTCACACCAATCGGCCGCGTGTCGCCATGTCCACCCGTCTGCGAGATGGCCTGGCCCGCGATGAACAAGCGCGGCCCCTGAAAGTAGCCCTGCTCAATCGCCTGCACCAGCCCGTGATCCGCGCCTGCGGCGTCGCGCACCGTCGTGAAGCCGCGCGCCAGCATGCCTTCCACGATGTCTTTGCTCTGCGCGGCAATCAGTGAGGCCGGCATCATGCCCAGCTTCATGAAGTCGGGCACGGTCGAGGTCACGTGCACATGCGCATCAATCAGACCGGGCATGAGCGTGCGACCACCGACATCCACGATGCGCGCGTCGTCGATCTGAACATCGCCAAAGAGCACATCGGCGATGTGATCGTCCTGCACGACGACGGTGGCATGGGGGCGCAGGACGCCTGCGACGCTATCGAACAGAACAGCTCGAGTCAATGCAATGCGACCCATTGCGGGGCTCCTTTGGGCGGGCGGGGTGACGACGCAGCGGACTCAGCTTGCGGGCGTGATGCAGTAGAACGCCAGCTTGTTGCCGTCAGGGTCGCGAACATACGCGCCGTAAAAGCTCTTGGAGCGGGCACCCGGTGCGCCTTCATCCCGCGCGCCCAGAGACAGCGCCTTGGCATGCAACGCCTGAACGGTC
>JBIKKG010000293.1:0-4034 GCA_044360485.1 Burkholderiaceae bacterium | reverse complement strand
CTCAACGCGACCATGCAGAAGATGCTCGATCGCAGTCAATCCGGTGGCACGACCGATGCAGCCAGCATGGTCGGTCGCCAGGTGCTGGTCGATGGCGACAAGCTTGAAGTCAAGGCAGGTGTGCCCGTGAAAGCTGGCTTTGATCTGCCCGCACAGGCAGGCGCCGTGCGCATCGAGGTGCTCGATGCCAAGGGCGCCGTGGTCGATTCCAGCCTGCGCAGCCATGTGCCGCCCGGGCTGAATCTGCTCGAGTGGAACGGTGCATCGGGTGGCAAGGCGCTTGCAGCGGGCCAGTACACCTTGCGCGTCACGGCCACCCAGGGCAAGACCTCCATTCCTGCCGTGCCGCTCACCGCTGCCACTGTCGGCGCGGTGGTACCAGGCGCCAACGGCCAATCGTTGCACCTCGGCGCCCTGGGCGCCCGAGCCCTTTCCGATGTCCGGGGCTACCTCTGAGCCGCCTGGTGCTGCGCTGAGCCCTGAACCTTCCCCCCACATCCATTTCCCTATCCCAGGAGTCGAACATGAGTTTCCAGCAAGGTCTGTCCGGTCTGAACGCCGCGGCCCGCAACCTCGATGTCATCGGCAACAACGTGGCCAACGCCAACACCGTGGGGGCTAAGTCCTCCCGTGCAGAGTTCGCCGACATCTATGCCAATTCACTGAACGGTTCAACCTCCGGCACCACGGGAATCGGGGTGTCGGTGAGCAGCGTGGCCCAGCAATTCACGCAGGGCGACATCGTCTCAACGCAAAACCCCCTGGATATGGCCATCAACGGTCGGGGGTTTTTCCGTACCTCGAATGATGGTGCGGTGGAGTACACCCGCAATGGGCAGTTCCGCATGGACAAGGACGGCTTTATTGTGACCGCCCAGGGCGCGCGTCTGAGTGGCTTTCCGGTCGGCGCCAACGGGGCAGTGATCAATGGCGCGCCCGGCGACCTGCGCATCAGCACCGCCGACATCACGCCTAACCCCACCGCCAATGCCAGCGTGCAATTCAATCTGGATGCACGCGAAGCCGCGCCGACCTTGGCTTTCAATTCAAGTGATCCCACCACCTACAACGGGTCGATGTCGATGTCGGCCTATGACACGCTGGGGCGCGATCATCTGGTAAGCCTGTACTACGTGAAGACAGGCGCCAACACCTGGGACGTGCATGCTGCCGCCGATGGGGTCGACATTCCCGGTGTGGCCCAGACCCTGACCTTCAATACCGCTGGCGCCATGCAGACGCCTGCGGGCCCGTTCAATCTGACCGTGCCGGTGGGCGCCGATGCAGGCGGATCGCTCACGTTTGCCCTGGATATCTCCAAGGGTACGCAGTTCGGTGCAGCGTTTGGCACCAGCGAAATCACACAAGACGGTTTCGGTACCGGCCGGCTCTCGGGCCTGATCGTGGATGGCAACGGCACGCTGATGGGTCGATACACCAATGGTCAGTCGAAAGCGCAAGGCCAGATCGCGCTGGCCAACTTCAATAATCCGCAGGCGCTCTCACCGCTGGGTAACAACGCCTGGGCGGAGACGGTCGCTTCAGGGCAGCCCACCGTGGGTGCGCCCGCCACCGGCGCGCTCGGTACGCTGCAGTCCAGTGCCGTGGAAAGCTCCAACGTCGATCTCACGGCAGAGCTGGTCAACATGATTTCCGCGCAGCGTGTCTATCAGGCCAACGCACAGACGATCAAGACTGCAGACCAGTTGCTGCAGACGATTGTTAACCTGCGCTGATCCTAAGCCCGAACGTACGCCACAGGAGCTGCTGCCATGGATCGCATGATCTATACCGCGATGTCCGGCGCCAAGGCCACCATGACGCGACAGGACGCTTTGGCGCACAACCTCGCCAATGCCAATACGGCAGGTTTCAGGGCGGACTTGAGCGCTTTTCGTGCGGTGCCGGTACGCGGCGAAGGCGCCACCACCCGCGTGCACGCCATGGAGGCCACCGCAGGCTTCGATGCGGCAGATGGTCCAATCACCCAGACCGGCCGCGCGATGGACATCGCCATTCGGGGCGCGGGCTGGATGGCGGTGCAGGGACTGGATGGCAACGAGGCCTACACCCGCGCAGGCAGCCTCGATCTGTCGGCCGATGGCACGCTGCAAACGCGTGGCGGCCTGGCAGTGATCGGCGATGGCGGCCCGATCGTGGTGCCGCAAGGCGCTGAAGTATCGATCGGCACCGATGGCACCGTGAACGCCAAGGTGGGCAACACCCCGCCGGTGCAGCTGGGCACGATCAAGCTGGTGAACCCTGCCATCGGCGATCTGCGCAAGGGCGCCGACGGCCTGATGCGCATGGCCGGTGGCGACGAGGCGCCAGCCGACCCCACCGTGCGGGTGGCCGACGGAGCAGTGGAAGGTAGCAATGTGAATCCGGTGGATTCGATGGTGGGGCTGATTGCTGCGGCACGTCAGTTCGAGATGCAGATGAAGATGCTGCAGACCGCAGAAAGCAACGAACAGCGCGCCTCCAAGCTGCTGTCAAACAACGGCTGATCAAGGACGACACGACATGATCCGATCCCTGTGGATTTCGAAGACCGGTCTCGATGCGCAGCAGATGCAGCTCGACACGATCTCGCACAACCTGGCCAACGTCAGCACCAATGGCTACAAACGTGCGCACGCGCAGTTCGAAGACCTGCTGTATCAGAACCTGCGTCAGTCGGGTGCCAAGGACACGCAGCAAAACGCGCTGCCCTCCGGCCTGCAGCTGGGAACCGGTGTGCGCGCGGTCGGCACCTCGCGCAACTTCTCGCAGGGCAATCTGAGCAAGACCGAAAACCCGCTCGATATGGCGATCAACGGCGCGGGCTTCTTGCAGGTGCAATTGCCCGATGGCACCACGGGGTATACCCGCGACGGTGCGCTGCGCGTGGATGCACAGGGGCAACTGGTGACCGCAAACGGCCAGCAAGTCCAGCCTGGCATCACGATTCCTGCCAATGCCTCCGCGATCACCATCGGCTCAGACGGTGTGGTCACTGCGATGACGCCCGGTGCCACAGCGCCCGCACAGCTTGGTCAATTGCAAGTGGCCACCTTCGTGAACCCGGCCGGCCTGGACCCCGCAGGTCAGAACATGTTTCGCGAGACCGCAGCCTCAGGTACGCCTACCGTCGGCACGCCGGGTTTGAATGGACATGGCTCGATCAGCCAGGGCTATGTCGAAACCTCGAACGTGAACGTGGTCGAAGAGCTGGTGTCGATGATCCAGACCCAACGCGCCTACGAAATCAATTCCAAGGCGATCCAGACCTCCGACCAGATGCTGGGTCGTCTGTCGCAACTGTGATCTGACGCCTAAGCTGACGACTAAGCCGAACCATGCACGCTTCCGATTCAAGAGTCGCTTCCATGAACGCTGCCATGTTGTTCGCCTCCGTGACACGGATGGCGGTTTGCCTGAGTGTGGCTATCCTGAGCGCGTGTGCTCAACTGGCCACGCCGAAGGTGGAGGTGGTCGAGGCGCCCCCGCGGCCCGCACCGTCTGCAGCGATCGTCACGACCATGCCCGCGCCGGCACCGCCCAGTGCTGGCGCTATTTTCCAGAGCGTGGCGTACCAGCCGCTCTTCGAAAATATTCGCGCCCGCGGCGTGGGTGACCTGATCACGGTCACGATTGCCGAAAACACCACCGCGCGTCAGAGCTCCAACAGCTCGGTGAATCGCGACAGCAAGATCGATGGCTCAATCACCTCGATTCCTTTTGTCAAAGCACCGTCGTGGCTGTCGCGCGCCAAAGTGGGCGGCGGCCTGACCAATGACTCGAGCGCCAAGGGCGAAAGCGGCAGCGATAACGTCTTCAACGGTGTGATCACCGCTACGGTGGTGGAGGTGCTGCCCAACGGCAACTTCGTGATCGTTGGTGAGAAGCAGGTGGGTGTGAATCAGACCGTCGATTCGCTGCGCTTTTCGGGCGTGGTCGATCCGCGCACGATTCGCCCGGGCAATACGATCGCTTCGACCCAAATAGCCGATGTACGCCTGCAATTCCGGGGCCGAGGTGACATTGATCGCGCC
>JBIKKG010000291.1:0-4045 GCA_044360485.1 Burkholderiaceae bacterium | reverse complement strand
ACGCCTACGGTTCCGACATCACCTACGGCACCAACAACGAATTTGGCTTCGACTATCTTCGCGACAACATGGTTTACGACCTGGGCGAGCGCGTGCAGCGCACCCTGTCGTTTGCCATCGTCGACGAGGTCGACTCCATCCTGATCGACGAAGCGCGGACACCGCTCATCATCTCCGGTCCGGCCGAAGACCACACCGAGCTCTATGTGCGCATGCGGCAGGTGCCGCCCATGCTCGATGCCATGGAAAGCGAGCCCAAGGCCAACGAGCCTGATCCGCCTGGCGACTACTGGGTCGACCGCAAAGGCCATCAGGTGCATATCTCTGAGGCTGGACACGAAAAGGCTGAGCGGCTGCTGACCGAGCTGGGCATCCTGCCCGAGGGCGCCAGCCTGTACGACGCGGCCAATATCCAGTCCATGCATCATCTGATGGCATCGCTGCGGGCGCACACCCTGTTTTTCCGCGACCAGCAATACGTCGTGCAAAACGGTGAAGTGATCATCGTCGACGAATTCACCGGGCGACTGATGCCGGGGCGGCGCTGGTCAGATGGTCTGCACCAGGCGGTCGAGGCCAAGGAAGGCGTGAAGATCCAGGCCGAGAATCAGACGCTCGCCTCGATCACCTTCCAGAACTACTTCCGCATGTACGGCAAGCTCTCGGGCCTGACCGGTACGGCGGACACCGAGGCCTACGAATTCCAGGAAATCTACACCCTGGAGACGGTGATCATCCCGACCCACCGACCCATGGTCCGGGCCGACCGCCAGGACCAGGTGTTCCGCACGGCGCGCGAGAAATACAACGCCATCCTTGCCGACATCCAAGAGTGTCACGGGCGCGGTCAGCCGGTGCTGGTGGGCACCACGTCCATCGAAAACTCCGAGCTGCTCTCTGGTCTGCTGCAAAAGGAAGGCCTGCCGCACAACGTCCTCAACGCCAAGCAGCATGCCCAGGAAGCGCAGATCGTCATCGATGCCGGCCGACCGGGCGCCATCACGATCGCCACCAACATGGCAGGCCGAGGCACCGACATCGTGCTGGGCGGCAATGTCGCTCGCCAGATCGACCAGATCATGGCCCGCGAGGAGCTCACCGAGGCCGATCGGCAGGCACAGGCCGAGTCCTTGCGTGCCGGCTGGCAAGCGCAGCACGATCAGGTACTGGCGGCCGGTGGTCTGCACATCATCGGCACCGAGCGCCACGAATCACGCCGGATCGACAACCAGTTGCGTGGACGGTCCGGGCGCCAGGGTGATGCGGGTTCGTCGCGATTTTATCTGTCGATGGACGACCCGCTGCTCAAGATCTTTGCGGGCGACCGGCTTAAAGCCATCATGGATCGCCTGAAGCTGCCCGATGGCGAGGCCATCGAGGCGGGCATGGTCACGCGCTCCATCGAGAGCGCGCAACGCAAGGTCGAAGCGCGCAACTTCGATATCCGTAAGCAGCTGCTCGAATACGACGACGTCGCCAACGATCAGCGCAAGGTCATCTACCAGCAGCGCAATGAGCTGCTCGAGTCCTCGGATACCGAGTCACTGATTGCAGGCTTGAGGCAGGGCGTGTTCAACGATCTCTTCCGTCAGCATGTGCCTGTTGAGAGTGTCGAAGAGCAGTGGGATCTGCCTGCGCTGCAAAAGATCCTGCAGGATGACTGGCAGCTCGACGTGCCCCTCACCGAGCTGGCTGCGGGCGATGCCAGTGAGGACGATCTGCTGGCTGCGGTCATGAGTGCGGCCGATACCCGGTACGCCGAAAAAGTGGCGCTGGTCGGGCGTGAAGGCTTCGAGCGGTTTGAGCGCTCGATCATGCTGCAGTCCATCGATCAGCGCTGGCGTGAGCATCTGTCGGCACTCGATCATCTGCGCCAGGGCATTCATCTGCGCGGCTATGCGCAGAAGAACCCCAAGCAGGAATACAAGCGCGAGTCCTTCGAGCTCTTCGAAAACATGCTGCAGACCATCCGCGATGAAGTGGTGCGGGTGCTCATGAACGTGCGCATCCAGAGCGCCGAAGAAGCGCAGCAGGTTGAGCAGCAGGTCGAGCGTGAAGCAAGCCAGTCGTTCTCTCAGGCCTCCTACACGCATGCTGAGTTTTTGGCGGCCCCCGATGACGACCCCGAGCAGGTTGCGCTGGCTATGCAGTCGGCCCCAGCCTTGCCGGACGACGACAAGGACCAGCCGTTCCGGCGCTTTGGCAACAAGATCGGCCGCAATGATCCCTGCCCCTGCGGCTCAGGAAAAAAATACAAGCAATGCCACGGACGACTGGGATGAATCCGCCGGTCCGGGCGGCCGTTCTGGCCAGCCCGGAGTATCCGTTCACGCCGGTCGATGCGCCGATCAAGCTCGACCAGAACGAGAGTTCGCTCGACCTGCCTGAAGCGCTCAAGGCCAAGGTGCTCGAGCAACTGCAGGCGCTCACCTGGAACCGCTACCCCGATCTGAACGGCGAGGCCTTGTCTGCGGCCATTGGTGCCCACGACGACTGGCCTGCGGCCGGCACCGTCGCGGTCACTGGCAGCAATGTGCTGATCGCGCTGCTGGTTCAGCTGGCAGGCATGGGCGCGCGGGTTCTCACGGTCAAACCCAATTTCGCGCTCTATGCACTGGATGCCAAGCTGTGGGGTGCCGAGCTCATCGAAGTGCCGCTTGGGCCCGACTTCGCCACCGACGTGGATGCGCTGATCGCGCAGATCGAGGCAGGCCGCGAAGCACTGGCAGGCCGTGCGGGCCCGGCTGGCGTGATCTTCGTGCCGCGTCCACATGCGCCCACCGGCTCCCTGTGCGCGCTGTCAGACATCGAGCGGCTGGCACAGGCCTCGCAGGGGTGGCTGCTGGTGGTCGACGAGGCGTATCACCAGTTCGCTGGTCCCAGTGCCATGGATATTGCGCGCCGCCATGAGCATGTCGTGCTGCTGCGCACGTTTTCCAAAGCCTGGGGGCTGGCGGGCGCACGTCTGGGCTATGCGCTGACCAGCGAAGTTGTGGCGCGCCAGTTGCGCAAGCTCGTAGCCCCGTTTGCGGTGTCGGTGTTTCAGTCGGTATGCGCGCAGGTGGCGCTCGCCCATCCGCAGTTCATGCACGAACGCGTAGCTGCCACCATCGCCGAGCGCGAGCGCGTGTTCAAGGCGCTGCAAGCGCACCCCACCTGGAAGGTGCTGCCTTCAGCCGCCAATTTCCTGCTGATCCGCACGCCCGATGCCGCGCAGGCGTATGCCTCGCTGCTGTCGGGCGGTGTGCTGGTGCGCAAGCAGGACAGCTATTTCGGCCTGCAGGGCTGCATCCGCGTGACCATTGGCACGCGCGAGGAAAACGACGCGTTTTTGCGAGCGGCGGGGCTGTCGGGCGCCTGAGCCCTGGCCTACTGCTGATCTGGCTGCGTCCCACACAGCGCATCCGCGGCGCTGACGGGCGTTAGGGCGTCCAGGCCTGAGCCCTTCAGGGCGGGCTTGGAATGTGCGTATGCGAGATCGCGCGGCCCTGTGCATCCACTTGCACCAGAATCATGTCGCCCGAGCCGATGTCGCGGCCTGTAAAGGCCCGGATGTTCACATGATGGGTCACCAGGATCAGGGCGCGCTCGCCTTTACTGGACAGCGTGCGGGCAATGAATCGCGTCAGCGCTTCGTTAGACGGCCCGGCCTGGTCTGGCCTGTCGAAAAACGAGGCCAGTGATGCCTCGGTGGTGACGCTGCCCAGATCAAGCGCACTGGCCGTGTCCCGACAACGGCACCAGATACTCGAGAAGAGCCACGCCTTGTCCACGCCCTGACGTTTGAGCCACAGGCCTGTGCGCGTCGCCTGGGCCAGCCCCTGTGCATCGAGGTTGCGCTGGGTCGCGCAGTCGTCCAGCCGGTAGCCGGCGGGGTCACCCACGCCGGGCGCATAGGCATGACGCATGAGCATCACCTGTCGCGGTGAGCGCAACTTGTCGGCCAGTTCACTGGCCTGCGCGCTCAGGCCAACGCACCACACCAGGCAACACAGGATCACACGACAGGTCTTCATGAAGCGCTCGGCAGGTAGGGCGATCGGTG
>JBIKKG010000292.1:0-4045 GCA_044360485.1 Burkholderiaceae bacterium | reverse complement strand
AAGCGCTCTCCAAAATTCAACGTATGGCGTGCGCCACCAGGCGCCGCCGCATCCAGCCCGAGCGGGCCACCGCCCGCCAGCCCAGATCCCGAACTTGAGCCAGGGGCTGGGGAATGGGGCCGAACAACCGCTGCAGACCGTCCGTGGTGGCCTGCATCAGCGCGACCGGTTCGCGTCTGGCGCGCTCGTAACGGCGCCATAACAGGGGATCGGCGAGATCGCGGTGCGGCTCTCGGCCCTTCAGGACCGCGAGGATCTGCGCCACATCGGCAAATCCGAGGTTCATGCCCTGCCCTGCGAGCGGGTGCACCGCATGGGCGGCGTCACCGGCCAGCACCAGCCTTGGCGCGACCAGCCGCGGCACGCGCACCAGGCGCAGCGGAAATGACTGCTGCGCAGTGATAAGCGAGAACGCACCCAACTGACCATGCGAGGCCTCACGAACGCGTTCTGCCAGTGCCTCAGGCGCCAAGGTCATGAGCTCATCGGCCAGCGCTTGCGGCGCAGACCAGACCATGCTGGCGCGGCCTCTTGCGGGCTCTGGAGAGGGCAAAGGCAGCAGGGCGAGCACCCCAATGTCCGGGCCGAACCACTGCCAGGCGGTATCGGCATGCGGCAAGGACGTGTCGAAATTGGCCACCACTGCGCGCTGATCATAGGGGCGCACATGGGCCTCGATGCCAGCCATGGCGCGTATGGATGAATCAGCGCCATCGGCGGCAATGGCCAGACGTGCGACCAGCTCCCGGCCTGCGGAAAGACTCAGTCGGATGCGGCCCGACTCACCCTCGCCCTGAACCTCCAAGCCCTGGACCGTGTCATCCACGCATTGCACACCAGCAAAACTCAGAGCGCCTTGCAGTGTGCGCATGAGCGACCGGTTCTCGAGGATCCAGGCCAGTGCCTCGACCTGACCGCTGTAGGCATCCAGATGCAGCTCTGGCGCATCGACGTGCTCGCCTCCAAAGACGCGCATGTCGTACACCGGAGCCATGCGCGCAGCGGGCAGCGCGTCCCAGATGCGCAGTTGGCGCAGCAGGTCGCGGGTGGCCGGCGACAGCGCGTAGACCCGCGCATCCCAGTCGGTGGCGGACTCGAACATGGCCTGATTCGAGCCCGTTGAAGCGCGTGTGGAAGGGGCGCCCGCGGGACCCACCCATGCCACCTTGAGCCCCGCTTGCGCGCACCCGAGCGCCACCGCCGCGCCAATCGCACCGCGGCCGACCACGGCCACATCAACGGATTGGGCAGTCTGCATCGCCGGATTATAGGTGCGCACCCCTTTGGCCGACGCGATGGGCCACGCGACCGATGCGGTCATCGCGCGCAGCTTGCATCGGTCACGGTCAACCCTGACGCTGATCGCACCGTGCACTCCAGTGTCCCGGTAGGCGTCCAGAAGACCGCCATGCAGGCGCAACCGGCCCAGCCTTTTTGCACGGACGTACGGTCGAGCCGGATGGATCCCGGGTGGGTGCGCAAGTTGTTGGCAATCGTTTCGATCAGCGGCTTGCCCGCAAATACCAGCCCCCGACAGCTCTGTGTGACGCGCTCGCATTCCTGCTGCTGGCGAAGCTGCTCGCGCTCAAGGTCTCGCTGCGCCTGGGCGGCTGCAGCACGTTGCGCGGCTTCGCGGGCGGGGCGCTCGCGCTCATCCTTTTCGCGGGCCAGGCGCTCGCGCTCGCGCTCATCGGCCTGACGTTGCTGCTCGGCAAGCTGTTGGGCCTCGTACTGGCGCCTGCGTTCCTGCGCGACCAGTCGCGCGCGCTGAGCCGCTTCTTCTGCGGCCTGGCGGGCATCTTGCGCCTGTTGCGCCTCGGTCCGTCTGCGTTCGTCGACCGCCGCAGCCAATCGGCGGGCACGCTCGCGAACCTCGGCACTTTGCTCGGGATGGGCCTGAGCTCGGCGCAGATAGTCAAGGGCCCGATCGTCGTCGCGAGCCACCGGCATGCGCAGTGACCAGATCTCGCCCAGGCTGAACAGCGCTGCTGCATTGCCCAGTTCCGCGGCCTTGTCGAAATAGGCCATGGACTGACGCCACTCCTCATCGGTCAGCTTGACCGACGGATCGAAGCGCGGCCAACAGCACAGGGTTAGCGCGGCACCGTTCCAGGCCGCTGCTGCCACGGCGCTGGATGCCGCCGGATTGCGGCCGGCTTTCTCAAACCATGCGCGCGCAGCTGCCGCCCATTCACGTGGATTGCCCGCGCGGCGTCCATCTGGCGAATAGCCTTGCCCCAGAGCGTTATCCGGTACGGCGCCTGAGGTAATCATTGCGCCTAGTTCCATCTGCAGCAACACGTCACCGCGTTCTGCCAGCGGCTCCCATAGCGCATAGGCCTGCCCGAAGCGACGCTGGTCGTAGGCACGCTGACCCTCCGCCTTGCGACGGGCGTCGGGTATGTCTTGTGCCAACGCATGCATGGCGAGAATGAGCAGCACCAGGCCTGCGATCAGCCGCGACACATGAACCGTCCGGGCCGTCAGGCAAAGCAGCAAGGTAGGGGAAATCATGACAGGGCTGGTATCAGAGCCACCCGGGATGAGGGGCGCCGATGATCGATCAGAAGCCTGCAATTATCCGCGCCCGGTCATGGTGGGCGCATCGCCAGTCCGCCCGCAGGCGGATGGCGGGGATATGCGGCGGAAGCAGCCAAAGGGTGGCAGCGTTTGGTGACCGCGAAGCGATGGGCTATAATTCGCGCCCTTGCCTGGCGCCAGCCAGGCGCTGTCTGCGACAGCACGGCCAAGTAGCTCAGTCGGTAGAGCAGCGGATTGAAAATCCGCGTGTCGGTGGTTCGATTCCGCCCTTGGCCACCACTTCCCACCCTGCTGCACCGCTGCCCCAGTCTTCCATCAGACTGCGAGATGGCGAACTGGTTGTCTATCGCCGCACACGCAGTCTGCAGTACCAGTGCCGCTACAAGTTAGCCAGCGGTAAATGGGTCAGACAGAGCACAGGCCGGGCCGCACTTGAACACGCCATTACCAGTGCCTGTGACGTCTATGACCAAGCCCGATACCGACAGCGGCTGGGTTTAGCACACCGCACACACTCTTTTGCACACCTGGCTGCCATCTGCTGCAGGGATTTGCGGCAGCAGATTGATGCACGCGGCACCAAGTCGGCACTCAATGACTACCTTGCCTGCATTGAACGATATTTCGTGCCCTACTTCGGCGAGCGGCAGCTGGAAGAACTCACGCACGCCGACATCCGAGCGTTCGAGGCGTGGCGGGACAGGCAACTCAATCGACGGCCCAAAACCAGCACGCTGAACAACTTTACGTCTGCGTGGAACAGGCTGACTGCCACTGCCGTAGAGCAGGGCTACATCAGCGAGCGTGTGCCAGTTCCCAAACTGAGCAACCGGGGACAAAAGAGTCAACCACGCCCAGCGTTCAGCAAAGACGAAATGGCTCAACTGCTTGAATTTATGCAGCAGTGGCAACTGGGTGGGCGTTTGGCTGTGGAGCGGGAAATACGCCCCTTGCTGTGCGACTACGTTGAGATGCTCTTGTACACGGGGATGCGGCACGGCACCGAAGCGATGAATCTGCGGTGGCAGCATTTGGAGTGGCACACGCGTGACGGTGTTCGGTACTTGCGGGTATGGGTGTCGGGCAAGACTGGCGGCAGGTGGTTGATTGCCCGACACAGTGCAGTGGCTGTGCTGCAGCGACTGCACGCTCGGGAGCAGGACATCTCTGAGATGGCGTTTGAAACGCTGTTCACTGAACGGGTGCCACATCTGGTGTTCCGGTTCAGAAACGGGAATCAGCCGCACAGTTTGGTGGGCACCTTTCGCAAACTGATGCGTGATAGCGGGCTGCTCAAAGATGCGGCAGGGCACACACGCACGCTTTACTCATTGCGGCACACTTACGCCACGCTGACACTGCTTGAGGGCAGCACGGACATACACACGCTGAGCAGGCAGATAGGCAACAGTGCGGCAATGATTGAGCGGCACTACAGCAAACTGTCAGCAACGATGGCGGCGGCTAAGTTGGCTTGATGGTGGGTGGATTGCGGATGGCGTTT
>JBIKKG010000068.1:0-14156 GCA_044360485.1 Burkholderiaceae bacterium | reverse complement strand
TTGCGCCGATCGCCATGGAGCAGGGCCTGCGCTTTGCCATCCGTGAGGGTGGCCGCACCGTGGGCGCCGGCGTCGTGGCCAAGATCGTTAAGTAAGACGGGCCTGACGTCCGAATGCTTCACGCAGGGCGGACCCCTCCGGTCCGCCCGTCGCACCGGCGCCATGCGCCGTGCGGTACCCACGCTCTTTGAAGGAATGTCATGCAAAACCAGAAAATCCGTATCCGCCTCAAGGCGTTCGACTACAAGCTGATCGATCAGTCGGCTGCCGAGATCGTGGAGACCGCCAAGCGCACCGGCGCTGTTGTGCGTGGCCCGGTGCCGCTGCCAACGCGGATTCAGCGCTTCGATGTGCTGCGCTCGCCCCACGTGAACAAGACTTCACGTGACCAGCTCGAGATCCGGACACACCAGCGACTGATGGATATCGTCGACCCCACCGACAAGACAGTGGACGCGCTGATGAAGCTCGACCTGCCCGCCGGCGTCGACGTGGAAATCAAACTGCAATAAGGCAAAAGGCTGAGCGGGTCCGCACTCGGGCTTGCATCGGTTTTTTTTGCCGGCTATACTGATCGGCTTTCCGCCTTCGACCCAGACGTATCGTCTGTCGGTCTGGGCACAGCGGCAGCGAGCGTCTGATGACACCGCGCCGCCCTCACACCCGGCCAATCGCAGTCGGGACTGGAGTCAAACATGAGCCTTGGCCTGTTGGGTCGCAAGGTGGGCATGATGCGCATCTTCACGGATGACGGCGACGCCGTTCCCGTGACGGTGCTGGATGTGTCCAACAACCGCGTCGCCCAGATCAAGACCGTCGAATCCGACGGCTATACCTCCGTTCAGCTCGCCCATGGCGGGCGCCGCGCTTCGCGTGTGACCAAGGCACAGGCCGGTCACTTCGCCAAGGCTGGCGTGCAGGCTGGTACCTCGCTGCGTGAGTTCCGGGTCAAGCCCGATGCGCTGGGTGACCTGAAGGCGGGTGCAGTGGTTGCGGCCAGCCTGTTTTCGGCCGGTCAAAAAGTCGATGTCGCCGGAACGTCCATTGGTAAGGGCTTTACCGGCACGATCAAGCGACACAACTTCAACTCAGGCCGTGCCTCACACGGCAACTCGCGGTCGCACAACGTCCCCGGCTCGATCGGTATGGCGCAGGACCCGGGCCGTGTGTTCCCTGGCAAGCGCATGTCCGGGCACATGGGTGATGTGGCGGCCACCGTCCAGAACCTCGAGATTGCTCGCGTCGACGCCGATCGCGGTCTGCTGATGGTGCGCGGCGCGGTGCCGGGTGCCAAAGGCGGTGCGGTCGTTGTCACGCCGGCCACCAAGACGCCGCTGGCCAAGGGTGGTCTGCCGCGTCCGCCGAAAGTCGCTCAGGCACCGTCCGGTCCCACGAACCCGGCCAAAGCCGGCAAGAAGTAAGGGGACTCAGACATGGAACTGAAACTGCTGAATGAGCAGGGCCAGCCGGCCTCTACGGTTGCTGCGGCTGATACGGTCTTTGGTCGCGACTTCAACGAGCCGCTGATCCATCAGATCGTGGTGGCCTATCAGGCCAATGCGCGCAGCGGCAATCGCGCTCAGAAAGACCGCTCTGAAGTGCGCCACTCCACCAAGAAGCCGTTCCGCCAGAAAGGCACGGGCCGCGCCCGCGCCGGCATGACGGCTTCCCCGCTGTGGCGTGGAGGCGGTCGGATTTTCCCGAACAAGCCCGACGAGAACTTCACCCAAAAAATCAATCGCAAGATGTATCGCGCCGGGATGTGCTCCATCCTGTCGCAGCTGGCGCGGGAAGATCGCCTGAAGGTGGTTGAGTCGATGTCGGTCGACGCACCCAAAACCAAGCTGCTGGCAGAGAAGCTGCGCATCATGGGTCTGGGGTCCGTGCTGGTCCTGACGGATGGGCTGGACGAGAACCTGTGGCTTGCATCGCGCAATTTGCCCAATGTCCTCGTGCTCGAGGCTCGCCAGGCCGACCCGCTGTCGCTGGTGCACTTCGACACCGTGCTGATCACCAAGCCGGCGCTTGCCGCAGTCCAGGAGATGCTGGCATGAATCCGGAACGTCTGATGCAGGTGCTGCTCGCGCCAATCGTCTCGGAAAAGAGCACGATGATTGCCGAGAAGAACAATCAGGTTGGTTTTCGCGTTGTTCAGGACGCGACCAAGCCTGAAATCAAGGCGGCTGTCGAGCTGCTATTCAAGGTCGAGGTCGAGTCCGTGCAGGTCCTCAACCAGAAAGGCAAGGTCAAGCGTCACGGCCGGTTCACCGGTCGGCGTCGTGGCGTGCGCAAGGCGTATGTGAGCCTCAAGCCTGGCCAGGAAATCAATTTCGCGGAGGCCCGGTAAATGGCAGTCGTCAAACTGAAGCCGACATCGCCCGGTCGCCGGGCGATGGTCAAGGTGGTCAGCCCGCATTTGCACAAGGGCAAGCCGCATGCTGCCCTGGTCGAGCCGCAAACCCGCGGATCCGGGCGCAACAACCTCGGCCACATCACCACCCGGCATCGCGGTGGTGGCCACAAGTCGCACTATCGCGTCGTCGACTTCCGTCGGAACAAAGACGGCATTGCGGCCAAGGTCGAGCGTCTTGAATACGATCCGAACCGCAGCGCCCACCTTGCGTTGCTGTGCTACGCCGACGGCGAGCGCCGCTATATTCTGGCGCCTCGCGGTGTGCTCGCAGGCGCCTCGCTGATGTCTGGTGCAGAAGCCCCGATCCGTGCGGGTAATACGCTGCCGATCCGCAATATTCCAGTGGGTTCGACCATTCATTGCATCGAAATGCTCCCGGGCAAGGGCGCGCAAATTGCGCGCTCGGCAGGTGCGTCCGCGCAGCTGCTCGCACGGGAAGGCACGTACGCCCAGGTGCGTCTGCGTTCAGGCGAAATTCGCCGAGTGCACATCGAGTGCCGCGCGACGCTGGGTGAGGTGGGCAACGAAGAGCACAACCTGCGTCAGATCGGTAAAGCCGGTGCGACGCGTTGGCGCGGTATTCGCCCAACGGTGCGCGGTGTGGCCATGAATCCGATCGACCACCCGCACGGCGGCGGCGAAGGCCGTACCGGCGAGGGCCGTGTGCCGGTCAATCCCTGGGGTCAGCCGACCAAGGGCTACCGCACGCGTCGCAACAAGCGCACGACCTCCATGATCGTGCAGCGCCGCTTTAAGAAATAACGGGTGACCTATGGCACGTTCAGTTAAAAAAGGGCCGTTCGTCGATGACCACCTGATGAAGAAGGTGGACACCGCCCAGGCTATCAAGGACAAGAAGCCGATCAAGACCTGGTCGCGTCGCTCGACGATCCTGCCTGAGTTCATTGGGCTCACGATCGCCGTCCACAACGGCAAGCAACACATCCCCGTGTTCGTCAACGAGAACATGGTGGGTCACAAGCTTGGTGAATTTGCGCTGACCCGCACCTTCAAGGGCCACGCGGCCGACAAGAAGGCGGTCAAGGGCAAGGCCCGCAAGTAAGGAGCCACAGGTCAAATGGAAACCAAGGCAATTTTGCATGGTGTGCGTCTGTCGGCCCAGAAGGGCCGGCTCGCCGCCGACCTGATTCGTGGCAAGCCCGTCGAACAGGCGCTCAACATCCTGACCTTCTCGCCCAAGAAGGCGTCGAAGATCGTCAAGAAAGTGCTCGAGTCGGCGATCGCCAACGCCGAGCACAACGACGGTGCCGATGTCGATGAGCTGAAGGTCAAGACCATTCACGTCGAGAAGGGTGCGTCGCTGCGCCGATTCGATGCCCGGGCCAAGGGCCGGGGTGTTCAGATCGAGAAGCAGACCTGCCATATCTACGTGACGGTCGGCAACTGATCGCAAGGGAAAGACGATGGGACAAAAGATTCATCCGACCGGCTTTCGCCTTGCGGTCAGCCGCAACTGGGCGTCGCGCTGGTATGCCAACAGCCGTGATTTTCCCGGCATGCTCAACGAGGACATCAAGGTCCGTGCCTATTTGCGCAAGAAGCTGCGCAATGCGTCGGTCGGTCGCGTCCTGATCGAGCGTCCGTCGAAAAACGCGCGCATCACCATCTTCTCGGCACGCCCGGGCGTGGTGATCGGCAAGAAGGGCGAGGACATCGAAATTCTGAAGGCCGACCTGCAGCGCATGCTGAAGGTGCCCGTGCACGTCAACATCGAGGAAATTCGCAAGCCCGAGACCGACGCGCAGCTGATCGCCGACTCCATCACGCAGCAGCTCGAGAAGCGCATCATGTTCCGCCGCGCCATGAAGCGCGCCATGCAGAACGCTATGCGCCTGGGTGCCCAGGGCATCAAGATCATGAGCTCGGGTCGTCTGAACGGTGCTGAAATCGCTCGAGTCGAGTGGTACCGCGAAGGCCGTGTGCCACTGCACACCCTGCGTGCGGATATCGACTACGGGTTCTCTGAAGCCGAAACGACCTACGGCATCATCGGTGTCAAGGTGTGGGTCTATAAGGGCGATACGCTGGGGCGCACCGACCTCGCCGCGACTGAGAAAGACGCCGGACCGCCTCCTGAGCGTGAAGACCGTCGCCCGCGCCGTCCCGGCGGCCCCGGCCGTCCTGGTGAGCGTCGTGGTCCGGGTGGGCCCGGTGGTGGCGGGCGTCGACCGGCACAGGCCGAGGGCGACAACAAGCCCGCGGCACCCGCACCCGATGGCGCCAGACCGGCGGTCAAGCGTGTGCGCAAGGTGAGCGCCGATGCGGCATCAGGCGAAGCCAAGCCCGCCGAGAGTAAGGGCCAATAAGGAACCATCATGCTGCAACCTTCACGACGCAAGTACCGCAAGGAGCAGAAGGGCCGCAACAAGGGCATCGCAACCCGCGGCACGAATGTCTCCTTCGGCGAATACGGCCTGAAAGCCACCGGTCGCGGTCGCTTGACGGCTCGCCAGATCGAGGCGGCTCGCCGAGCCATGACCCGCCATATCAAGCGGGGCGGACGGATCTGGATCCGGATTTTCCCCGACAAGCCGATCTCGCAAAAGCCGGCCGAAGTGCGGATGGGTAACGGCAAGGGCAATCCGGAGTATTACGTGGCCGAAATTCAGCCCGGCAAAGTGCTCTACGAAATGGACGGTGTCGATGAGACGCTCGCCCGTGAAGCCTTTGCTCTGGCCGCAGCCAAGTTGCCGATTGCGACGATCTTCGTCGCCCGGCACGTTGGCGCTTGAACAAGAGGACTGCCATGAAGGCAACTGAACTGAGAAGCAAGGGTGGCGACGAGCTCGGCAAGGAATTGACCGATCTGATGCGCGCCCAATTCTCGCTGCGCATGCAAATTGCGACCCAGCAGCAGAACAACACGGCGCAGTTGCGCAAGGTGCGGCGGGACATCGCGCGCGTGCGCACTGTGATGAACGAAAAGGCGAGTGCCAAATGAGCGAAGCGACTCCAGCCGTCGACAGCGCGGCGTCTGAAAGGACCCTGACCGGCCGCGTCGTCAGCAACAAGATGCAAAAGACCGTCACAGTGCTCATCGAGCGCAAGGTCAAGCATCCGCTGTACGGAAAGTACATTACTCGCTCGACCCGCTATCACGCCCACACTGAGCAGACGCTCAGTGAAGGCGATATGGTCGAGATCCAGGAGTGCCGACCCATGTCACGCACCAAGGCGTGGAAGGTCGTTCGCCTGGTACAAGCCTCGCGCATGGTCTGATGCTGAAGAAAAGACGCCCGTCGGTGCTCAAGTACTTGACGGACGTTTATTTCGAGTTATAATCGTTGTCTTTCTCTTTTTCGGCGCGGCCACAATCCGCGCAAGCTGACAAAGAGATTCCACACCCGTTCCACGGGACCAAGACTGACCGCAGAGGCTTCGCACCGCCTGTTCAGGTAGGGCGGGTCGGGCGGCTCAAGTTGGGAGTTTGAAATGATTCAGATGCAGTCGACGCTGGACGTCGCCGACAACACCGGCGCGCGCTCAGTGATGTGTATCAAGGTGCTGGGCGGCTCCAAGCGTCGCTATGCGGGCATCGGTGACATCATCAAGGTCTCCGTCAAGGAAGCGCAACCCCGCGGTCGCGTGAAAAAAGGCGAGATCTATAACGCTGTGGTGGTGCGTACTGCCAAGGGCGTTCGTCGCCAGGATGGCTCGCTCGTCAAATTCGACGCCAACGCAGCCGTCCTGCTCAACGCAAAGCTCGAGCCGATCGGCACGCGCATCTTCGGGCCGGTCACGCGCGAACTGCGTACCGAGCGGTTCATGAAGATCGTGTCGCTGGCTCCCGAAGTGCTGTAAGGAGCGCACGCACATGGAAAAAATCCGCAAAGGCGACGAAGTCATCGTCATCGCCGGCCGAGACAAAGGCAAGCGCGCTACCGTCAGTGCGCGGGTCGGTGATACCCACCTGCTGGTCGATGGGGTCAATGTCGTGAAGAAGCATGCTCGCCCGAACCCCATGAAGGGTGTGGCAGGCGGCATCGTCGACAAAACCATGCCCATTGACCAGTCGAACGTCATGCTGTTCAACCCGGCGACTGGCAAGGGTGATCGGGTGGGGTTCAAGGTACTCGAGGACGGCACGAAAGTGCGCGTCTACCGTTCTAACGGCGAACAGGTCAAGGCCTGAGGCCGCGGACAACCAGGAAAGACTTCGCAATGGCTCGTCTGCAAGCTACCTACCGCGAGAAAATCGCCCCGGACCTCATGTCGAAGTTCGGATACACCTCGGTCATGCAGGTGCCGCGCATCACCAAGATCACACTCAATATGGGTGTGGGCGAGGCGATTGCCGACAAGAAACTGATCGAGGCTGCCTCGGGTGATCTCACGAAAATTGCCGGTCAAAAGCCGGTGACCACGAAAGCCCGCAAGGCCATCGCCGGATTCAAGATCCGCGCAGGCTACCCGATCGGCTGCATGGTCACCTTGCGCGGCGATCGGATGTATGAGTTTCTCGACCGCCTCGTCACGGTGGCGCTGCCTCGTGTGCGCGACTTTCGCGGTATCTCGGCCCGCGCCTTTGATGGCCGCGGCAATTACAACCTCGGTGTGAAAGAGCAGATCATTTTCCCCGAGATTGAGTACGACAAGGTCGACAAGGTGCGCGGGCTGAATATCAGCATCACCACCACCGCCAAGTCCGACGATGAAGCCAAGGCGCTGCTGGCAGCGTTCCGCTTCCCGTTCCGTAACTGAGGGTTGATACGTGGCCAAGACGTCTCTGATCGAGCGCGAAAAGAAGCGCGAAATGCTGGTGAAGAAGTACGCCCCCAAGCGTGCCGAACTCAACGCCATCATCAACGACCAGTCCAAGTCCGAAGAGGAGCGCTTTCAGGCGCGACTCAAACTGCAACAGCTGCCGCGCAACGCCAACCCCACACGGCTGCGCAATCGCTGCGAACTCACCGGCCGCCCGCGCGGCACGTTCCGCAAGTTCGGTCTGGCCCGCAACAAACTGCGCGAGATTGCCATGCGCGGTGAAGTGCCTGGCATGACCAAGGCGAGCTGGTAAGGAGCCCATTACATGAGCATGAGCGACCCGATCGCCGACATGTTCACGCGCATCCGCAACGCGCAGCGCGTCGACAAACAAACCGTGGCTATGCCGTCTTCGAAGCTGAAGGTCGCCATTGCTGCTGTCCTCAAGGACGAAGGCTATATTGATGGCTATCGTGTGCAGGGCGAGGTGGGCAAGCCACAGCTCGAACTGCAACTCAAGTACTACGCCGGCCGCCCGGTCATCGAGCGCCTTGAGCGCGTCTCGAGGCCTGGTTTGCGTATCTACAAGGGTCGTGACCATCTCCCCCAGGTGCTGAACGGTCTGGGCGTCGCTATCGTGACCACGTCTAAGGGCGTGATGACCGATCGGCGGGCGCGTCAGACGGGCCTGGGTGGTGAAGTCATCGGCTACGTGGCCTAAGGAGGAACCGCATGTCACGCGTTGCACGCATGCCGGTCACGATTCCTGCCGGCACCGATATTCAGATCGCCAATGGTGTGATCACCGCCAAGGGCCCGTTGGGCACATTGACCCAGGCCGCCAATCCGCTGGTGTCGATTCAGCGCGAAGGCGCCGAATTGACCTTCGCTGCGGTCGGAGAGTCGCGCGAGGCCCGGGCGATGAGTGGCACGTTTCGCGCGCTGGTCTTCAACATGGTGACCGGCGTCAGCAAGGGCTTTGAGCGCAAGCTCAACCTGGTCGGCGTGGGTTATCGCGCGCAGGCTCAGGGCGCTGTGCTCAACCTGTCGCTGGGTTTCTCGCATCCGGTGGCACACAAAATGCCCGATGGCGTGAAGTGTGAAACGCCGACCCAGACCGAGATCATCATCAAAGGCGCCGACAAGCAGAAGGTCGGACAGGTGGCCGCCGAAGTGCGGGCATACAAAGAGCCTGAGCCCTATAAGGGCAAAGGCGTGCGGTATGCCGACGAAGTCGTGGTCATCAAGGAAACCAAGAAGAAATAACCGGGCAGCAGGACGAACATGGACAAGAAGCAATCCCGTCTGCGCCGCTCACTGCAGACGCGACACAAGATCGCAGACTTGCGGGTCGACCGGCTTACGGTCTATCGCAGCAACCTGCACATTTACGCCAACATCATTGCCGCTTCCGGCGACAAGGTGCTGGTTTCGGCCTCAACCATGGAAAGCGAAGTGCGTGCGCAACTCGCGGGCCAGTCTGGCAAGGGTGGCAATGCCGCTGCGGCCGCACTGGTCGGCAAGCGTATTGCCGAAAAGGCGCTGGCAGCGGGGATTCAGTCGGTCGCGTTTGATCGCGCTGGCTTTCGCTACCACGGCCGCGTCAAGTCGCTGGCCGAGGCGGCCCGCGAAGCTGGTCTGAAGTTCTGATTCGGCCGACAAAGGAACAGCAAGGATGGCAAAGATCCAGGCACGCGTCGGCGCAGAACAGCGCGACGACGGACTCAAAGAGAAGATGATTGCGGTCAATCGTGTGACCAAGGTCGTCAAGGGTGGCCGTATTCTCGGTTTCGCGGCGCTGACAGTGGTTGGCGATGGCGATGGTCGCATTGGTATGGGCAAGGGCAAATCGCGTGAAGTGCCCGTGGCTGTGCAAAAGGCGATGGACGAGGCGCGTCGCAAGATGATGCGTGTGGCGCTGCGCAACGGGACGTTGCAGCATCCGCTCGAGGGTCGTCACGGCGCCGCGCGGGTTTACATCGCACCTGCTGCAGCCGGTACCGGCATCATTGCAGGCGGCCCAATGCGCGCCATATTCGAGGTGATGGGGGTCACCAATGTCGTGGCCAAGAGCCACGGCTCGACCAACCCCTACAACATGGTGCGCGCGACGCTGAATGCGTTCACCCGGCAGAGCACGCCAGCCGAAATTGCGGCCAAGCGTGGCAAGACCGTTGAGGACATTCTCGGCTGAACGCCGGGGAGTACGCCATGAGCAAGAAGACTGTGAAAGTCACCCTGGTTCGCAGCCCGATCGGCACCCGCGATTCACATCGCCAAACGGTGCTCGGGCTGGGCCTGAAGAAAATCAACCAGACCCGCGAACTCGAGGACACCCCCGCGGTGCGCGGCATGATCACCAAGGTTTCGTACTTGGTGAAGGTCGAGGCCTGACATGAAATTGAATGATCTGTCGCCCGCAGAAGGCGCAAATCGCCCGCGCAAGCGTGTCGGGCGCGGCATTGGTTCCGGTCTGGGCAAGACAGCCGGGCGTGGCCACAAGGGCCAGAAGTCTCGGTCGGGCGGCTTCCACAAGGTGGGTTTTGAGGGCGGCCAGATGCCCTTGCAGCGTCGCTTGCCCAAGCGTGGATTCAAGTCACTCGCTGCGGGCACGGTAGCCGAAGTGCGGTTGTCCGACCTCCAGAAAATGAGCGTTGAAGACATCGATCTGCTGTCCTTGAAGGCGGCTGGCGTGGTCTCGCAGCTTGCACTGTCAGCTCGCGTGATTTTGTCGGGCAACCTCGAGCGCAAAGTGTCGCTGCGCGGCATCGTGGCCACGAAGGGCGCCAAGGCGGCCATCGAGGCAGCGGGCGGCTCGGTCGCCTGAACGCCCCGTCACTGAACTCCTGACAGCCTGACCTCTACGTGGCCAAGACACCCACAGCCCAGCTCAAAGCAGGCGGCAAGTACGGCGATCTGAAGCGCCGTCTTGTCTTCCTGCTGCTTGCGCTTGTGGTGTATCGCGTGGGCGCACACATTCCCGTACCCGGGATCGATCCTGAGCAGCTGGCGCAGTTGTTCAAGTCACAGTCGGGCGGCGTGCTGGGCCTGTTCAATCTGTTTTCCGGCGGTGCGCTGTCTCGCTTCACGGTTTTTGCGCTGGGGATCATGCCGTACATTTCGGCCTCGATCATCATGCAGCTGCTCACCGTGGTCGTGCCTCAGCTCGAGGCATTGAAGAAAGAGGGTGAGGCAGGTCGTCGCAAGATTACCCAGTACACCCGCTGGTTTACGCTTGCTTTGGCGACCTTCCAGGCGTTCGGCATCAGCATTGCACTCGAAGCGCAACCTGGCCTGGTGATCGATCCTGGTCTGATGTTCCGTTTCACCGCAGCAGTCTCGCTGGTCACCGGTACGATGTTCTTGATGTGGCTGGGTGAGCAGATCACAGAGCGGGGTTTGGGTAACGGGATTTCGATCATTATTTTTGCGGGTATCGCTGCTGGCCTGCCCGGTGCTGTGGCCGGCATGGGCGAGCTGGTGCGCAACGGGTCGATGAGTCCTTTCGTGGCACTCATCATTGTGGCGCTTGTGGTGCTTGTGACGGCTTTCGTGGTCTTCGTCGAGCGCGGGCAGCGTCGGATCACGATCAACTATGCCAAGCGTCAGGTCGGCAACAAGATCTATGGCGGGCAGAGTTCTTATCTGCCACTCAAGCTGAACATGTCGGGCGTCATCCCGCCGATCTTTGCGTCGTCCATCATTCTTTTTCCGGCCACCGCTGCGCAGTGGTTTACTTCCGGTGACACGACCAATCCGGTGGTTCGCTTCGTCAAGGATTTGGCCGCCACGCTTTCTCCCGGGCAGCCGGTCTACATCGCGCTGTATGCGCTCGCGATCATCTTTTTCTGTTTCTTCTATACCGCGCTCGTGTTCAACAGCCGCGAGACGGCAGACAACCTCAAGAAGAGCGGTGCGTTCGTGCCGGGTATACGCCCGGGTGAGCAAACGGCCAAGTACGTCGACAAGATTCTCATGCGTCTGACTTTGGCGGGCGCTGTCTACATCACGCTGGTGTGTCTGCTGCCGGAGTTCCTGGTGCTGCGCTGGAATGTGCCTTTCTATTTCGGTGGTACGTCGCTGCTCATCATCGTGGTGGTGACGATGGATTTCATGTCTCAGGTGCAGGCCTACCTGATGTCACATCAATACGAAGGGCTCCTGAAGAAGACCAACTTCAAGGGCATGGGCACGCCGTCGGCGCGCTGATCACGGAAGGAACCGGATGTCGAAAGACGATGTGATCCAGATGCAGGGCGAGGTGATGGAAAACTTGCCCAACGCAACCTTCCGCGTGAAGCTGGAGAACGGGCATGTAGTGCTGGGACATATTTCCGGAAAGATGCGGATGCACTACATCCGTATCCTTCCGGGTGACAAGGTGACCGTCGAACTGACGCCCTACGATCTCTCAAGGGCTCGGATCGTATTCAGAGCCAAGTAGTCGGCTCACGGTTGCAACGCAGCAAGGTAATGAACGGGCGTGCTTCGGTGCGCAGAGGACTGAAATGAAGGTACTGGCAAGCGTCAAGAAGATCTGCCGCAAGTGCAAGATCATCAAGCGTAACGGCGTGGTCCGGGTGATCTGCACCGACCCGCGCCACAAGCAGCGTCAAGGCTGAAGAGGATTCGCATGGCACGTATTGCGGGCATCAATATTCCTGACCGTCAGCACGCCGAGATCGGCCTGACGGCGATTTTCGGCATTGGCCGGCCTCGCGCCCGGGCTATCTGCGAGGCTGCGGGCGTCCCGCTGACCAAGAAGGTCAAGGACCTCACCGATGCCGAACTCGAGAAGCTGCGCGACCAGATCAACCGCTTCACGATCGAAGGTGATCTGCGTCGGGAAGTGACGATGTCGATCAAGCGCCTGATGGATCTGGGCTGCTACCGCGGCGTGCGTCATCGCCGCGGCTTGCCGCTGCGTGGTCAGCGCACCAAGACGAATGCTCGCACGCGCAAAGGTCCTCGCAAGGCCGGCGTGGCGCTCAAGAAGTAAACTGAACACACGGACTGATCGAACATGGCCACTCAGAAACAAGGCTCGCAGCAGGGCAGCCGCGTGCGCAAGAAGGTCAAGAAGAACGTCTCGGACGGCATTGCGCACGTCCACGCGTCCTTCAACAACACCATCATCACGATCACCGATCGGCAGGGCAACGCTCTGTCGTGGGCGTCATCGGGCGGTGCCGGTTTCAAGGGGTCACGCAAATCGACACCTTTTGCCGCACAGGTTGCCGCTGAGACTGCAGGTCGTGCCGCTCAGGAGCAAGGCATCCGTAACCTTGACGTGCGTATCAAGGGCCCAGGCCCTGGGCGTGAGTCATCAGTGCGGGCGCTCAATGCACTGGGTATCAAGATCATGTCGATTGCTGACGTGACGCCGGTGCCGCATAACGGCTGCCGGCCACCCAAGAAGCGCCGCATCTGAGTTTTTCGGCGCCTACAAGCCCACCGTTCTCCCCCGTGGTAGGCCCTGTGCAGACCACGCGTCGGGTGGACTAACCGCAGCATTGTCTGCGTACGCAAGAGAGAGTATTCGTGGCACGTTATACCGGACCCAAAGCCAAGCTGTCCCGTCGAGAAGGGACAGACCTTTTCCTGAAGAGCGCACGCCGTTCGCTTGCAGACAAATGCAAGCTCGACAGCAAGCCTGGCCAACATGGCCGCACTTCCGGCTCGCGCACCTCCGACTACGGCCTGCAGCTTCGTGAGAAGCAGAAGGTCAAGCGGATGTACGGCGTGCTTGAGCGCCAGTTCCGTCGCTACTTCGCCGAGGCCGAGCGTCGCAAAGGCAATACCGGCGCTAACCTGCTGGCGTTGCTGGAGTGCCGCCTCGACAACGTCGTCTATCGGATGGGCCTGGCGTCCACCCGCGCTGAAGCGCGCCAGCTGGTGAGCCACAAGGCGATCGCCGTGAACGGACAAACGCTGAACATTCCGTCGGCGCAAGTGCGTCCGAACGATGTGATTGCGCTGCGCGAAAAGGCCCAGAAACAGGTTCGCGTGCAGGATGCCCTCAGTCTTGCCGAGCAAAGCGGCTTTCCAAGCTGGGTTTCGGTCGACAAGGCCAAGATGGAAGGCACATTCAAATCGGTGCCTGAACGCTCGGACATTGCCGCCGACATCAACGAAAGCCTGATCGTCGAGTTGTACTCGCGCTAATCGAGGGATCCATTACATGCAGACTGCTTTGTTGAAGCCCCGTATCGTCGAGGTCGAGCAACTCGGTCCTTCGCACGCCCGAGTGGTCATGGAACCGTTCGAGCGCGGCTATGGCCATACCCTGGGCAATGCGTTGCGCCGGGTGCTGCTTTCGTCGATGGTCGGCTATGCGCCCACCGAGGTGCAAATTTCGGGTGTGGTGCACGAGTACTCCACGATCGACGGACTGCGCGAAGACGTGGTCGACCTGCTGCTGAACCTGAAGGGCATCGTTTTCAAGCTTCATAACCGCGACGATGTCTTCCTCACGCTGCGCAAGGAAGTGCCCGGGCCGGTACTGGCTTCGGACATCGAACTGCCGCACGACGTCGAGCTGATCAATGGTGGCCATGTCATCGGCAACCTGACCCAAGGCGGCAAGCTCGACATGCAGATCAAGGTCGAGAAGGGCCGTGGCTATGTGCCGGGCACGCTTCGCAATCTGGCCGAAAGCAAGACGATCGGGCGGATTGTGCTCGACGCCTCGTTCTCGCCCGTGCGCCGCGTGAGCTATGCGGTGGAAAGCGCTCGCGTCGAGAACCGCACCGATCTGGACAAGCTGCTGATCGACGTCGAAACCAACGGTGTGATTTCTCCCGAGGAAGCGGTGCGTCAGGCCGCTCGCATTCTGGTTGAGCAGCTCTCGGTTTTTGCTGCGTTGGAAGGTATTGAGCCGGCGGGTGATCTGATTGGCGGCGCAGTGACGCCCGGCCTGATCGTTGGCGGCAGCGTGATGGGCCGTGCCTCTCAGATTGATCCGATCCTGCTGCGACCGGTCGATGATCTTGAGCTGACGGTTCGGTCGGCCAATTGC
>JBIKKG010000006.1:0-41844 GCA_044360485.1 Burkholderiaceae bacterium | reverse complement strand
GCTCGAGCGCATCGAAGCGGCGATCCGTGCCGCCTATCTGCATGAGTTCGTGGCCAGCTTGCCCCAGGGGCTGCAGACCCCGATCGGTGACAACGGGATTCGCCTGTCAGGCGGCCAGCGTCAGCGTCTGTCAATTGCGCGCGCCATCCTCAAGGATGCCCCGGTATTGATCCTCGATGAGGCCACCTCGGCACTCGACAATGAGTCCGAGCGCTGGGTGCAAGCCGCGCTTGACACCCTGATGCGTGACCGGACCACGCTGGTCATTGCTCATCGCCTGTCCACCGTCATTCGGGCGGATCGCATCGCAGTGGTCCATGCAGGGCGAATCGTGGAAAGCGGTCGGCATGAAGACCTGCTGCGCCAAGGGGGGCTGTATGCCAGGCTCTATGGGGCCGGTGAGCCCTTGCTTGAGCCCTCGAAGATGTAACCTTTTGCGTCCGTCGTCGTCGCGCCGCGGCGCGAATGCGTTCAAGTGCGTTCGATCCGTTGGTCTCGGGTCCACAGGAGACTCCCCCATGCATGCTTGCCGTCCCCCGGCATCACTGACGCTTGTGCGCGGCGCACCGACTGCTGGCGCTCGCGCTGTTTCGGCTGGGTTGTCGAGCTGGGCTGCAGCCCTTCTGCTCTGTCATGTCCCTGTGCCGGCTGTGGCGCAAGGCGGTGCCGAGGCCGGTGGTGCGTCGCGTCCGCCCGCCAGCCGCACGTATGGCACGGCGCGTCCGCCGGGCTCGCCAGCCGCAGCCGGTGCGCCGCCCCCGCCCCCTGCGGGTGCCATGATGCCGCCCGCGGGCGCGCCCCGCCCGCCCTACCCACCGCCCCCGGGTGCAGTCACCTCGCGGCCGGTGTATCCGTCCTACCCGCCGCCTCCGGGCTATTACCGTCCTCCACCGCCGCGTCCCAATGTCGGAATCGTGGTGGGTCCGGTATGGCCCAGGCCGTGGGGCTATCCGTACAGCCCCGGCTACCCCTACGCCTATCCAGGCTGGGGGTATCCGAGCTACCCGCCCACCGTGGTTGTCACACCCCCGGCCGTGGTGACCACGCCGCCTGTGGTGACTTATGTCGAGCGCAGTGAACCCGCTGCGGTGGAAGCCCCGGCAGCAGGGTTCTGGTACTGGTGCGCCGATCCCTCCGGCTGGTATCCCCAGATTGCCGAGTGTCCAGGTGGTTGGCAGCCGGTGGCTCCTCGTTCCGAGCAATGAGTGCTGCGCCGATCTGTGGTGTGTGCGTTGTGAAAGGACCTGCGCAATGACGACCCCTTCCAATCGAATCGCGCGATCGCGTGTGACTGTGGCGGTCTTGGCACTGGCTGGGCTGGCCGGCTGTGCCGTGGCACCATCGGGACCCAGTCTGACTGCACTGCCCGGCAGCGGTCGTAGCATCGATCAGTTTCGGCTGGACGATGCGCTGTGCCGACAGTCCACGACGAATGCACTGGGCGGTCAGACGCCGCAGCGCGCAGCCAATGAGTCGGTGGCCGCGGGGGCAGTAGGTGGCGCCGCCATCGGTGCGCTGGCGGGTGCAGCCTTGGGGGGTTCTCGTGGGGCGAGCGTGGGCGCTGGCACCGGCTTGCTGATGGGGTCGCTGGCTGGCACTGCACAGTCTCCGGTCTCGTCGCAGCGCGCGCAGTTCGGTTTCGACCAGTTGTACTTTCAGTGCATGTATCAGGCGGGTCACCGCGTGCCGGTCAACGCGGCCTCGATGCGATCGGCCTCACCCGCCGCATTCCCTGCCAATCAGCCCGCTCCCGTCTACCGCGCCACCACCCCACTGCCGCCGCCCGGTTTGCCGCCGGCCCCGCCGCCGGGTCTGGCCGCCCCGATGCCGCGCGCCCTGCCGCCAGGGGTGGCTCCGGTACCAGGGTTTGGCACCGGCACGCCCGCACCGTCTTCGAGCGGCCCGTATGACGCAGCCACCCGGGCGCCGCTCCCCCCGCCCGGTTTACCCCCGGCGCCACCGCGCACCTGGTAAGCCTATGCAGTGCCAGGTGCAAGGCCAGTCATAAGGAGCGTCCCAAGACCCGGCGCAGTGCCGGGCATGTTCTGCAGCCTGGCTCAGACGATGGTGTAGCCTCGGGGCTTCTGACTTGCGAGGCGCCCGATGAGTACCGATCGATATCCCCTGGCCGAGCTGGCCTCACTGCCCCCCGACATCCGCGACAAGCTGATGGCGGTTCAGGAGAAGGCCGGCTTCGTACCGAATGTTTTCCTGAAACTGGCGCGACGGCCCGAAGAGTTCCGAGCGTTCGTGGCTTATCACGATGCGCTGATGCTCAAGGAAGGGGGGCATCTCACCAAGGGCGAACGCGAGATGATCGTGGTGGCGACCAGCGGCGCCAATGACTGTCTGTACTGTGTGGTGGCACACGGCGCCATCTTGCGGATTTACGAGAAAAATCCGCTGATTGCCGATCAGTTGGCGGTGAACTGGCGCAAGGCCGACCTCACCCCACGGCAGCGCGCCATGATCGGTTTCGCCATGAAAGTGGCGCTGGAGTCTCGTGCGATCGAAGACCACGACTTTCGCGAACTGCATGCACACGGTTTCGATGACGAAGATGCGTGGGACATCGCCTCGATTGCAGCGTTCTTTGCGATGTCCAACCGCCTCGCCAATACGGTGGGCATGATGCCCAACGCCGAGTTTTATCTGATGGGGCGCGTGCCGCGCGAGCGTAAGGCCTAAGAGGGCAAGGCCTAAGAGGGAAAGGCCTAAGAGGGCAAGGCCTAAGAGGGCAAGGCGCTGGCGCGGGCCGCGCCAGGCTGTGCCTGAGCGCGGTGAGCTGATGCGCGGGGCGGCTTAGTCCCGACCGGCGTCCACTGGCGTGGCAGCACCGACGCGTGTCGCCGTGAATTGACCCATCACACCATCAGCCGATTGCGTCGTGCCTTCGATGCGATCGCCGGACACCCGCCCCAGGTAAGAGCGCAACATGCCGCGCTCGTCCATGGCTTCGAAGTTCAGACGATCACCGGTCAGCCGCACCCCGCGCAGGCGGCCCTCCATGGATGACATCCGTGAAGTGCCGGTGACCTGCTGAAACACCTGAGAGAAAGCGACGCTGCCCTCGTTCGCGCCGCGCGGTTCGGTCGTCGTCAGTTTCCAGCTTCCGCCCACCGCGGCCGGCACGATCCACAAATAGCCGGGGCGATTTTCTACCGTGGCGCTGTCATCGGGTTCCCAGCTGCCCATGGTGAACTGATGCGTGACCAACCGCGTACCGGGTCGCATCTTGAGCAGTTGAGGGCGCAGCCTCAGATTCAGACCGGGCAGCAGGTACATGGTCACGACCGTTGCGGCGGAATAATCGAAGGTGAAGATGTCGCCCTGCTCAAAGCGTGCACGGCCGGCGACGCCGGCGGTCTCGGCATTGCGGCGCGACAGCGCGACCATGTCCGGGTTGAACTCCACCCCGAGCGAGCGCGCCTTGAAATCGCGGGCCGCTGCAATCACGATCTTGCCGTCGCCAGACCCCAGGTCGACCACGAAATCATCGGGCGTGACTTGGGCCATGCGCAGCATGCGATCGACGAGCGCGTCGGGTGTGGGCACCCAGATCACGTCCTTGCCCGACTGCCCCACCTGGGGGGTGAAGGCGGGTGTGGTCTGGCTGCGGGCAAGCGCGGGGACGGTGGCCAGGGGGGCGAGCGCTGCGGCCCGCAGCAGGACGCGTCGGCTGAACACCATGGATTCGCTGGTTTTGGTTGTCATGATTCGGCTCTGGACAATCGGTTGGGGGGAGGGAAGGGTGAACTGAGCAGGGAAGGGGTGCCGCCCGTCAGGTGCGTTAGAAGATGGTGGCGATGCCCTGGCCACCGGCCGGCGCGCTCGACCACCGCGCGCGCCACGACCGCGCCGAGCGGCTCAACCGGTACTCCACGCAGGGATCTGCCGAACGCGCCGATGGGGGTGCGAAGGGGGTTGACGATGGCGGCGCGTCTCATGCGATGGTTCCTCGGCGTTGTGGAGCCGCAGGGTATGAACCCGAAACCCGGGACACTATCATGGGCCGGGCGCGTACCAGGGGTCGACATGGGTCATGACATGGATCACCCGATGGCGCTGCATCACCCGATCCCGTGCGGCCACAGCGACCATGTGGCCGGTCTGCACACCAGATCGGACAGGGAATGCAGACCGTCAGCAATCAGAGCCTGGGAGTGGGCGAACAGACCCGCGAGCACTTGCGCACAGGTGAGCACCACATTGACCACCACGCTGACCCATGTGCTGCGCGATGCCGCCCGGGCGCGCGCCTGCGGCGTGTGGTGCGCATCTTCGCCATCGTCTTCGGGCGCGTACATGTTTGAGGCAGAAGAATTCAGCGCAAGAAGGTACCGCCGGACTCAGACCAGAACGATGTCGTACTGTTCCTGGGAATACAGATTCTCGACTTGCAGCGAGATCGGTTTGCCGATGGCATCACCCAGTGCCGCCAGGTGCTGAGACTCTTCCTCGAGGAAGAGATCAATGACCGATTGAGCAGCCAGAATGCGGAACTCGCGCGGATTGAACTGCCGCGCTTCGCGCTGGATTTCACGCATGATGCCGTAGGCGACCGTACGCGCTGTTCGGATCTCGCCCTTGCCTGCGCAGATGGCGCAGGGCTCGCACAGGACATGGGCGAGCGACTCACGGGTGCGCTTGCGGGTCACCTCCACCAGGCCCAGCGAGGTGAAGCCGTTGACGGTGGTGCGGGTGCGATCACGCTCGAGCGCACGACGCAACTCAGTCTGCACGGCATCACGATGCTCGGCGCTGGTCATGTCGATGAAGTCGATGATCACGATGCCGCCCAGATTGCGCACCCGCAACTGGCGGGCGATCGCATGCGCGGCCTCCAGGTTGGTCCGAAAGACCGTGTCATCGAAATTACGCCCCCCCACGAAACCACCGGTGTTCACATCGATCGTGGTCATGGCCTCGGTCTGATCGATGATGAGATAGCCCCCTGATTTCAGATCGACCCGGCGGGCCAGCGCACGTTCGAGTTCTTCTTCGACGCGGTGCAGATCGAATAATGGCCGGTCGCCTGCATGGCGACGTAACTTGCTCAACACGGACGGCATGTACGTGCGTGCAAAGGCCTGCAGTTCGTCGAGTGCCTGCTGGGAGTCGACGATGATGCCGGTGGTGTGCTCGCCTGCAATGTCACGCAGCACGCGCTGGGTCAGGCTCAACTCCCGATAAAGCAACGCAGGCGCCGTCTGCAATTTGCTGGCCTCCAGGATCTGGCGCCAGCGCTTGCGCAGGTAATCGATATCGGCCGACAACTGCTCGTCCGGCGCATCTTCGGCCATTGTGCGGATGATGACCCCGCCCTTCTCCTCTTCGGGCATCAGCCGCTGGATCCGTTCGCGCAGGGCCGTGCGTTCGGTTTCATTGCCAATGCGCTGCGACACACCGATATGCGGGTCTTGCGGCAGGTACACCAGCAGACGCCCGGCAATACTGATCTGTGTGGACAAACGGGCGCCCTTGGTGCCGATCGGATCCTTGATCACTTGCACCAGCAGTGGCTGGCTCTCGTAGAGCAGCTTCTCAATGGGCGGTGTCGGGCCGGCGCCGCGCGACTGCCACAGGTCGGCCACGTGCAGGAACGCTGCACGGTCGAGTCCGATATCGATGAAGGCTGACTGCATGCCAGGCAGCACCCGGGCGACGCGCCCCAGGCAAATGTTGCCGACCAGTCCGCGCGAGGCGGCACGTTCGAGATGAAATTCCTGAACGGTGCCTTGTTGAACCAGGGCGACCCGGACCTCAAAGGGCGACACGTTCACGAGAATGTCTTCAGTCATGTCGGTCGGGGTCGAGGCCTGCGCGCTGCAGCAGTCGCGAGGTTTCGTGAAGGGGCAAACCCATGATACCGGAGTGACTGCCCTCGATTCGTCGAATGAAGGCCGCTGCCCGGCCCTGGATCGCATAGGCCCCCGCTTTGCCGAAGGGTTCGCCGGTGGCGACATAGGCCGCGATGTCGGCTGCGCTGAGCCGTGCAAACCGCACCCGGGACAGGCTGAGCGCCTGATTGATCCGCGCGCCTCGTACCACGGCCACTGCGGTCAGCACCCGATGCGATCGCCCTGCCAGCAGGCCGAGGATGCGTGCGGCATCGTGTGCGTCGGCCGGTTTGCCGAGGATCGTGCCGCCCAGCGCGACCGTGGTGTCGGCCACCAGGATCGGTGCATCGACTGCATCATGGCTTGCGCTGCGACGCGCCAGGCGAGACTGTGCGGCGAGCGCCTTGGCCTGCACCACCCGCTCGACATACTGCGCGGGCGTTTCGCCTGGTGCGAGCGCTTCGAGGGCCTCGGCGTCTTCGTGTGGATCAGGCAGCAGCAGCTCGAAGCGCACCCCAATCTGTCTGAGCAGTTCCTGGCGGCGCGGGCTCTGCGAAGCGAGCCATACGAACGCGGGGGCAGGGGCGGCAGTCATGGGTTCAGGTCAATCCGCTCATTCACGGTGATAAGGATGCCCGGCATTGATGGACCAGGCCCGATACAGCTGCTCGGCCAGGACCACCCGCACCAGCGCATGGGGTAGCGTCAGAGAGGACAGGCGCAATGTTTCAGCAGCCTGGGCGCGCAGCGCCTCGTCGACCCCGTCCGGTCCGCCGATGACCAGAGCCACTGCTTGGGCATCCTCTTGCCAGGTCGCCAGTCGCGCCGCCAGCTTGGCACTGTTGAGGTCTGCGCCACGCTCATCCAGCAATACGAGCCGCGCGCGTGGTGGTATGGCTTCGCGGATACGCTGTGCTTCGCGCTCCCGCCATTGCACCGCCGAGCCACCCGACTCCCTGGGCTCGGCTTTGACCGCCTTCCATTCGATGCGAAGCTCAGCCGGCATGCGTCGCGTGAAGGTATCGACGGCTTCATCGACCCAGCCGGGCATCTTCAGCCCGACTGCGATGACCCGCAGCAGCATGGCGCTGCGTGTTCCGGGTGGCTCGAACTCAGGCGGCCGGACGCGCCGCGCCCGTGGGCAGGAGCTTGACCCGCACTGGCTTTCCGCCCCAGATTTCTTCGAGGTTGTAGTAGGTGCGCACGGCGGGCTGCATGATGTGCACGACGATGTCACCCAGGTCGACCAGCACCCATTCGCCGGTATCTTCGCCTTCGACCGAGATGACGTCGCCCCCGCGCTCCTTGACCTTGTCGCGCACACTGGCGGCGAGGGCGCGGCTTTGCCGGTTGGAGGTGGCACTGACCACCACGACGCGGTCGAACAGTCCCGTGAGCGATGTGGTGTCAAAGACCTTGATGTCCTGGGCTTTCACGTCTTCCAGAGCGTCAATCACCAATCGCTGCAGTTTTTTCAGATCCATCCGCTGTCCGTTGCGTCCGTCGGTTTCATGGCCGGCGGTACAGCCGGTGTAAATCAATATAGTCGAGAACGGCAGGCGGCGACAGGCCATCGGGCCGCTCACCACGTGCGAGCTGGGCGCGCAATGCGGTAGCCGACACCGCCACCGCGGGCATTCGGAAGAATACGATGCCGCCCGCGGGTGCATCGGGCAAGGCATCGGCGCCGCGTTGAGACACTTCGGCTTCAACCGCTTCGGGCAGCCCCTGCAGCGAGACGCGCTCACGTTGCGTCACCGCCAGATGCGCCAGTTCGAACAAGGTCTGCCATCGGGACCACGTGGGCAAGTTGTGCAACTGATCGCTCCCCAACACCAGCACGATGGCCGCGTCCGGGCCGAAGGCCGCGCGCATACCGATCAGCGTGTCGACCGTGTAGGTCGGGCCATCCTGGAGGGCTTCGCGATCGTCGACCAGGAGTCGCTCTGAGGGGTCGAGCCCCTGCAGCGCGAGCCGCACCATCGCCAGGCGTTGCGCGCTGCTGGCTCCAGTGCTCGCCTTTTGCCATGACTGCCCGGTGGGCATGAGGCGCACTTCATCCAGTCCGAGCGCGTCACGCGCCGACCGGGCAAGCGCCAGGTGTCCCACGTGAGGGGGATCGAAGGTGCCGCCGACGATCCCGATGCTGCGTCGACGCAAGGATGCACTCACACCCAGTCGCGCGGACGCAAGAATTCCTCGTACAGCCGGGCTTCGGGCGACCCCGGTTCAGGGTGCCAGTTGTAGCGCCACTTCACGATCGGTGGCATGGATACGAGGATGGATTCAGTGCGCCCACCCGATTGCAGGCCAAATAGCGTGCCGCGGTCGAACACGAGATTGAATTCCACATAGCGGCCACGCCGATAGGCTTGGAAGTCGCGTTCGCGCTCGCCATAAGGGTCATTGCGGTGGCGCTCGACAATGGGCGCATAGGCCTTCAGAAAGGCATCGCCCACGCTTTGGGTCATGGCAAACGACCGTTCGAAGCCCAGTTCCGAAAAGTCGTCAAAGAAGATGCCGCCGACACCGCGTGGCTCATTGCGATGCTTCAGGTGAAAGTACTCGTCGCACCATGTCTTGAAGCGCGGGTGCAGTCCGGGGCCGAAGGGATCCAAGGCTTCTTTGCACACCCCATGAAAGCGGGCCACGTCTTGTTCGAAGCCGTAGTACGGGGTGAGGTCCATGCCGCCGCCAAACCACCAGACCGGTTCACCGTCCGGCGTGCCGGGGGCGGCACCGGCGCGAGGCGCAGCAATAAAGCAGCGCACATTCATGTGCACCGTGGGCACATAGGGGTTGCGCGGGTGCAGCACCAGTGAGACGCCCGTGGCCTCAAAGGAACGCCCGGCAATGCCGGGTCGGTTGGCGCTGGCCGAGGGCGGCAGATTCGAGCCATTGACATGCGAGAACAGCACGCCGGCCCGCTCAAATACATGGCCTTCTTCGATGACCCGGCTGATGCCACCGCCGCCTTCGGGACGCTCCCAGCGATCGGTGCCGAAGGCCTGACCGTCCAGTGCTTCGAGCCCTTCCACGATGCGTCGTTGCAGGTCCTGAAACCAGGGGCGCACGGTTGAGGTGTCACCGGGTGCGTGGGCGTTGCCAGAGGCGTTCATGGTCACTCCGATGCCAGACGTTCAGGCCTTGCCGCCGTCGCGTCGGCGGGCGATCGCGAGATGCCCGATATCGCGCCGAAACTGCATGCCATCGAAACAAATGTGGGCGACCGCCTCGTAGGCTCGCGACTGCGCCACCTTCACTGAATCGCCCAAGGCGGTCACGCACAAGACCCGACCGCCACTGGTGCGCACGCTGCGGTCGGCGTCGAGTTGGGTGCCCGCGTGAAAAACCAGCGTGTCTTCACCGATGGCTGCGCCTTCGTTCAGACCGGCGATGGCATCGCCCTTGCGCGGGTCATCGGGATAGCCGTGTGCCGCCAGCACAACGCCCAGCGCGGTACGCCGATCCCAGTTGATTTGCGCCTGATCGAGCGTCCCCGCCAGGGCGTGCTCGAACACCTCGGTGAGGTCGCTCTTGATGCGTGCCATGATGGGCTGCGTTTCCGGATCACCCATGCGACAGTTGAATTCGAGCGTCTTGACGCTGCCGTCGGGTGCGACCATCAGCCCTGCGTAAAGGAAGCCGGTGAACGGAATGCCATCGGCCGACATGCCCTGAACGGTGGGCAGGATCACTTCGCGCATCACGCGTGCGTGCACCTCGGGCGTGACCACCGGAGCCGGCGAGTAGGCGCCCATGCCCCCGGTGTTGGGGCCTGCGTCATGGTCGAGCAGACGTTTGTGATCCTGACTGGAGGCCAGCGCGAGCACGTGTCGTCCATCGCACATGACGATGAAACTGGCTTCCTCTCCCTGCAAAAAATCTTCAACGACCACACGGGCACCGGCATCGCCCATGCGGTTGTCCAGCAGCATCATGTCGACGGCAGCCTGGGCCTCGCCAACGGTGTTGGCCACGACCACCCCTTTGCCTGCTGCCAGTCCATCGGCCTTCACCACGATGGGCGCACCGCGCTCGGCGATGTACGCACGCGCCGCAGCAGCATCGGTGAACGTGCGATACGCCGCGGTCGGGATGCCATGGCGTGTCATGAAAGCCTTGGCAAAGTCCTTGGATGATTCGAGCTGAGCGGCTGCGCGCGTCGGACCAAAGACCTTCAGCCCCCGGCCGCGAAAGAGATCGACGATGCCCGCCGCCAGCGGCGCTTCGGGACCCACCACGGTGAAGCTGATCTGCTCGCGCTCGGCAAAGTCGGCCAGCGCATCCAGATCGGTGATGGGCAGATTGGTCAGCAGCGGCTCACGTGCCGTCCCGCCGTTGCCCGGTGCGACATAGACGCGCTGCACACGAGGCGAGCGCGCCAGCCGCCATGCGATGGCGTGCTCACGTCCGCCTGAACCCACTACAAGCAGTTTCATGCGTCGATCACCGCGCTGGTATGCACCTCCTGGACATCGTCCAGGCCTTCGATCATGTCGAGCAGCTTTTGCATGCGGGCTGCCTCCTCGCCGGTGAGGACGGTCTCGTTGAGCGGCTTCATGGTGATTTCCGCCACTTCAGCTTTCAGGCCGGCTTTTTCCAGCGCGGCCTTGACCTGACTGAAGTCGGCTGGGGCGCACAGTACTTCCAGGCCGCCTTCATCGTCGCTCGAGACATCTTCGGCGCCAGCCTCCAGCGCAGCGTCCATCACCTGATCTTCCGATGTGCCCGGCGCAAACAAAAACTGGCCGCAGTGTTTGAACATGAAGGCGACCGAGCCATCGGTGCCCAGATTGCCGCCGTACTTCGAAAAAGCATGGCGGACCTCGGCGACCGTGCGTACCCGGTTGTCGGTGAGCGTGTCGACAATGACTGCAGCGCCACCGATGCCATAGCCCTCGTAGCGGATTTCTTCATAGTTCACACCGTCGAGACCGCCCATGCCTTTCTGGATGGCGCGCTGCACAGTGTCTTTGGGCATATTCGCATCGCCCGCCTTGTCCACTGCCAGGCGCAGCCGCGGGTTGGCCGTGGTGTCGCCACCGCCCAGTTTGGCTGCGACGGTAATTTCCTTGATCAGGCGGGTGAACAGCTTGCCCCGCTTTTCATCCTGGCGATTCTTGCGATGCTGGATGTTGGCCCATTTTGAATGCCCGGCCATGAAGAACGTGCTCCCGCTTGGTGTGAACGAAGGATGATGAGCCGATGGTGCCGTCGATCGAGGGTGACGTGCTTGTGGCTCGTGCAGCAAACATGGTGCAATGACAGTGCTGCAACCCTTGATTCTAACACTGCGACCCATGACCGAACCCCTGCTCCTGGCGCGTAGCGCCCAGACCGATCTGTGCCTGCTGCCGGCGCTGGCGAACCGTCATGGCCTGATCACCGGCGCCACTGGCACGGGCAAGACCGTGACCTTGCAGGTGCTTGCGGAACGCTTCAGCCGCATCGGTGTGCCAGTGTTCATGGCCGATGTGAAGGGCGATCTCACCGGGATCTCGCAGCCGGGGCAGATGTCCACCAAGCTCAGCGAGCGCATCGCGCAGCACGACCTGCCGTCTCCGCAATTTGCTGGTCTGCCCTGCACGTTGTGGGATGTGTTCGGCGAAAAGGGTCACCCGCTTCGCGCCACGGTGTCGGATCTGGGCCCCATGCTGCTGTCGCGCATGCTGAGTCTGAACGAGACCCAGGAAGGCGTGCTGAACCTGATCTTCAAGATTGCCGACGACAACGGCCTGCTGCTGATCGATGCCAAGGATCTGCGGGCCATGATCAAGTACGTGGGGGACAACGCCAAGACGTTCACCACCCAGTACGGCAATATTTCCTCGGCTTCGGTCGGGGCGATCCAGCGCAACCTTCTGGTGCTGGAAGAGCAGGGCGCCAAGCTGTTTTTTGGTGAGCCCATGCTCAACATGGACGACCTCATGCAGACCGATGCGGCCGGCCACGGCATCGTGAACATTCTTGCAGCCGATCGTCTGCTGAACGCGCCGCGCCTGTATGCCTCGTTCCTGTTGTGGCTCTTGTCCGACCTCTTTGAAAAGCTGCCAGAGGTCGGCGACCGCGACAAACCCAAACTCGTCTTCTTTTTCGATGAGGCGCACCTGCTCTTCAACGAAGCACCTCGCGCTCTGCTGGAAAAGGTCGAGCAGGTCGTCCGACTGGTGCGCTCCAAGGGCGTTGGCGTGTACTTCATCAGCCAGAACCCGCTGGATATTCCTGACACCGTGCTGGGCCAACTCGGCAACCGTGTGCAGCATGCCTTGCGTGCCTTTACGCCGCGCGACCAGAAGGCGGTCAAGGCTGCGGCCCAGACCATGCGCGCCAATCCGAACTTCGATACCGAAACCGTGATTTCGGAGCTTGGGGTCGGCGAGGCCCTGGTGTCGCTGCTTGACGAGAAAGGACGCCCCGAGGTGGTTCAGCGCGCCTTCATCGTGCCGCCCGGTTCGCGGATCGGCCCGATCGACGATGCCGAGCGCAAGGTCCTGCTGGCGGGCTCCGTGGTGGCCGGCGTGTACGACACTGCCATCGATCGCGAGTCGGCTTTCGAGCGACTGCAGGGCGGCGCCCAGACCGCGTCAGGCGCTGCAGGCGCGGGCACGCCGGGCTCAGCCGTTCCGCGATCGTGGACCGATTCGGTGCGCGATTCCCTGGGCGATCTGGTCACCTCCAATGGCCGCAAGGATTCCGTGCTCGAGGCGATGGCCAAGAGCGCTGCGCGTACCATGGGCTCGACTGCCGGCCGTGCCATTGTTCGCGGCGTGCTGGGCACCCTGCTGGGCGGCTCGCGGCGCCGCTGATTTCGAATCGGCGCGCCGCCGCCCGCTGCTACCATCGCTATCGACGGGACGAGTGCGACAGACGATGTCCCGACCACATGGCGCGCACCCTGATCGGAGTGCCGCGCACAAGGAGACACGGGATGGATCTGGGCATTGCGGGCCGCTGGGCGCTGGTATGCGGCGCAAGCAAAGGGCTGGGCTATGGCTGCGCACGCGCCCTGGCAGGCGAAGGCGTCAATCTGGTGATCAATGCGCGCACGGCCACCGCGCTGGCGGCTGCGGCCGATCGCCTTCGCGGCGAAACCGGCGTGCAGGTGGTGGCCGTTGCCTGTGATATCACTACGCCACAGGGCCGAGACGAGTCGCTCGCTGCCTGCCCGCAACTCGACATCCTCATCAACAACGCGGGTGGCCCGCCGCCCGGTGACTTTCGCAACTGGACCCGCGAGCACTGGATCGCAGCGCTCGACGCGAACATGCTCACGCCGATCGAGCTGATCAAGGCCACTGTCGATGGCATGATCGCGCGCCGCTTCGGTCGTATTGTCAACATCACCTCCAGTTCAGTGAAAGCGCCGATCGAAGTCCTGGGCCTGTCCAACGGCGCGCGCAGCGGTCTGACGGGCTTCGTGGCTGGCCTGGCACGCAAGACTGTCGAGCACAATGTGACGATCAACAACCTGCTCCCCGGTCAATTCGATACCGACCGGTTGCGTGGCACGACGGCCGCCGCTGCCAAGGCGCAGGGCAAGACTTATGAAGAGCTGGCTGCGCAGCGCCGTCAACTGATCCCCGCGCGCCGCTTCGGGCACGAGACCGAGTTCGGGCAGATGTGCGCCTATCTGTGCAGCGCTCAGACGTCGTATTTCACTGGCCAGAATGTGCTGCTCGATGGCGGCGCCTATCCGGGGACGTATTAGTCGGCGACGCGTCAATCCCAGAACATCCCGATGACACCGGCCCGCGCCGCTGGGGCGGCCACATTCAGATTTCAATGACGACCGGGCGAAGCGATCGCCCTTACGGAGACTCACCATGACCAGCACCACCACTCCCACTCCTGAGAACACCGGCCCGCTGAAAGGCGTGCGCATCCTGGACCTGTCGCGCGTGCTGGCGGCGCCCTTTTGCATGCAGATCATGGGTGATCTGGGCGCCGATGTGATCAAGGTCGAGCGTCCCGGTGCCGGCGATGAGTCGCGCACCTGGGGTCCCCCCTGGCTCAATGGCCCCGATGGCCAAGCCACGAAAGAGTCCGCGTATTTCCTGTCGGCCAACCGCAACAAGCGTTCGGTCTCGGTCGATCTGTCCACCAGGGAGGGTCAGGACCTGGTGCGCAAACTCGCCGAGTCGGTGGACGTGTGCATCGAGAACTTCAAGGTCGGTGACCTCAAGCGCTATGGGCTGGACTATGCCTCGCTCTCGAAGATCAACCCCAAGCTGGTGTACTGCTCGGTGACCGGGTTCGGTCAGGATGGTCCCTGGGCCACACGGCCCGGTTACGACTACCTGTTCCAGGGCATGGGCGGTCTCATGAGCGTGACCGGCGAAAAAGACAGCCTGCCAGGGGGCGGGCCGCAGCGTGTCGGCGTGCCGCTGGTCGACCTGTTCACCGGGATGTACGCCACGGTGTCCATCCTCGCAGCCTTGCGCCATCGCGACCAGACCGGCGAAGGCCAGCACCTGGACGTCTCGCTGATGGGAGCGGTGATGGCCATCGGTTCAGGTCAGCTCTCCAATTACATGGTGGGTGGCAAGCTGCCCGGGCGCACCGGCAACGATTCGCCCAACATCACGCCCTATGGCGTGTATCCGTGTGCCGATGGCCAGCTGATTGTGGCCAGCGCCAATCAGAACCAGTTCAGCGCGCTGTGCGGCGCACTGGGGCATCCGGAATGGGCCAGCGATCCGCGATTCAAGGACAACGGTGGACGTATGACCCATCTGCAGGAACTGCAGGCCATGTTCTCCGAGGTCATGACCAAACATTCGCGTGCCCATTGGGAGCAGGTCTTCACGGACGCAGGCGTGCCGGCCGGCCCGATCAACAATTACGAACAGGCGATGGCCCATCCGCAGGTCCAGCATCTGGGCACCCGTTTGAGCCTGCCTCATGCCACCGGGGTGAATGTGCCCAGCATTGCCAGCCCCATGCGCTTTTCCAAGACGCCGGTTTCGTATCGGCGGGCGCCGCCCATGCTGGGTCAGCACACCCGCGAAGTGTTGCGCGAGGCAGGTCTGGATGACGCCACCATCGACAAGCTGGCTGCCGCCGGCACCATCAAGCTCGGCTGAGGACACCGCACATGGACTTCGCATTCACCCCTGAGCAGGACGCGATCCGCGTCGCCATTGAAAAAATCTGCGCCCAGTTTGGCGACGACTACTGGTTTCGCAAGGACCACGAAGGCGGCTTTCCCACCGAGCTGCATCAGGCGCTGGCCAGTGCGGGATGGCTCGGCATTGCCATGCCCGAGCAATATGGCGGATCGGGCCTGGGCATCACCGAAGCCTCGATCATGATGCAGACCATTGCCCGATCAGGCGCCGGTTTTTCAGGCGCCTCGGCTGTGCATATGAACATCTTCGGTCTGAATCCGGTCGTGGTGTTTGGGACCGAGGAGCAGAAGCGGCGCATGCTGCCGGGCCTGATCGCGGGCAAAGAGCGCGCGTGTTTTGCCGTGACCGAGCCCAACACGGGTTTGAACACCACGCGTCTCAAGACCAAGGCTGAGCGCCAGGGCGACCGTTACATCGTCTCGGGGCAGAAGGTGTGGATCTCGACTGCGCAGGTCGCCGAAAAGATCCTGCTGCTGGCGCGCACCACACCCATCGAGGACTGTCCTAAGCCCACCTTCGGTCTTTCGCTGTTCTACACCGACTTCGATCGCAGTCGGGTCGAGGTGCGCGAGATCGAGAAAATGGGCCGCAAGGCGGTCGACTCGAACCAGGTGTTCTTCGATGGCATGTCGGTGCCTGCTGCAGACCGCATTGGAGAAGAAGGCAAGGGCTTCGAGTACATCCTGCACGGCATGAACCCCGAGCGCATTCTCATTGCGGCTGAGGCGGTGGGCCTGGGTCAGTGCGCGCTGAATCGCGCAGCGAATTACGCCAAGGAGCGCGTCGTCTTTGATCGACCCATCGGACAGAACCAGGGCATTCAGCACCCGCTGGCGCAAAACTGGATGGCACTGGAAGCGGCCAACCTGATGGTGTTCAAGGCAGCCTGGTTGTGCGATCAGGGCAAGGCCTGTGGCGCCGAGTCCAATGCGGCGAAGTACCTGGCCGCAGAAGCCGGCTTTGAAGCGTGCACGCAGGCGGTGATGACCCACGGCGGTTTCGGCTATGCCAAGGAGTACCACGTCGAACGCTATCTGCGCGAGTCGCTCATTGCACGCATCGCGCCGGTCAGCCCGCAACTGGTGATGAGCTTCATCGCCGAGCGCGTGCTCGGACTGCCGAAATCCTACTGAGCGGACGCACACATGGGCACACACCGCCGACTGGGCGATGGCTGGTACTGGGACGATCTGAAGGTGGGCGACACCTTCGAGACCGTGCGCCGCACGATCACCGAGGCCGACCTCGTGGCGTTCTGCAATCTGGCCTGGTTCACCGAAGAACTCTTCACCAACGTGCACGACCGGGACAAGATGGCGATTCAAGGCCGGGTCGTGCCCGGCGCATTGGTCTATTCCTTTGCGGAAGGGCTGATCGTGCCCTCCATCCAGCACACCGGCCTGGCCTTCCTGGAAACAGGCATGAGCGTGAAGGGCCCGACCTTCGTGGGTGACACGATCGGCGTGGAGGTGGAAGTCACCGAGATGCGGGCCACTTCCAAACCCGACCGGGGTCTGATTCGCACCCGCAATCTGGTGCGCAATCAGCACGGTACGGTCACCCTGGAATACACCCCGCTGAGGATGCAGTCCCGGCGTGTCTGAGGGGTCGGGCGACTTATACTGATCGTTCTTCCCAGTTCAACCCCCGCGCATTGGAGTGCACATGCCTAAGGCGATTCGTTTCGAGAAAAATGGCGGCCCCGAAGTCCTGCAGTACGTCGATGTCGAAGTCGGCGCCCCAGGCCCCGGACAGGCGCAGGTGCGTCACCACGCCATCGGACTGAATTTCATCGACTGTTATGTGCGCAGTGGCTTGTATCCCTCGCCGTTGCCCTCGGCACTGGGCACGGAAGGCGCAGGCGAAGTGGTGGCAGTGGGTGCAGGTGTCACCGAGGTGAAAGTGGGCGATCGCGTGGCCTATGCGGGCGGCCCGCAGGGTTCCTACAGCGAGGTGCGCAACATGCCGGCCGGCCGGCTGGTGAAGTTGCCCTCCAAGATCGGCTTTGAAACCGGTGCAGCCATGATGCTCAAGGGCATGACCGTGCAGTACCTCTTTCGGCGCACCTACAAGCTGCAAAAGGGCCAGACCATCCTGTTTCATGCCGCAGCCGGCGGGGTGGGACTCATTGCAATGCAGTGGGCCAAGGCGCTCGGCGTGACCGTGATCGGAACGGTCGGCTCCCCCGAGAAAGCCGCGCTTGCCAAGAAGCACGGCGCGGACCACGTCATCCTCTACAAGACCGAAAACATCGTCGAGCGGGTTCGCGAGATCACCAAGGGCGCCATGGTGCCGGTGGTCTATGACTCGGTCGGCAAAGACACCTTCCAGGCCTCGCTTGACTGTCTGCAGCCGTATGGCCTGATGGTGAGCTTCGGCAACGCGTCGGGGCCGGTACCACCCATGGCGCTCACCGCACTGAAGGGTTCGCTCTACATCACCCGGCCCTCGCTTGGGCCGCACACCGAAAAGCGCGAGAATCTGCTCGACATCGCAGGCGACCTCATGAAGATGGTGTCGTCGGGCAAGGTCAAGATCGAGATCGAACAGCGCTACGCGCTGGCCGATGCAGCCCAGGCCCATCGAGATCTGGAAGGCCGCAAGACCACCGGTTCCACGGTGCTGTTGCCCTGACCTCCCCGCAGACTGCACAGACCGGCATACCGGTCTGTGCCACCCAGTCGGCCCCGCAACCCGTTGATGCTGAGCGTCGTTTCGGCGGCGTGGCCCGTAGCTATGGCGAGGCGGCGGCGGCCCGTATCCGTGGCGCGCATGCGATTGTTATCGGCATTGGCGGGGTGGGCTCCTGGGCCGCAGAAGCCCTGGCGCGCTGCGGCATCGGCGCACTGACCCTCATTGACCTCGACCATATCGCCGAATCCAATGTGAACCGGCAGGTACACGCACTGAGCTCCACACTCGGCGCAGCCAAAGTGATGGTCATGGCAGCACGCATTGCAGAGATCTCGCCTGACACGCGGGTCATGGCTGTTGACGCTTTCCTGGAGGCCGATCTGGTCGATGCGCAAATCGATGCCACAGCCCATGTGGTGATTGACGCCATCGATGCGCCGCGCGCCAAGGCCGCACTCATTGCGCTGTGCAAGCGTCGTGATCAGCCCATCGTGGTCTGTGGCGCGGCAGGCGGTCGTACCGATCCGCTGGCGCTGCGTCGTGCCGATCTGACTGCCGTACGCTCTGATGCACTGATCGCTGCCGTGCGGGCGCGCCTGCGTCGGGATCACGCCTTCCCCCGGGATACTGCGGTGCCGTTTGGCGTCGAGGCGATCTGGACCCCCGCACCTCAGGGTGTACAAGCACCATCGATGGGCGATGCCGGGTCACCGCTGGCATGTGCCGGATATGGCTCCACCGTGATGGTGACGGCGTCGATGGGGTTTGCTGCGGCAGCCCGTGCGATCGAACTGATCACGGGCCGATGAGCTGACGGGTTTGTGTCAGGTGCGGTGGTATGCCGTCACGCGCTCGACTTCCTCTTTCGATCCTAGAAAGACGGCGACACGCTCATGCAGTGCTGCAGGCTGGACGTCCAGGATGCGCTGCAGGCCATTGGTGGCCGCACCACCTGCCTGCTCCACCAGAAAGCTCATCGGGTTGGCTTCATAGAGCAGACGCAACTTGCCGGGCTTGCCCGGCTCGCGCTGGTCGGCCGGATACATGAAGATGCCCCCGCGCGTCATGATCCGATGCACATCGGCGACCATCGAGGCCACCCAGCGCATGTTGTAGTCCTTGCCGAGCGGGCCGGTCTTGCCTGCGGTGAGTTCATCCACATAGCGTTGCACCGGCGCATGCCAGTGCCGGCTGTTCGACGCATTGATCGCATATTCCTTCGTTTGTTCAGGAATACGCATGCCGTCCTGGGTGAGCCACCATGAACCGGTTTCGCGATCGAGCGTGAAGCAAGCAACGCCATCGCCCACCGTCAGCACCAGGAGCGACGAAGGGCCGTAGACCGCGTAGCCTGCGGCCACCTGGCGCGCCCCGGGTTGCAGAAAGTGCTCTTCCTGCGGTTCCTTGACCCCTTCTGGCAGGCGCAGCACCGAGAAAATCGTGCCAATGGACACGTTCACATCGATGTTCGATGAGCCGTCCAGCGGATCGAACAGCAGCAGGAACTCGCCCATCGGATAGCGGTTGGGGATCGGGTAGGGGTGGTCCATTTCCTCCGAAGCCATGGCCGCCAGATGCCCGCCCCACTCGTTCGCTTCGAGCAGGGTCTCGTTGGCAATGACATCGAGCTTTTTCTGGGACTCGCCTTGCACGTTCTCAGTGCCGGCTTCGCCCAGCACGTCGGCGAGTGCGCCTTTGCCCACGCCATAGCTGATCCGCTTGCAGGCACGAGCCACCACTTCCAGCAGCAGACGCAGTTCGGCCGGGATCAGGCCTTTGTCACGTTGCTTTTCGACAAGATACCGGGTCAGGCTGACGGGCTGACTCATGACTGCTCCTTGCTGGCGACGGGGCGCATTATGCGTCAGGCGCTGAGGGTATGCCGACGTGTGCACTCAAGGCGCGACATCAGTGCAGCGATTTCTTCACGATTTCCAGCACATCATCAGACTGCGCCTGCTGCGCGACCGCTTCGAGGGCAGCCCGCATGGCGACCTGCCGGGGCGCATCGAACTTGCGCCAACGGTCGAGTGCGCGGGCCAGTCGCGCGGCCACTTGCGGGTTGCTTGCGTCCAGCGCCAGCACCTGTTGCGTCCAGAACTGGTAGCCGGAACCGTCTTGCGCATGAAACTCGGCCAGATTGCCGGAGCAAAAACTCGACAGCAGTGCACGCACCTTGTTCGGATTGCGCAGCGAGAACGCGGGGTGGTTCATCAGGCCACGCACGCGCTCAAGCACCGGGGTCTCGCCAGGGTATCGATGCAAGGTGGCCTGCAGCATGAACCACTTGTCGAGGACGAGCGGCTCGCCAGCGAATTCAGCGCCAAAGTCAGCCAGCGCTGCATCCCGAAGCGGCGATGCACTGTGTGCCAGGGCCGACAAGGCGCCCAGTCGATCGGTCATGTTGTCGGCCTGATCGAGCTGCGACCGGGCCTGCGCGGCTGCTTGCGGCGCATCGATGCCCACCAGCAGCCCCAGGACGGCGTTGCGCAGGCCTCTGCGACCGGCACTAACCGGATCGGGTGAATAGGGCGCCGGATTGTGCATGGCGTTGAAGAGGTCCCACAGTTGCGGGGCAAGGCGGTGCGCCATGACCTCTCGAACGGCATTGCGTGCCGCACGCAGGGCGCCTGGGTCGAGCACCTCCACCTGTTCGGCCACGAACCCTTCGCTGGGCAGGCTGATCAGCTGTTCGCGCAGGGCGGGGTCAAGGGCTGAGCGCTGCAGCGCCTGCGCCAGGGCATCGATCAGTGCGGTACAGGCCTCATGCACCGGTTGACCCTTCATCACACGCAGGATGGCCGATACCGCCAGGCGTTGCGAGGACTCCCAACGGTTGAAAGCATCCTGGTCATGGGCGAGCTGAAAAGCGAGGGTGGCGTCGTCGACCTCGTGCTCCAGGATGACCGGCGCGGAGAGGTTGCGCAGCAGCGAGGCCACGACAAAGCGTTGCCCCTGCGCGTTTTGCGCTGAACGGATGCCCTCGAATACAAAGGTCTGCCGCGCCTCGGTGAGTTCGAGCATGCGGTGTGCGAGCTCGTTGCCGTCGGCACCCATCAGGCCGACATCGACCGGAATATGAAAAGGAAGTTTTTCTTTCTGACCGGGCGAGGGCGGACACCATTGCGACAGGTGCAAGGTGTAGGTGCCTGCTGCCTCATCGTACTCGCCGTGGGCCCTGACGCGCGGTGTGCCGGCCTGTGCATACCAGCGCCGGAAGCGCTCCAGATCTCGGCCGTTGGCGTCGGCAATGGCGGCGACGAAGTCCTCACACGTGACTGCCTGCCCGTCATGGCGCTGAAAGTAGAGCGCCATGCCTTGTGCAAAGCCGTCCTTGCCGACCAGGGTCTGCAGCATCCGAATGACTTCGGCACCCTTTTCATACACGGTGACCGTGTAGAAGTTGTTGATCTCCTGGTAGCTGTCAGGCCGGATCGGGTGCGCCATGGGCCCTGCATCTTCGGCGAACTGCATGCTGCGCAACACGCGCACGTCGCCGATGCGTTTGACCGCGCGCGCGCTCAGTGCCGAGGCTTCATCCGGGCAGTTGGCCGCCATCACGTCTGCCGAGAACTCCTGATCCCTGAAGACTGTGAGGCCTTCCTTAAGGGTCAGTTGAAACCAGTCGCGGCAGGTGACGCGATTGCCGGTCCAGTTGTGGAAGTACTCGTGGGCCACCACTGATTCCACGGCCGCAAAGTCTGCATCGGTCGCCAGTCGCGGATGGGCAAATACATACTTCGTGTTGAAGATGTTCAGGCCCTTGTTTTCCATGGCGCCCATGTTGAAGTCGCTCACCGCAACGATCATGAAGCGCTCGAGATCCAGCTCCAGGCCATAGCGCTCCTCGTCCCAGCGAATGGAGCGAATGAGCGACTGCATGGCGTGTTCGGTGCGATCGAGGTTGCCGGGTTCGACCCATACCTGCAGCAGGGCATCACGCCCGCTGGCCGTACGCAGCGATGCTTCGCGTGCCACCAGGTTGCCCGCGACCAGCGCAAACAGATAGCTGGGCTTGGGAAACGGATCTTCCCAGCGCGCCCGCGTGCGCCCGTCGGGCAGCGCCTCGGTTCCCAGCAGATTGCCGTTCGAGAGCAGGACCGGCCAGCGGCTTGCATCGGCCACGATCTGCACCCGATATCGGGCCATCACGTCCGGACGATCAGGGAAGTACGTGATACGCCTGAAGCCTTCCGCCTCACATTGGGTAAAGAAATTGCCGTTGGAGACATACAGCCCGGATAGTTCGGTGTTCGCTTGCGGTGCGATCGCGACTTGGGTTTCCAGCACAAACACTGCCGGCGGCGCATCGATCCGCAGGCTGTTGTCATCGCGATGCAGCCGGTCATGGCTCACCAGCTGTCCGTCGATACGCACCGACAGCAGCTCAAGCGCCTCGCCGTCCAGCGACAAGGGCTGATCGTCGGCCACGCCCTCACGGCGACGGACATGCAATTGCGCACGCACCAGCGTGCGCGCCGGATCCAATTCAAAGCTCAGGTCGATCTGATCCACCCAGTAATCAGGCGGGGTGTAATCAAGGCGACGCATGGTGACCGGCTCGTCTGTACGCATGGAACCATCCGGCCCGCAGGGCCTGTGTGAACGTTGAACCGACTGAGCGCAGCCCGCAGCTTATTTGCGGATGCGCGGGGCCCACCAGTTAGGCTGTACAGAGGCGAAGAGCCCACTGTCGTGAAGGCGGTTGGCCAGTTGCAAAGCGGGCAGACCGGTGGGCGCCTGCAGCAGCCAGAGCGTGTCAGCCAGCCGGCGTGCAGGCGTGACCCCCGCCTGATCAAACAGACGTTGCGCAGCCGCATCGTCCAGCGGGGCGCGCATGCTGACGATCACGCCCCCCGGCAATGCGCGCAATCCGCCGCTGTCGTCGCGAAAAACGGGCGAGATCAGTGCACGGGCCTCTGCGCTCGCCGCACCTGCGGGCTGCAGCACTGCACGACGCTCGATGCTGGGTGAAAAGTCGGCTTCCAGCTCGGGAACGATCGCGAGCGTGCGCCGCGTGGCGCCGTCCTGCCACGCATAGACCGCAGCCGACGCCACGACAGACTTGGTGACCGGCGAGGCGTGCTGTGGGACGACCGTGCCGGCGACAAAGCGACTTGAGGGCTCCGCGGGGACTGCGCCGCGCCTGGGTGCTTCGGCCATGCCGGTGACGGGCAGGCACACGACCGCACCCAGAACCAGAAGGTGACCGATGCGTTGGCGAGCTTGTCCGATGCGCGAGTTGGCGCCAACGCGCATGCTGGAGCGCAGCGCGCCAGAGTGGGACGTGGGTTCAGCGTTCATGCTCAGCGTCCATGAATACGCAGACTCCACGCGACCAGCTGGCCAGATCTGCCCGTCAGCCCATCTCTGATCGAGAGTGTCCAACGCCCTTCAGCTGGCTCGTTCATATGACGAGAGGACAGAAACGTCCAGCTGCTGAATGCCCCGCAGTCGTCGCCGGTGCGCGAATCGTCGTTGCACAGGCGCTGTTCGGCCAGCACGCTCGTGCGATTCAACGGGCTGGTGAGCGTAATGTTCAAATCGCCAGTGTATTCATGACGCGTGGTCAGACGCACCTCCAGAAATTCGATCTGCGTCACGGGGCAGCGACTCGATACGACGACTGTGTCGTCCAGCGCCAGGCCGCTGCCTGCGGGGCTCGCGTCCGGGATAGTCAAGCTGTTGTTGCCATTGACCCAATCGCAGGTGAGCAAGCGTGCGCTCCCACCTACTGTTTGCCAGGTTGCCGCTTTCGCGACGGCGGCGCCAGCATCCACGACGCCGTACCCGTATTTGTGGTGAAAACCGGAGCCGAGTGAAGCCGCGAGCCATCCGGCACTGTTGACGTCATTGCGGCGAGCGGTGTCGGCCAGGATGATGCGCACGTCGCGCCAGCTGAGCGCGGGGTTGCGTGACAGCATGAGGGCCACCACCCCCGAGACCATCGGAACGCTGGCCGATGTGCCGCTGAAATCATTGCGGGCGCTGGCCTGAATGGCCGTGGTGGTGATCCCGACGAAATCCGGGCGCTCGTCTGAGGACGGGGCGCACACCAGCAGATTGGCACCGGGTTCGGCATACCAGGGACTGCGTCCGTAGTCGTTGACGGCACAGACCGTCACGATGCCGCGCTGATTGGAAAACCCGTCCAGGTTGGCGTTGTCCATCTGGCACTGACCGCCCCCGCTTTCGCGGAAACAGCCACCATTGCCACCGGGAAACACGTACACCGCGCCCAGCCCACCGCGGCCGGTGCGCAGACCGACATCGATGGCATTGATGAACGATGCGGATGGGGCATGTGTGCTCCCAGTGTCGGGTGAGCCCCAGCTGTTGCTGTAGATCGCGTTGGTGGACAGTCCGCGGGTCAGGGCATCGGCGATGTCGCTGTCATACGATGTGGACAAGGCATCGAAGCCCACCAGCGATGCACGAGGGGCCACGCCTGATCCGAACCGTGCATTGCCATCCCGTGCCAGGATCAGGCCAGCCACCGAAGTGCCGTGGTCATCGAGGGCCGCTTTGCAGGGCATGGGCCATTCCGGGTACGGATTGCCTGGCCGGTAGCTGCGACTGGCACCACTCACCACATTGGGCTGCAGATCGGGATGGGTCAGTTCCACTGAGTCATCGATCACGGCCACCCGGATCCCGTCTCCCTTGCTGAGCGACCAGGCTGCAGTCGCACGGATGTCTTCACCTGCAAGGCCACCCGATTGCCCGGTGTTCAGCAAATGCCATTGATTCGGGAGCAGCGGGTCGGCCCCGCTCAGCAGGGGCGTGTCGGTCAGGGTGTACTGCAGATTGCATCCTGTCCCGACTGTGAACGGCACGCCTGGGGCAGGTGACTGACTGCCTGAACCGGTCCCCGAGCCCGAGCCGGACGAACACGCCGCCAGTGTGAGCGCGAGCAACGCAACCGCAGCGTGGCGCGCGGCGCGGGAGGCGAAGAGGGCGACAGGATTGGACAACTTCAAGGCAGTGAGCGGGCGAGGGCGGGGCGAACTTGCTAGAGTCGGCGCAGGCGCAGTGTACCTGCCTGTCCGCGAATCGTCCGCTGATCCTCCTGGAGTGTTGTCATGAACGTCGTTGCGAGTGCCCGCATACGGTCGGTGCTGGTCGCCAATCGGTCTGAAATCGCCATTCGGGTGATGCGGGCTGCAGCTGAGCTGGGGCTGCGCACCGTGGCGATTTATTCGCATGAGGACCGCTTTTCGCTGCACCGGTTCAAGTCCGATGAGAGTTACCAGGTGGGGGCAGGGCGCAAGCCGCTGGCCGCGTATCTCGATATTGATGACATTTTGCGGGTCGCCCGTCTGGCGAATGTCGATGCCATCCATCCCGGCTATGGGTTCTTGTCCGAGAACCCCGACTTTGCACGGGCCTGCGAAGCAGCAGGGTTTCGATTCATTGGTCCGACCGCTCAGGTCATGACCACGCTGGGCAACAAGGTGGCTGCGCGCCGCGCGGCCGTGCAAGCGGGCGTGCCGGTGATGCCGGCGACCGACCCCCTGCCTGTTGACGTGGCGCAGTGCCTGCCGATCGCTGCAGCGGTGGGGTATCCGCTCATGCTCAAGGCCAGCTGGGGCGGCGGTGGACGTGGCATGCGGGTGATCGAGAACGATCACGACCTGACCACGCAGTTGCCGGTGGCCCGCCGCGAGGCCTTGTCGGCTTTCGGCAACGACGAGGTCTATCTGGAAAAGCTCGTTCGTCGTGCGCGCCACGTGGAAGTGCAGATTCTGGGCGATCTGCACGGCAACATCGTGCACCTGTTCGAGCGGGACTGCTCGGTGCAGCGGCGTAACCAGAAGGTGGTGGAGCGTGCGCCAGCGCCCTACCTGGATGCCGCTCAGCGCAGCGAATTGTGCGAGGCGGCCTTGCGACTGGCGCGTGCCGTGTCGTACACCCATGCCGGGACGGTCGAATTCCTGCAGGACGCCGATAGTGGGCGTTTCTATTTCATCGAGGTCAACCCGCGTATTCAGGTCGAGCACACGGTCACCGAGATGGTCACCGGGATCGATATCGTCAAGGCTCAGATCCGGATCACCGAGGGTGCGCGCATCGGACAGGCCGAAGACCTGCGTGCCCCCGATCGCACCGTGCTCGAGTACGGATCGGGTGTACCGGCACAGGCTGACATTCGCCTCAACGGCCATGCCTTGCAGTGCCGGTTGACCACGGAAGACCCAGAGAATGGCTTTACTCCGGACTATGGACGCATCACGGCCTATCGCAGCGCTTCGGGGTTCGGCGTACGGCTGGATGGCGGCACCGCCTATTCGGGCGCGGTCATTACGCCCTTTTACGATTCACTGCTGGTCAAGGTGACCACTTGGGCGCCTTCGCCTGAAGAGGCCATCCGGCGCATGGACCGCGCGCTGCGCGAATTCCGGGTGCGTGGTGTGGCGACCAACCTGCAATTCGTGGAAAACGTGATCAATCATCCGTCGTTCGTCGACGGTACGGTCACCACGCGTTTCATCGACCAGACCCCGGAGCTGCTGCAATTTTCGCGCCGCCAGGACCGTGCCTCGCGGCTGTTGCGTTACATCGGCGAAGTGACGGTCAACGGGCATCCGGACATGAAGGGCCGTGTCGCCCCCGAGTTCAACGCCAGTCTGCTGCAGCGCCCTCATTCGGACCTGACGCGCCCACCGCCTCCCGGTACGCGTGATCGGCTCAAGGCCATCGGCCCCAAGGCTTTTGCAGATTGGATGAATGCGTCGCCTCGGGCGCTGATCACCGACACGACCATGCGCGATGCGCATCAGTCGCTGCTGGCCACGCGCCTGCGCACCGCCGACATGCTGGCCGTGGCGCCTCACTATGCGCGGCTACTGCCAGACCTGTTCTCGTTGGAATGCTGGGGCGGTGCCACCTTCGATGTGTCGATGCGGTTCTTGCGTGAAGACCCGTGGCAACGCCTTTCCCAGTTGCGTCAAGCCGTTCCCAACATCCTGTTTCAGATGCTGTTGCGCGGGGCCAATGCAGTGGGCTATACCAGTTATGCGGACAACGTCGTGCGCCACTTCGTGGCTCAGGCGGCGGCTCAGGGCGTCGATCTGTTCAGGGTCTTCGATTCCCTGAACTGGGTGCAGAACATGCGCGTGTCGATCGATGCCGTGCTGGAGTCCGGCGCGCTGTGTGAAGGGGCTGTGTGCTACAGCGGAGATCTTTTCGATACGGCCCGGCCTAAGTATTCGCTCGCGTATTACGTGAAAATCGCGCGCGAACTGCAGCGCGCCGGAGTCCATATCTTGGGCATCAAGGACATGGCAGGCGTGTGCCGCCCGCGCGCCGCCCGCGAACTGGTGCGCGTCCTGCGCGAAGAGACCGGTCTGCCCGTCCATTTCCACACGCATGACACCAGTGGCGCTGGCGCGGCTTCGGTGCTGGCCGCCATTGAGGCTGGCGCTGCGGCGGTGGATGCTGCCATGGATGCGCTCAGCGGCCTGACCTCGCAGCCCAGCCTGAATGCGATCGTCGCTGCGTTGCAAGGTGGCGAGCGTGACAGCGGTCTGGACCGCGACTCATTGCAGTCGATCGCTCATTACTGGGAAGGCGTGCGGCGCATGTACGCACCGTTCGAATCCGACATTCGGGCCGGCACAGCCGACGTCTATCTGCACGAAATGCCGGGTGGCCAGTACACCAATCTTCGCGAGCAGGCCCGCTCAATGGGGCTGGAGCATCGCTGGCCTGAAGTCTCGCGTGCCTATGCGCAGGTCAATCGGCTCTTCGGCGACATCGTGAAAGTGACGCCCACATCCAAGGTGGTCGGCGACATGGCGCTCACGATGGTCGCCAACGATCTCACCCCCGACGAAGTAGCCGACCCGAACCACGATGTGGCGTTCCCGGAATCGGTCGTGTCGCTGTTCCGGGGTGACCTGGGTTTTCCGCCCGACGGTTTTCCGCCCGCACTCTCGCGCAAGGTTCTCAAGACCGCCCCCCCGGTGCCTTTTCGACCGGGTGACACGCTGGCGCCGGTCGACATGGCGGCTGCTCGCCTGGCCTGTGAGGCGGCCATTGGTCGCACCGTCAGCGAGGCTGAGCTGTCGTCGGATCTGCTCTACCCCAAAGTCTTCCGGGAGTTCGCAGACCACCAGCGGCGCTACGGCGATGTCAGCGTGTTGCCCACCCCGGCCTATTTTTACGGCATGAAGGATCGGGACGAGATCTCCGTGGATATTGACCCGGGCAAGACGCTGGTGATCCGTCTGCAGGGCAGCGCGCCGGCCGAAGAAGAGGGGCAGGTCAAACTGTTTTTTGAACTCAACGGACAACCGCGCACCTTACGCATCGAAAAGCTCGGCGCAGTGCGCACCACGCCTCAGCGTGCACGGGCTGAGGATGGCAACCGTCTGCATGTTCCTGCACCCATGCCCGGCATGATCGTCACGGTGGCGGCGAAAGTCGGCCAGAAAGTGAGTGCGGGTGGCCCGCTGGTATCCATCGAGGCGATGAAAATGGAGTCGCAGATCCGGGCCGACCGGGATGGCGTCATCCGCGCGGTGCATGTGCGGCCTGGCGATGTGGTTGCTGCGCGTGATTTGCTGATCGAGTTCGAGCCAGATCCCACTGCCTAATGGACTGCCCGGGACTGCCCGGGACTGCGCGCGTTTGAGGTGCGCGCAGCAACGTGTTCCGATTCAGACCGCGTCGAGCCCGCGGCGCAGATCTGCGATCAGATCGTCGGGATGCTCCAGTCCGATCGACAGGCGCACCAGTGAGGGTTCAATGCCTGTGGCCTGGAGCGCCTCATCTGACAACGTACCGGCCCACATGGCCGCAGCATGAACGATGAGCGTATCGACGCCACCCAGGCTCACGGCCTGTCGTGCGAGCTGCAGACTCGCCACGAAGCGTGCGGTGCCGGCATAGTCTGCCTTGAGCCTCACGCCCATGACACCGCCGAACCCGCGCATCTGGCTGCGGGCCAGTGCGTGCTGAGGATGACTCTCCAGGCCGGGGTAAGACACCGAAGCCACGGCAGGATGCTGTTCCAGTGCACGGGCCACGGCCAGCGCCGACGCATTGATGCGCTCGATGCGCACGCCAAGGGTGCGCATGCCGCGCAGCAGTAGCCAGGCGTCCATCGGGGAAAGCGTGGCCCCCAGCACGATCTGCGTTGACCAGAGCGTTTCAATCAGCGCGTCTTCGCCAACGATCACCCCGGCCGTGAGATCGTGATGCCCACCCAGGTATTTCGTCGCGCTGTGCACGACCAGATCGGCTCCGAGGTGTAGCGGCTGCTGATTGAGCGGCGTGGCAAACGTGTTGTCGACGATGACCCGTGCCTGTTGCTGATGAGCGATCTCACAGACCGCTGCCAGATCGGTCAGGCTGCAATCAGGGTTGGTCGGGGACTCAAGCATGACCACGGCAGCAGGCGTGCGCAGGGCGCGTGCAAACGCATCGGTGTCAGTCTGTTCGACGAATTCGGCGGTGACACCAAACCGTGCCAATAACTCGGACAGCAGAAGCGTGGTGCCCATGTAGTGATTGCGCTGCGCCACGATGCGGTCGCCGGTGCGCACCAGACCCAGCAGCGCGGTCGAGATTGCGCCCATGCCACTGGCGGTGACCAGGCCTGCCTGCGTACCCTCGAGCCGCGCCACGATACGTGCGACGCGTTCATGCAAAGGGTTGCCATAGCGCGTGTAGTAACGCGGATGTCGTGGCTGGGACGCCATTCGCGAAAAGGCCTGTGCATCGGCGGCGCGAAACGTGGCAGACCAGGGGATGGCGGGGGTGAGTGAGTCGCCTTCATGCAGCGCGTCGTCCTCATGCAGCAGGCTGGATTCGGGATGCAGCGGCATAGTGTTTATCTCGAAACTCCGATTCGATCCGGGTGGTGCCACAGCATCGAAAACCTGCCATCATCGAACCGTGCGTGCTGGCGGCTGGATGACCTGCGCACCGGATCCCTGCTTTGTGCCACAATCCCGCCCTTGGTCGAGTGATGCGGACCTTGCGCGTAGTGTGCAAGCCCTGAAGTGTACCGACCACGAGACACCTACTTCATGAATCATGGAGGCTCCCGCATGAACAAGAGTGAACTGATCGAAACCGTTTCCGCCGAAGCGGACATCAGCAAAGCCGCCGCCGAGCGCGCACTGAATTCTGTTGTTGAAGCCATCACCAAGGCGGTGACCAAAGGTGATCGCGTGACCCTGGTGGGTTTTGGCACTTTCTACTCGAGCAAACGCGCTGCGCGGTTGGGCAAAAACCCGCGCACTGGCGAAAAAATCAAGATTGCCGCGGCCACTGTGCCGAAGTTTTCAGCGGGCACCGCCTTCAAGGCGACCGTGAACAAGAAAAAGGCAAAGTGATGCCGTGACGGCCGCCGGTCGTCCAGCAGTGAGGTTGCTGTCTGCACGCTGTGCCCGGTTCAAATGGGCCTGTGAACTGAACGCCCCGATGGGGCGTTCTGCATTGATGGCCTAGCGCGTCAGGCGTATCGGAGCGCAATGACGCCAACCATGATCGCGCAGGCGCCCAGCCACCGTGTGGGGCCCACCGGTTCCTTGAGCAAACGGGTTGCGATGACCAGCGCAAAGAGCACGGAAGTCTCGCGCAGGGCCGCCACGCTCGCGACCGGAGCACTGGTCATGCCCCACAAGGCGACCGCATAAGCGGTCATCGACATCACGCCTGCAGCCATCGGGACGGGGCCACTGTTGAGGGCATACCGCAGCAGTGAGCGGCCGCGACGCATCCAGACCACGCCCGCCAGCAGCACGCCTTCCAATGCGGCTAACCAGATGACATACGACCAGGGGTTCATGGTGTGCCGGGCCCCGATCGAGTCGATGGTGGTGTAGGCCACGATTGTTCCTGCGGCCAGCAGCGCCCAGCCTAGCGCCTTGCGCCGGGCGGGCGCCGTGAGCGACTGCGCGCGTGTTGAGCCGATCGTCAATACGCCCAGACTGATCAACGCAATCCCGGTCCAGCCCAGTGGTTGGGGCCATTCCTGTATGAAGACACCGGTGGCGACGGCAGTGAGCAGCGGCGCTGCACCACGCATGACCGGGTAAGCGAAGCTCAGGTCCGCATGACGGTACGCCCCTGCGATTGCATGGAAGTACAGGACATGCACCACGGCCGAGGCCAGCAGGCACAGGCGCGCCGTGCCACCCGGCAAGGGGATGTCGATGACCAGGATCGCGAGCAGCGCAGGCAGTGCGACCGATCCGTGCATGACCGTGGTTTCGAGCAGCGGATCGCGCCCCTGTTTGATCAGTGCATTCCAGCCGGCGTGCGCCGCTGCCGCACACAGGACCGCGACGGTGACGTCCCAGCCCAGCACGGGCGCTAGGTGCGCGGGGAGCGCACGGGGGCGGTCTTTGGGCGAGCGGGTGCGTTGTCGTGGCCGCCTGGCGCGGGTTCGAGCATGTGCTCGATCTGAACCAGCGCAGCGTCGTCGAGCACCTGTTGCGGCGCCGAGGCGGGCCGCGTGCGGGTGACGCGCCACAGCATCACTAGCCCGAGCCCCGCCAGCAATGCCGGTCCAGCCCACAGCGCCAGGTTATGCGCCGAAAAAGATGGTCGATAGAGTACAAACTCGCCGAACCGATCGACCAAATGCGCTTTGATCTGCGCATCGTCTTTACCTGATGCCATCTGCCGCAGCACTTCGTTGCGCAGATCGCCAGCCAGTTCCGCGTTGGAATCCGCCAGCGTTTGGTTCTGGCAAACCAGGCAGCGCAGTTCCGAGGCCAGATGACGAAAGCGCTCGCTGCGCAGGAGTTCGACCACCTGCTCTGCGGGCAATCCTGAAGCGGTTTCACCCGGTGCGAGCGGCGCCGGCGCGCTGACGGCCCATGGCCCCCAGATGCCTGCAACACAGACCAGCATGGCGCCCATGACCATCTTCGTCAGGGACTTCAACACGCTGTCACGGGCAGGTTTCATTTCGTGAACTCGCGGATTAAGGGGAGCAGGCGCGATCGAATGACGTCCTCGTTCAATGGGCCCACATGCTTGAAGCGGATCACGCCCTGACGATCAATCAGAAAACTTTCGGGCACACCATACACGCCATAGTCGAAGCCGACGCGTCCGCCTCGATCTGACAGGATCTGACCATAAGGATTGCCGTGTTTGCTCAACCAGGCCTTGGCTGCTGCCGGATCGTCCTTGTAGTTCAGGCCGATGATCGGCACGGTGTTGGTGCGTCCGAGTTCGAGTAGCAGCGGGTGCTCGGCCAGACAGGGGACGCACCATGAGGCCCAGACATTGAGCAGCCAGACCTTGCCCTGCATGGACTGGGGTGACCAGGTTCCAGACGGTTCAAGCAGTGAGGGCAATTCAAAAGCGGGCGCAGGCTTGCCGATCAGCGGTGAAGGAATTTCCTTTGGGTCTCGGCCGGGCTTGAGTCCCAGCAGCAGGAACACGGCGATCAGAGCGAACACCGCTACTGGCACCACAAACCGCAGCCCGCGCACGGTGGGTGACCTCAGGCCTGCGCACCCGCACCATGGCGGGTCGCCTGCGGAGTCTTGACAGCGCGATAGCGACGATCCGCCATGGCGATGGCGCCTCCTAATGCCATCAAGAAGCAGCCAGCCCAGATCCAGTCGACGAAAGGCTTCACCCAGGCCTTGACCGTCCAGCGACCATCAGGGAGTTGCTCGCCAAGCGACACATATACATCGCGCGTCAGGCCGGAGTCGATGGCCGCTTCGGTCATGACCGATCGGGTGGAGGGGTAAAAGCGTTTCTCGGGCAGCAGTTCGAATTCAACACGATCATCGCGCAGCGCTTGCAGACGTCCCCGTACGCCGTCGTAGTTCGGGCCGGCGAAGGGCTTGATGTCGACCATCCGCAAGGTATAGCCGCGCACTTGTATGCTCTCGCCTGGACCAAGAGCCGCATCGACTTCGACATCCAGTGTCTTGACGCAGGCCACACCAATACAAAAGACGCCTGTTCCTGCATGGGCGACCGCCATGCCCCAGACGCCACCAGGCAAGGCGCGCAGTCGCTCGAAGAAGCTTGGTGCCTTGATCTGCGCAGCGCGATCCAGGACCGCGACCACGCTGGCCGCCATCAGCCACAACCCCAGAAAGATGCCGATGGCAAAAGCGAGTGCACCCAGTGCCGAGCCGCCCGCGGTGCCGCGTCCAGAGATGAATACGACCGCGATGGCGGCCAGAACTGCTACCGCAAAGGCCCACTTGAGCCGCCGGGCCAGATCAGGCACCGGAGCGTCTCGCCAGCGTGATAACGGCCCCACGCCCATCAGGAAAGCCGCTGGCGCCATCAATGGGAAGAACACGGCTTCGAAGTAGGGCGGGCCAACCGAAATTTTGGCCAACCCCAGGGTGTCAAGCACCAGTGGGTAGAGCGTACCCAGCAGGACCGAACCGGCTGCGGTGAGCATCAGCAGGTTATTGGCCAGCAGATAGCCTTCTCGCGAACTGGTCTGAAAGCTGACGGTCTGCTGCGAGCCCGAGACGCCGGGACCGCGAATCGCAAAGAGTATCAGTGAGCTGCCAACGACAGCGACCAGAAAGGCGAGAATGAAGACGCCGCGGGTCGGGTCGCTGGCAAAGGCGTGGACCGACGTCAGCACACCCGAGCGCACCAGAAAAGTTCCCAGCAGGGACAAGCTGAACGCGGCAATGGCGAGCAGCAGGGTCCAAGCCCGAAAGATGCCGCGACGCTCAGTCACGATCAGCGAGTGGATGAGGGCGGTGCCAACCAGCCATGGCATAAACGAGGCGTTCTCCACTGGATCCCAGAACCACCATCCGCCCCATCCCAGCTCGTAGTACGCCCATGCGCTGCCGAGTGCGATGCCCACGGTGAGGAAACACCAGGCAGCGATGGTCCAGGGACGCGCCCAGCGCGTCCAGGCCGCGTCTACCCGCCCGCCCAGCATCGCTGCAATGGCGAACGCAAACGCGACCGAGAACCCGACGTAGCCCATGTAGAGCATGGGCGGATGGATCACCATGCCCGGGTCCTGCAGAAGCGGGTTCAGGTCGCGGCCGTCGGCGGGCGGCGGGAATTGCCGCAAGAACGGGTTGGAGGTGAACAACATGAAGGACAGAAAGCCGGTGGCCACCAGACCAAGGACACCGATGACGCGTGCGCGAAAGACTGTCGACAGGGCGCCCCCAAAGGCATTCACTGATGCTGTCCATCCGGCGAGCATCAACGCCCACAACAGCAATGAGCCTTCATGCGAGCCCCAGGTCGCTGCAATGCGATACGCCACGGGCAATTTCGAGTTGGAGTTACTGGCGACGTTGATCACGGTGAAATCATTGTCGTGAAACGCCTGCGCCAAGGCGAAGAAGGCCAGTGCAACCAGGAAGCACTGCGCATTGGCGGCATGAAAGCCGACGCGCATCCAGGCCTGATCGGCACGGTGTGCCCCCTGCAGGGCCGCGAGTGATTGCACAAGCGCCACCGCAAGGGCAAGCCACAGCCCGAAATGCCCCAGCTCAGAAATCATGGTTGCTTCACCGTGCCGGATTGCATCGGATGACCCGCCTTTTTCAGGGCTTCGGCTGCTTCGGGTGGCATGTAGTTTTCGTCGTGCTTGGCCAGCACCTCGCTCGCCTTGAAGACGCCGTCCGGGCCGACTGCCCCTTGTGCGACGACGCCCTTGCCCTCCTTGAACAGGTCGGGCAGCGTGCCACGGTAGACGACAGGAATGGTACGTGCGTTATCCGTGATCCGAAAGCTGACATCCAGCCCATTGCGCCGCACGCTGCCGTCTTCCACCAGTCCGCCTACCCGAAATGCTCGGCCCTGCGGGGCTTCGTTGGCTGCGACCTGCGATGGCGTAAAAAAGAAGACGATATTCGATGACAGCGCATAGAGCACCAGCCCGACAGCGGTAGCCAGCACTGCCACGCCGGCCACAATCCAGGCCAGCCGCTTGCGTCGTGGCGTCATCCGGAATCCCTCGGCAGGGTGGGTCGCATTCATGTTGAGTGGCTACTTGAGAGGCGGTGCGGGTCAGTCGGAGGTGACAGGTGTGTCGTCAAAGTCGTGTTCACGTGCGGCACGTTCCAGCGCCTGGCGTCGACGCCTTCTCAGCATGAACCACTCGACGGCCAGCACCAGAGCGCTCAAGCCGTACGCCGCCGCAATGAAGCTGCCATGCAGATCCGTCATGTGCGTGACCCGGGGAGTTGACGCACCCAACGTGTATGGCGTTCCCGATCCAGGATGAGCGTGCGCACGCGATGCAGCGCGGCTGCAATCGAGTACATCCAGGCCGCCAGACTCATCAGCAACATGCCATTGAGCATGGTGCGGGCCATTTTGGGCGAAGTGGTGAGGCTGACACTGGCGCCCTGATGCAGGGTGTTCCACCAGCGGACAGAAAAATAGATGATGGGGATGTTGACCACGCCCACCAGCAGTAGCAGGGCCCCCGCCCGATCGGCGCGCTGGGTGTCCTCGATGGCCGACACCAGCGCCATGTAGCCGAGATAAAGAAAGAGCAGGATCAGCGTGGATGTCAGGCGTGCATCCCAGACCCACCAAGTGCCCCAGGTGGGTTTGCCCCAGATGGCGCCAGTAAAGAGGGCGATGGCCGCCATGATGGCGCCTGTGGGCGCCAGTGCGCGCGACATCATGGCCGAGAGGCGGGAGCGCCACACCAGTGTGAGCACCGCATAGCCCGCCATCACCAGGTAGATGAACATGGCCATCCATGCGGCTGGCACGTGAATAAAGATGATGCGATAGACCTCGCCCTGCTGGAAATCAGTGGGCGCGATCGCAAAGCCCACATACAGGCCGGCGGCGCACAGCAATACCGCAGCGGTGGCGAACCACGGCAGCAGGCGTCCGGCGAGCGGATAGAAGGTCTGCGGAGCAGCGAAACGGAATGGGTTCATGCGGGCGGGTCACTCGACCGATATGCGCAGGGCCAGCGCCGCGACGAACGGGGCGATCAGACCGCTCAGCAGCATACCAGCGCCCAGCAGGGCGAGGTGAGCATGACTGGAAAGCGCAGCGGCTTGGGCTTCGACGGCTCCCGCCCCGAAGACCAGCACGGGCACATCAAGCGGCAGGCACAGCATGGTGACCAGCGTCGGGCCTCCTTTCAGTCCAAGAGTGAGTGCTGACGCGATGGCGCCGATGCACAGGAGCACCGGCGTGCCCAGCAGCAGCGAACCGATCAGCACCGGAATGGATTCGGTGGGCAGGCTGAAGGCGACCGCGAGCAAGGGCGCAATGACAATCAGCGGCAGCCCTGTGGCCAGCCAGGCTGCGACCAATTTCCCGGCGACGATACCGCTCAATGACTGCCCGCTCGCAATCATGGCATCCAGGGTGCCGTCGGCGTGGTCGTGTTCGAAGAGCCTGGGCAGTGCCAACATCACTGACAGCAGGGCGGCCACCCAGATCGCGCCGGGCCCAATACGCGCAAGCCAGTCGCGCTGCGGACCAATGGCCAGCGGAAACATCGAACAGGCCAGCACGAAAAAACCCAGCACGTTCAAGGCATCGGCGCTGCGACGCACCGCCAGACGCAGATCGCGACGCAGCGCCCACACAAACGCGCCCCATGCATTCATGCAGTCAGCGCGTGGTCGCGCAAAGCGGTGCGCTCGCGTGCAGGGGCCCAGTCCTGCAAAGCCAAGCCGCGGCGTTGTCCGGCTTTCACGGTCAACGGCAAGTGGGTCGCAATCAGTGCGCCACCGCCTCGCCGCAAATGCGTATCGAGCAGGTCTTGCAGCACTTGCGTGCCCGCCTCATCCAGCGCCGCACTGGGCTCATCCATCAGCCACACAGGGCGTGCGGCCGATGCCAGTCCGAGCGCAAAGCGCGCCAATTGCAGACGTTGTCGTTGCCCCTGAGACAATCGCCGCGCTTCGATGGCATGTTGCCTGCGCAAGCCGACTGTTGTCAGTGCGCGCATCAGATCGGCTTCGGTGACGCGCGGCGTCTGCGGTGCGGGGTGCTCGGAGTCATCCTGGCTGCTGGAGTGAGTCGGCGCGTCGAGTGCACTGTTCAGCGCTAGGTTCTCCAGCGCGCTCAGCTCGCCCTTCACGGCGCTTGCATGCCCCTGATACAGCGACAGACCGCGTAACTGGGCCCCGCTGACCGACGCGCTGACGCGCTCGCCGGTTGGGGTACATGTGGACAGGGTGCAGTGACCTGCGCTCAGCGGTGTCAAGCCAATGAGCGCGCGCAACAGACTGCTTTTGCCGGATCCGTTGGGCCCGGTGAGCAGGATCAATTCGCCTGCGGCAAGATCGAAATCGAGCCCATTGAACAAGACCCGCTCTCCGCGCTGCAGGCTGAGCCCTCGTGCCTGCAAACCCTCCCATCCGCTGTGCGCGACCGCTCTACTGTTCACGGAGCCACCTTGTCGATACGCACGGTCAGGTCGGTTGCGCCCACGTTCACAGGTGCGGAGCTGCCTTGAAGGTCGCCGGGTCGGACCGTGGCTTCGCCGGTGGCAGAGACCCTCGCCACCACGCTGACCCGCGCGCTGGGGGCCAGGCCGGATAGTTTGGCCGTCGGACTCATCGACCGACTGTCGTCCAGGTTGAAGCGCAGTGGCAAATCGGCGGCTCGGGCGCGCAAGACGGCCAGAGGCGGGCCGCTGGGCTGCCCCTGGTCGTCGAGTGAGCGCGCCACGACAAAGAGGGTGGCCGTGGGGTCAAGTTTGCCCACGAGCGTGGGGTCGAGTACCACTGTTCCGCTGACCGCTTCGGCAGCGCGGGCGCTTGCAGCGGCAGGCGAGGCCACGGCCGCAGGGGGCTGAGCAGGTGCGGACGGCGCAGTGCTTGGCTCGCTCCCTGGTCTTTTGCCAGCCTTCAGGTCGGCGACATACCCGGAAATTTGTGCAGCCTGTGGCGAGTCGGGAGGAAGCACGGTAAGCAGCGTGTCCCAGTACCCGATCGCAGCTGCGGTGTTGCCTTGCGAGACCTCGAATGCGCCGTTCAAGGCCAACGCCTTGGGGTGTCGCGGGTCGTGTTCGAGTGCCTCGCGCAAGAGCGCGATCGGTCGCCCGTCCAGTCGGTTGCCCTGCTGCTGCGCGATCGCGTCAGCCAGGTCGGCTTTGAGCTGCGCATCTTTTGGAGCGAGTGGCAAGGCGCGTTCAAACGCTTCGATTGCTGCACTGGGTTGACCACGTGAAAGCTCAGTGCGCCCCAGCAACTGCCAGCCCTGCGCATCCGTCGGGTGTTTCTGCAGCCGCTCCTTCAAAGCATCGATCAGGTCTTCAAGGTTTTGCGGCTCGGAGGCGCTACGAAATTCAGGCGATACGGCCTCTGGCATGCCGGTGAGCAGGTACAGCGTCAAAGACGGCGCAACCAGCATGAGGGCCAAGACCCCAGCGGCCATCAGCGGCCGTCGCTTCGATTCACCGGCAAACGCGCGCTGCTGCGGGATGGTTTGCGGATCGGACACAGACATTGCGCCGCCATCAAGCTCCCCCTGAACCTGGGCTGCGAACTCCGCCATCGCCTGGTTGCGTTCGGGCGCGCCGGCAGGCAGATGCGCGAGGGATGCATCCAGTTCGCGCCGCCGCTCTCGCAGCACGTCTCGAGCGGTGGCAGCCGTGCGCGGTGCGTCATCACGCGCCTCGAGGGCCTGGCGGCGCAACAGCGGACGGACCACGTACACCGTCACGCCGCCCGCCAGGATCAGCACGAGAGCGTAGAGCAGGGTGGTTGAAGTCACGGGGCGGTCACCGGGGCAGAGTGGTCGGGAAAGCAAGCGATGGTTGCCATCGTAGGCCTCGAATTGTCCCATGGTCGCCGGCACGCCAACAAACGTCGCCCTTCCATCCGAGGGGCGTTGCAGCCAGAAGTGGTCAGTTGGTGCGCAAGGCGTGGCGCTGCGCACTGTGCAGCATCAGCGCCGACAGCACGCCCACCCCAGTGAGCACGATGAGAGCAAGCCCATAGCTGTTCGTGATGCTCCACAGGACAGCTGTCAGCACGGGCCCCACCGAGCGGGCAAGTGCTACCGGAAAGCTCTGCAGGCCGGACAGCACAGCCACGCGCTCGCGGCTCACGTAAGCAGCAATCGCCGTGGCCTTCACGATCGTGATCAGACCGTTGCCGACGCCATAGCAGGTGGCAAACAGCAGGGCGCCGACAATGCTGCCACCGCTGGCCAGCAGGATCGCCAACGACACGGGCAGCAGCCATGGAATGGCGCGATCGATGCTGCGTGGATCAAATCGCCCTTCGAAGACGAACAACACCAGCCGGCCCAGCACCTGTAGCGCGCCAATACTGGCTGGAACGGCCACGGCCCAACTCGCAGGCAGGCCGCGCTCACTGAGCAGCGGCACCATGTGTGCGGACAGCGCGGCGCTCAGCAGCGACAGCCCGATCACACAGCTGCTGACCAGCAGGAAGGCGGGCGACCGCGAGAGCTCGCGCAGCGAACGCACGTCCCCATCGGCGAGCGTCTGAGTCGATCGTACCGCGCCGTGTGGGTTGCCAGGCGTTTCATCGGCCAGCATCACGAGATGGATCGGTAGACACAGCAACAGGTGCAGCCCCGCCAGGACCAGACAGGTTTGGCGCCAGTCCATTTCTTGCAGCAGCCAGGCTGTCAGGGGGATGAATGCCGTCGACGCGAGCCCGCCCAGGAACGTCATGGCGATGATCGGCTTGCGATAGTCCGATGGCCAGCGTCGGATCGTGATGGCAAACACCGGCTCGTAAAAGATGGCGCCCATGGCCAATCCCAAGCCGATCCAGGTCAGATACAAACCAGCCATGCTGTGAATAAATGCATGACCGATCAGCAGCAAACCTGCGAGCAGCGAGCCTCCTGCCATGACCCTTCGGCCATGCCCCCTTTCAATCCATCGGCCCACCGGGAAACCGGCCACACCGCTGGCCAGCAGCGCAGCACTGAATGCCCCGCTGACCTGCACCCGGGACAGCCCCAGATCCCGCTCCATGGCAGGCATCAGCAACGAGAAGGTGTAGTAGAGACTGCCCCATGAGACGAGTTGCGCGAGGGACATCGCCCCGACCCATACGGTACGACGCGTCGGGGCTGAACGCATGGATCGGTCAGGCCGCAGCGGTGGTACGACCCTCGATCGGGTAGGCCGGATCGTTGTAACCGGGTGTGGAGGGGTGGCCGGTGGCCACGATGCCATCGATGAAGGCTTCATCATCGGCGCTGAAGCGGTGCTCGAGTGCACCGAGATATTCGCTCATCTGTTGCATCGTGCGCGGACCAACGATCGCTGCGTTGATCAGTCGGTTGTGCAAGACCCAATTGACCGCGAACTGCGCAGCACTCATGCCGCGTGATGCAGCGTATTCAGCCACCCGCTGGGCCAGAACCAAAGACTCATCGCGCCATTCGGTCTGCATCATGCGCCGGTCCTTGCGCGCTGCGCGAGAGTCAGTCGGCGGCGCTTCACCTGGCTTGTATTTGCCAGCGAGTACGCCACGCGCCACGGGCGAGTACGACGCCACGCCGATCCCGTAGTGCGCACAGGCGGGCAGCACCTCCACTTCAGGCATGCGGTTGAAGGCGTTGTAATAAGGCTGACAGGCTGCCGGCGTGGGCATGCCTGCGTCCTGACAGAGCCTTGCGATCTCGGCGATGCGCCAGGCTCGATGATTGGAAATCCCCAGGTAACGCACTTTGCCGGCCCGCACGATATCGGCGATGGCACCGATGGTTTCTGCCAGGGGCGTGGTGTGGTCTTCGCGATGCAGGTACCAGATGTCGATATGGTCCATGCCCATTCTGCGCAAGGAGTCGTCGATCGCGGTGTGCAGCCAGCGCGGGGACAGGCCGCGGCTGTTGCGATCATCGCCCATGGCATTGCCCACCTTGGTGGCAACGATCCAGCGGTTGCGCTCGGCGGCAATGGCGCGCCCGGTGATACGTTCGGACTCGCCTTGCTTGTAGACGTCGGCGGTGTCGATGAAGTTGATGCCCGCATCGCGCGCGGCCGCAATGATCTCGACAGAGTCGGTCTCGGAGGTGCGATCGCCGAACATCATCGCGCCCAGACAGAGAGACGAGACGCTTAGGCCACTGCGGCCCAGGGTGCGATAGTTCATGGCCTGCTCCAACTCATTGATTGCCAGGCCACGCAGCCGGCGGGATGCCGGCGCGCCGTGCAAGCCACCAGCCGTACTGTGCCGGCCAGCGATCGAATTGCGGGTCCACCCCCAGCGCCAGCGCTGCATTGAGCGGCCAGTTCGGGTCCTGCAACGCTTGCCGTCCGATAGCGATGATGTCGGCCTTGCCGTCGTTGAGGATGGCTTCAGCGTGTGCGGGTTCAGTGATCAGGCCCACGGCGATGGTCGGAATGTTGACCGCACGGCGAATGGCGTCGGCAAAGGGCACCTGGTATCCCGGTCCGCGCGGCACGGCCACGCGCGCGGCTGTGGCCGGGCCTGCGATGCCGCCCGAGGAGCAGTCGATGATATCCACGCCAAGCGCTTTCAGCTTGTGTGAGAAGGCGATGCTGTCTTCAATGGTCCAGCCACCCTCCAGCCCGTCCACTGCCGACAAGCGCACCGACATCGGCAACTCTGCGCCAAGTGCCTCACGCACGGCCTGGGCCACCCGAAGCGGGAAGCGCATGCGATTTTCCAGGCTGCCGCCGTAGGCATCCGTGCGCTGATTGGCGATCGGCGACAGGAAGCTGTTGAGCAGATAGCCATGGGCCATATGCAACTCCACCAGCTTGAAGCCGGCCTGTACCGCGCGGCGCGCACCGTGACGAAATGCCTCGACCATGGTGTCCAGGTCGGCTTCGGTGGCCTCGCGCGGCGGCACCCAGCGTTCATCGACCGGCAGCGACGATGCGCCCACCCCCACCCACGGCAGTTCACCGCGTTCGCGAGCATCGCGTGGGCCCAGGGGGCCGTTGCCTTCCCAGGGCCGTTGGGCTGAAACCTTGCGTCCTGCATGCCCGATCTGGATGGCCGGGACCGCGCCATAGCTCTCGATGATGGTGGCCAGTGCACGCATGCCGGCAATATGGCCGTCTTCCCAGATGCCCAGATCGCCGTAGGTGCCGCGGCCGCGTTTCTCCACGACGCTCACTTCGACCATCACGCAGCCGGGACGACCCTGCGACACCTTAGTGATGTAGGCAGTGTGCCACTCGTTGGCAAACCCTTCGTGCGCCGAGTACTGGCACATCGGAGAGATCATGATCCGATTGGGCAGAGTCACCGAACGCAGGGCGAACGGGGTGAAAAGCGTAGCCATGGAGTCTCCCTATTGGGCGCGATGCCTGACCGGCA
>JBIKKG010000290.1:0-4066 GCA_044360485.1 Burkholderiaceae bacterium | reverse complement strand
CCAGGAAGACGAACCGGTCTTTGTACTTTCCAAATGCGTCGCGCAGGGCTGGCTCAACATCCGCAGGGCGCTCCACGCGAATGCCTACGTGGCCATAGGCTTCGGCCAACCGTACGAAATCGGGCAAAGCGTCCATGTACGAATGCGAATAGCGACTGCCGTACTCGATCTGCTGCCACTGACGCACCATGCCCAGATAGCGGTTGTTCAGGCTCACCACCTTGACCGGCAGGTCATATTGCTTGCAGGTCGACATCTCCTGGATGCACATCTGGATCGACCCCTCGCCAGTGACGCATGCCACTTGCGCACCCGGGTGCGCCATAGCGACGCCCATGGCATAGGGCAAACCCACGCCCATCGTGCCCAGACCACCGCTGTTGATCCAGCGCCGGGGCTTATCGAAGCGATAGAACTGTGCGGCCCACATCTGGTGCTGGCCGACATCGGAGGTGATGAACGCATCGCCTCCAGTGATTTCCCAGAGCTTTTCGATGACGAACTGTGGCTTGATCACGTCGGTGGCCGCGCGATCGTATTTGAGGCAGTCTTTTTCCCGCCAGCCATCGATCTGCTTCCACCAGGCTGGCAGGGCCTTGTTCAGCTTGCCGCCGGCCGCCATCGCCTCACGCAGCTGGGCCGTGAGCTCCACCAGGCACTCGCGGACATCGCCCACGATCGGGACGTCCACTTTCACCCGCTTGGAGATGGACGACGGATCGATGTCGACATGGACGATCTTGCGCGGGTTCTGCGCAAAATGTTTCGGGTTGCCGATCACGCGATCGTCAAATCGCGCACCCACCGCCAGCAGCACATCGCAATGCTGCATGGCGAGGTTCGCTTCGTAGGTGCCGTGCATGCCAGGCATGCCGACGAAGTGCTTGCTGCTTGCGCGGTATCCACCCAGGCCCATCAGCGTATTCGTGCAGGGAAATCCGAGCAGATCGACCAGAGCGTTCAGCTCAGGCGCTGCATCGGCCAGAATGATGCCGCCGCCCGTGTAGATCATGGGTCGCTCGGCATGCATCAGGAGCTGTACGGCTTTGCGGATCTGGCCCTGATGCCCCTTTACCACGGGGTTGTAAGAGCGCATTGGTACCGACTTCGGGTATTCGAAGCGGCATTTGTCGCGTGTGATGTCCTTGGGGATATCGACCAGCACAGGACCGGGACGCCCGGTTGAGGCAATAAAGAACGCCTTGCGTATGGTGGTGGCCAAGTCCTTGACGTCCTTGACCAGGAAGTTGTGCTTGACGCAAGGGCGCGTGATTCCGACGGTATCGCACTCCTGGAAGGCATCTTCTCCGATGGCGTGCGTAGGCACCTGTCCGGTGAGCACCACCATGGGAATGGAGTCCATGTAGGCGGTCGCGATACCGGTCACAGCGTTGGTCACCCCGGGGCCGCTGGTGACCAAACACACCCCGACCTTCTGCGAAGAACGAGAGTACGCGTCGGCTGCGTGCACCGCAGCCTGTTCGTGTCGCACCAGAATATGCTGGACTTTTTCCTGCTGATACAGCGCGTCGTAGATGTACAGGACGGCCCCACCGGGGTACCCGAAGACGTGCTCCACGCCCTCTTCCTGCAGACAGCGCACAACGATTTCTGCGCCTGTAAGTTCCATGTGAGTCCCATTCAAGGTCCAGGTTGCCCGTCCGCCGGCGCCGATGCGGCTCGAGGACCGCAACGACGCAGGCCTTGAAACGGGGCCTGCGAGATTGATAAGACGCCGTCACACCCTCTTATGAAGGTTGCTTCAGCATATGAGCCCGGAGGTGGCTGTCGGGTGTGACCGCCGCATGAGGACACCCCTGCCGTGATACCGGGGGCGCGACCTGCACTGCTTTGAACTCAGCAGATCGCGTTTCAGGGAACCGATAATCCTAATGCAGTGCACCAAACGGGTCAAGGACGGTTCTGCTAGCATCACTACGTTGATTCGCCCTCGAGCGGCTGAATGGCCTCACGGCAGGAACTTTCGGATTTTCTTCAGTCAGTCGAACGCCGGGCATTCAAGCAAGCCGCCTATGCGACGAGAGACGACGACACGTCCCTGGACATCGTTCAAGAGGCGATGTTCAAGCTTGCCGAAAAATACGCTGACAAACCTGCAGCAGAGCTTCCGATGCTGTTTCAGCGCATCCTGCAGAATGTGATTCATGACCACTTTCGACGCCAAAAAGTGCGTAACCTCTGGACGACGCTTCTGTCGGCACTTCAGCCTGACGACAGCGATGGCGGCGATCGCGACCCCCTCGAGTCGCTGGAAGTCGAGGGCGACACGCGGCAAGGCGAGAGCGCAGCCCAGATCGTCGAGCGAGATCAGATTCTGCGGATCATTGACGCCGAGGTACAAAAGTTGCCAGGCCGTCAACGAGAGGCCTTCGTCATGCGTTATTGGCAGGATCTGGACGTCGCAGAAACCGCGACCGCCATGGGCTGTTCCGAGGGCAGCGTCAAGACCCATTGCTCCAGGGCGGTGCACACCCTGGCGGCTGCACTGAAAGCCAAGGGCATTTCGCTATGAATGAACAACGTTTTGCCTATTTGATTCGCCAGGCGCTTGAAGAAAGCTCCGATCGGTTGCCCTATCGGGTCACACAACGCCTGGAGCGTGCCCGGCACACGGCACTGGCCCGAGCCCCCGATACCGAAGCCGTCCAGTCACTGATGTCCGGTCGGCTTGGGGCGGTCGCGCTGCATGGGTCATCCGGTCGCCCGTCGCGTCGAGCGCGCATCCTGTCCATAGCGCTGCCGCTGCTGATTCTTGCTGCTGGGCTCTACGGCATTGCGATGTGGTCCGATCTCGAGGACGCCGCCGACACCGCAGACATTGATGCAGCACTGGTGCTGGGTGACGACGACATTCCCGTTTCCGCGCTGGCCGACAAAGGGTTTGGCGTCTTCCTGAGGAACACCCGGCAGTGACCCTTTCAGCCAACGCTCGTTTCTTCGGGCTGTGCCTGACGCTCCTTTACTTGGTGGCGTTGCCAGGTCAGTCGGCTTGGGCCGCCACATCGGGTGACGGTCCGCCGTCCGCCGAGTCCAGTGCACCGGTATCCAGCGAAGGAGCGGCTGCTGTTTCTGAACAGAGCGCAACGGAAGCTGCGCCCCAGGAAGCCTCGGCAGGGCCAAGCCACACCGGTGCGTCGCCCGTGTCGGTCAAACGCGATCCGATCCGTCTGGAACCTTCACGGCCAAGCCTGCCTACCCTTGCCTTCAAGCCGGGCTGGTCAGACCTGAGCCAATCGCAAAGACAGGTCTTGGCTTCTTTCGAGTCACAGTGGCAGCAGTTGCCGTTAAATGAGAAGCGGGCATGGGCTGATCTGGCCAGTCGCTTTCCGCAGATGAGCGAGCAGGATCAGGCGCGCGTGCAGCGCCGCATCTCCGAATGGGCAAAATTGAGCCCCGAGGAACGCAAGCTGGCCCGCGCAAACTTCCGCATGGCGCAGCAGACCGGAAGCGCTAATCTGCAGGCTGATTGGGAGCGTTACCAGGCGATGACAGCCGAGCAGCGCGCCGTGCTGGGCACCGCTGGCAGCACGAGCAACACGGCTGCTCGCCATGCAGGCGCACCGACAGGCCTGGCAAAAGAAGCGGCCCAACCGTTGCCTCGGCGCACGCCAAAGACAGTGATCGCATCGGAACCGGACGGTCAAGCAGTACCCGCCAAGGGCGTCAGCCAAACCGTAGGCGCCCCTGCTAACCGGCGCTGATACTGCCCGCGGGCTCAAATCCCGCATGTGAGCCATTTCACCCCAGCAGACTCGTGAGCCTCTTGCCAGCAGAAGCGCTATTCCAACCGGCTGGTTTATGGCGCAGATTCATGAGCGCAGGCTACGAAGGCGTCGTGTTGTTCGCCATCGCGGTGTTTTTTGGCTACGCCTTCTCGGCGATCGTGCAGTACCGCGGCGAAGCCGGGATCTTGAGGCATGTCTTCCAAGCCTATCTTGCACTCGTTTTTGGTGCCTATTTCACCTGGTTCTGGAGCGAAGGGCGCCGCACACTGCCGATGAAAACGATTGATCTTCGGCTGGTAGACGGCTCGGGTCAGCCGCCT
>JBIKKG010000067.1:0-14298 GCA_044360485.1 Burkholderiaceae bacterium | reverse complement strand
TCAGGCCCGAGGCGCCACCAAAGGCATGAGTCATGCGCCCGGGTACATGGTCTTGTCATCCGTGAAGGAAAACTCGACCGCGCGATCAATACCGTCCTGGAAATGCGCATTGAAATTGCGACGCACGCTGCCGGACTCTTCGAATCGCCAGATCAGCCAGACCTCTTTCTTCAGGGCATAGGGCTGACGCTCGGCGGGTCGCGAGAACAGCCGCACCAGTTGTGCTTCAGTCATGCCGACTTGCGCAAGCGATTTGAAGTTTGCGACAGTGAGCAACTGTTTCATGCCCTGATAGCGGCCGTCTGCGCTGATGTCGACGCGCCAGGTTTCGAAGCCCTGCGGGCCCCGCACGTAATCCAGTTGGCGTGCACCGCCCTGCACCTCCCAAACCAGGGTCGGTGCGCCCATGATCGAGCGCACATCCTGCTCAGTGTGCTGGCCCGCCACCAGCTTGCTCTGCGCGAGCTGATCACAGGCCGACAGGGCCATCAGGCCTGCACTGCCCGCCAGCGCGAGCGTGGCGCGCAGCAGGCGGCGGCGCGGGGCGGCAGCGCGCACGATCGTGGACGCATCCGCCTTGCCGGGCGGCATGGAAGCAGTCGATGAAAGGGGCGACAGGGGCATGACACAGGCCAGGTAGCGTGGAGTGATCCCGTACAATAACCAACTCGGCGCCGATCCCTTGCGGGATCTTGCGGCGCCTGTCTGCTTCGCCACATTCAAGCCGGTTTACCATGCGCCCCAATCTGCCCCTGTACACCTCCGAAGCGACCCAGTTCCTCGAGCAACTCAAGGCGCAGCGGCCCCACCTGGAAGCCGCGCAGCGCGATGGCCGCGCGCTCCTGTGGGACCGATCGGCGATCGATCTGGAGCAGTCCCGTCGCTGGCGTGAATCGCGGGTGCCGCAGCAGGCTTATCCGTATCAGACCCGGACCTGACGGACCCGGTCGTGGAGCCCGTGAGCGGGGCGCAGGCCACTGAGGCACCCCTGGCCGTGCAGCCCGTGGATGCGATGGCCGCTGCCCTGGAGCCCGTGTTTGCACGGGTTCACGGAGAGCCGCTCATGCGGCTGCCCCTGGACCTGTACATCCCGCCCGACGCACTGGAAGTGTTCCTGGAACGCTTCGAAGGTCCACTGGACCTGCTGCTCTACCTGATTCGCAAACAGAACTTCAACATCCTTGACATCCCGCTGGCCGAGGTGACGCGCCAGTACCTGGTCTATGTCGAGCAGATCCGCCGCCACAACCTCGAGCTGGCCGCCGAGTATCTGCTGATGGCAGCCGTGCTGATCGATATCAAGTCGCGCATGCTGCTGCCGGTGCGCAAGGCCGACACCGGTGAGGAGGTTGAAGACCCGCGTGCTGAGCTGGCACGCCGGCTGCTGGAGTACGAGCGCATCAAGCTGGGGGCGCAAAAGCTCGACCTGGTGCCGCGCGAAGGGCGCGACTTCATGCGCGCACAGGTGCTGCTCGATCAGACCGCCCCTGCGCGCCTGCCTGATGTGAACGTGGTCGATCTGCGCGAAGCTTGGGCAGATCTGCTGCGCCGTGCCCGTCTGGTTGAACACCACCGGATCAGCCGTGAAGCATTGTCGGTGCGCGAATACATGACGCGCGTCCTGCGTACGCTGCAGGATCGGCAATTTGCCGAGTTTCACGAGATGTTCGATCCGTCGCGCGGCGTACCGGTGGTGGTGGTCACCTTCATTGCGCTGCTCGAACTGGCCAAGGAATTTCTGATCGAAATCACCCAGGCCGAAGCCTTCGCGCCCATCTATGTGCGGCTGGCCTACCAGCCGAGCTGAGTCTTGCCAGCCCAACACCTGGGGCGCACGCCCCTGGACACACTGAATACCTTTGGCGTGCATGCGGTGGCGCGCGATCTCTGGCGTGTCCATGCGCTGTCTGATCTGCCGGGACTGGTCGCCCAACTGCAGGCGCACACAGGCCCTGCCCCGTTCGTGCTGGGGGGCGGCAGCAACCTGCTGCTGACAGGCGACGTCGACACTCCCGTGGTCCAGGTGGCGCTGCGTGGATGTCGCATGGTGCGCGACGATGGGGAGGCGGCCATCATCGAAGGCGCTGCGGGTGAATCCTGGGACGCGCTGGTGAGCTGGAGCCTTGCGGCAGGTTTGAACGGACTGCAAAACCTGGCGCTCATACCGGGCACCGTGGGGGCGGCGCCCATTCAAAACATCGGCGCGTACGGCGTTGAACTGCGCGACTGTTTCGACAGCCTTGATGCCATCGATCTGCGCACAGGGCGCTGGCGCAGCTTCGATGCCGCGGAATGCGCGTTCGCTTACCGGCACAGCGTGTTCAAAACACCCGGCCATGCCCACTGGCTGGTCTGTGCAGTGCGATTTCGGCTGTCGCGCAGCGCGCCGCTGCAGCTGGACTACGGCGACCTGCGTGAGGAGCTGGCCCGCACCGGACACACGGCACCCAGTGCTTCCGATGTCGCGCAAGCGGTGCGCGCCATCCGGCGACGCAAACTGCCTGATCCTGCCGTGCTCGGCAATGCGGGCAGTTTTTTCAAGAACCCCGTGATCAGCGCTCAGCAGGCCGCGGCGATTCAGTCGCGCGAGCCTGGCCTGCCATGCTGGCCCACGTCGGGGAACGATGTGAAGGTGTCCGCGGCCTGGATGATCGATCAGTGCGGCTGGAAAGGCTTTCGCGACGGCGATGCCGGCGTACACGCCGCCCATGCGCTGGTGCTGGTCAACCACGGGCACGCGCAGGGCCGCGATATTCTGGCGCTGGCGCTTCGCATTCGCGATTCGGTGAAGGCCCGGTTCGGTGTGAACCTCGAACCCGAACCGGTCATCCTTGGCAACGCCACGCTATAATCGAAGGCTGTTCCAACCTCTGTAGCGGGCCGTCGGGCCTGCATCACGATCATGCAAGAAGACGACGATCAGCGCGGCCTCGTAGGTTGGATAGTGGGGCTGGGTGCACTCACCGCCATCGGCATTGCGCTGGCACTGGCGCTCAGCGCAGCCCTGGGCGGGTTTGGCTCAGGATCCGGGTCTGGATCCGGCTCTGGAACCACCGAATCGCAGCGCGGTGCGGCCGGTTCAGCTGCCCAGGCCGCTTCAGCAGGCACTTCTGCAGGCACAACGCCGGCCGGGGCGAATCCAGCCGGGGCGAGCCCGGCCACCGCTGCGGGAGCCGCCGCAGGAGCCGCGGCCGTCTCCTTGCCCGTGCTGGCAAAACTGTATTTCGCCACCGATGTCGCGGCCGTTTCGGACGAAGGCCAAGGTGCGTTGCGGGCGGCGATCGATGCGGCCAAAGCCCATCCGGCCGCCAAGCTGGCGGTCTCCGGCTTTCACGACAAAACCGGCAATGCCGATCAGAACCACGAACTGGCCAAGCAGCGCGCAACCACCGTGCGCGACGCACTGGTCGCTGCAGGCATTGATGTGGCCCGTATTGATTTGCGCAAGCCTGAAGTCACCGAGGGTGGCGCCGACGATCGCGAAGCGCGTCGCGTGGAAGTGCGCGTCGAGTAAAGCTCAGGTGGAACAAGCCCGCCGGGCGCCTGGGTGCGCCTGGTCGGCACACCACCTCGTCGTCTTGGTGAAGCAGGTATGGTTGCGTCAGACCGACTTGCCCGCAGTGGTCTGACCCAGCGGCTGCTCGCGTCGGAAATACCAGAGCGTGTCGCTCGACGCGCCCGCATCAAACGCATAGCCATCCAGATCGAACGCCTGCAAAGCCTGCGGCTGCGTGATGCGCCGATCAATCGCAAAACGGGTCATGCGCCCACGCGCCTGCTTGGCCGAAAAGCTCACCACCTGCCAGCCCTTCGCCCGTCGTTCCTGAAAGACCGGCTGGATCACCCGCGCCCCCAGCGCGGCCACATCCACCGCCCCAAAGTATTCTTCCGAGGCCAGGTTCACCAAGGTATCGGTACCCGCCGCCTTCATCGCGCGCTTCAGCGCCTTGGCAGGCCGTGCGCCCCAGTAAGCGTAGAGATTGCGGCCCTGATCGGTCGTCAGGCGCGTGCCCATTTCGAGGCGATAGGGCTGCATGGCATCCAGCGGACGCAACACGCCGTACAGGCCGGACAGAATGCGCACATGCGTATGGGCAAATGCAAGCGCATCGGCATCCAGTGCCCGGGCGGCCAGACCATCGTAGACATCCCCATCAAAGGCGAGGATCGCGGCACGCGTGTGCTCAGCGCCAGGACTGGCGCGAAAACTGCGGTAGCGGCCAACATTGAGTTCGGCCAGCGGCACACTGAGCGTCATCAACTCGGCTACGCCCTGCACATCCAACTCACGCAACCGCGTGATCAGTCGGCGTGCATCCGATGCAAACTCCGGACGCGTCGTATCGACCGGCAGCACGGGGGATGCGTAATCAAGCGTCTTGGCGGGGGAAAGCACGATCAACATGGAGCAGTCCGGATGGCCGATCACCTGAAAGCGGTGCGTCGGTCGGCGCATTATAGTGACGCGATGCGCCTGGTCCTGGATACCAATGTGTGGCTCGATTGGCTGGTCTTTCAGGACCCTCGCCTGGGGCCATTGACGCATGCCATCGAGCACGGCGCCGCGCACATCATCGCCACTGAGGCCATGCTGGCGGAATTCGACGCGGTGATCGCGCGCCCCTGGTTCAATCTGGACGCCGACGCGGTCGATGCGCTGTCTGGGCGCATCCGCAGCCATGTCCACGCTGCTCTGCCCGCGCCCGACTGTCGGTTGCCTTGCACCGATCCGGCCGATCAGAAATTCATCGATCTGGCGGTGGCACAGCGCGTGCAGTGGCTGCTGTCGCGCGACAAAGCACTCTTGCGACTGGCCCGGCTGGCTGGAAAACGTTTCGCGTTGCGCATCGGCACGCCCGAGCACTGGGTCAGTGCGCAACAGCCCCTGCTTCAGCGCGCCGATCTGCCCGTTCAGCGGGCACCGATGCAAACAGTGAACGACACGCACCCGATCGAACGCTCCCCCTATAATGCGGCGCCTCAGCCGAACGAGCCCACATGAACGCACCGACACTGCCGGCGGCACCGGCCATCGACTCCAAACTGCCCCGAGTGGGCACCACCATTTTCACGGTCATGTCGGGCCTGGCTGCCGAGCACCAGGCGGTGAATCTGGGCCAGGGCTTTCCCGACTTCGACTGCGATCCCCGTCTGGTCGATGCGGTGACTGCCGCAATGAAAGGCGGGCTCAATCAGTATCCGCCGATGCCCGGGCTGGTCAGCCTGCGCCAGGCCATCGCTGAAAAGATCGCCCGGCTGTACAACAGGCGCTACGACGTACAGAGCGAGATCACCGTCACGGCCGGCGCCACACAGGCCATCCTGACCGCGATCCTCGCGGTGGTGCGCCCAGGCGACGAAGTCCTGGTGATCGAGCCCGCCTATGACAGCTATATCCCGAACATCCTGCTGGCGGGCGGCGTGCCGGTGCGCGTGCCGATGAACGCCTCGTTCAGGCCCGATTGGCCACGTATCGAGGCGGCGGTCACGTCACGCACCCGCGCCATTTTGGTCAATACGCCGCACAACCCCACGAGCACGACCCTGTCAGACGCTGACATGCTCAGGCTGCAGCAGTTGGCTGTAGACCATAGGCTCTTCGTGATCTCGGATGAAGTCTATGAACACATGGTGTTCGATGGCGCGGTGCATCAGTCGGCGAGCCGTTACCCGGCCTTGGCCGAGCGCAGTTTCGTGGTGTCCTCGTTCGGCAAGACGTATCACGTCACTGGATGGAAAGTGGCCTATTGCGCGGCACCCGCAGCGCTGTCGGCAGAGTTCCGCAAAGCGCACCAGTTCGCGGTGTTCTCGGTCAACGCACCCATGCAGCAGGGGCTGGCCGACTTCATGCGCGACCCGGCACCCTATCTCGATCTGCCCGCGTTCTATCAGCGCAAGCGCGACCGCTTCCGCGCGGGCCTGGCCTCGACCCGCCTGCGCCTGCTGCCCTGCGAGGGCACGTATTTTCAACTGGTCGATTACTCCGCTGTGTCCTCGATGTCCGAGGCCGAGTTCTCGAAGTGGCTGACCGCTGAACTGGGTGTGGCGGCCATCCCCTTGTCGGCGTTCTATGACGAGCCAATCGAGCATGGCGTCGTGCGCTTTTGCTTTGCCAAGCGCGACGACACCCTCGATCGCGCGCTCGAACGACTTGCCAAGCTATGAATCCGCTAATCGATCCGCCAGGCATGGCATCCATGGGGCCCTCCAGCACTCGGTCGACGCGCCATGGCCAAGCGCGCCACCCCATGCCTGCCATGCGACGTCGACTGAGCAACGCCCTGCTCGCCACGGGCTTGGCCACCCTGATGACCGGATGCAATCAGATGGTGCCGCCCAGCAATCTGAAAGCGCCCTCGCTGAGCGTGTCCGGCTTGGGTGTCGAGTCGATCACCCGTGACAGCCTCAAGCTGCGGGTCCGATTGGCTGCCCGCAACCCCAATACCGTCGACATGCCCCTGTCGAACCTGCGGTTTGATGTGTCCCTCATGGGGCAACGACTGGTGCAAGGGGCGGTTGCCGAGGAAACCTTCACGCTGCCCGCGCAAGGCGAGCGCGACGTGCCGGTCGTACTGGCCTTTGCCGGAGCCGATGCACGCGATCTGCTGATCCGACTGACAACCAAGGGACTCACCGAAATCTCGTGGGAGCTCAAGGGATCGGCACGCTGGGGCATCTCCCCGATTCCCCTGGCCTTCGAAAAGCGCGGCAGCCTGGGCCTGCGCACCGTACTTGATGCCGTCATGCGCTGAGCGCGCATTCGCGCCTGACCCCGCGTGAGCGTACGGCGTCACCCGCCAGGTGCGGACACCGGGCAGCGCGGCGACCGCAGTGACATGACTGGCGCGAGCGCCGACGTTCGTACCGACGTTCGTACCGACGTTCGTACCGACGTTCGTGCAGGCATCGAGGTGCAGGCGCGCGCCGGCGTTCGACGAGCGCTCCGCTGTGACATCTTTTGTCGTGTGGTCGACAATCTGGGCGATGCGGCGGTGTGCTGGCGGCTGGCCCGACAGCTGGCTGCCGAACATGGCTGGCATCCGCGGCTCTGGATCGACACGCCCACTGTCTTGAGCAAGCTGGTGCCAGGCACACGCCCGGGTCGCATGCATCAGGGCGTACGCATCGAGCACTGGCGCGAGCAGGATGCGCGCCTGAGCGCCACGGCGCCGACACAGGTGCCAGAGGTGGTGATTGCCGCCTTCGCCTGCGACCTGCCTGCGGGCTACCGCAAGGCGATGCGCCCTGCACACGTGGTGTGGCTGAATCTCGAATACCTGAGCGCCGAGGCGTGGGTGGACGCTCACCACGGTCTGCCTTCACCCAAGCCGCAGGGCGGTCTTGAACACTTTTTCTTCCCGGGTTTCAGCGTCGGCAGCGGTGGGCTGCTGCGCGAAGCAGACCTGTTGGCGCGCCGTGATGCGTTCTGTGCCGATCCCTGGGCGCGCCAGGCCTTTCTGTCGGGTCTGGGCCTCACCCCGCAACCTGGTGATCGCTGGGCATCGATGTTCTGTTACCCGCGCGCACCGGTCGACGCGATACTCGAGGCGCTGCATCGGGACACCTCGGGCGGGCGGTGGCGGGTGCTGGTCCCGGCCGGCGTAGAGATTGGTCAGGTGCGACCAGACCTGCGCGAGACGCTCATCACACCCATCCCGTTTGTCCCTCAGCATGACTACGATCGACTGCTGTGGAGTTGCGATCTGAACTGGGTGCGCGGCGAGGATTCCTTAGTGCGGGCCTTGTGGTCGGGTCGCCCGTTCCTGTGGCAGGCCTATCCACAACACGACAACGCGCACCTGGCCAAGCTGCATGCGCTGATCGAACAGTGGACTGCCACGGCCAGGCCCGACCCCGCGGTGGCACAAGTCTGGTGTCAGGCCATGCAGGCCTGGAACCTGGACCCGGCCACCGGCGACTCGCCGACCGAGGCGATGCCTGCGCTGCTGCGCAGCTTGCCCGCCTTGCAGGATGCGGCCCGACGCTGGAGCCAGGTCCAAGGCCAGCACCCCGACCTCGCCAGCCGGCTAGTGGCTTTTGTAGGCGAGCGGCTATAATCGCGGGTTACCTTCAATGCGCTGCACGCAGCGCTTTTCCTACACCAGCCCTCCCACGCAAGACCTCCCATGAAAATCGCCCAGGAACTCCGAGTTGGCAACGTCGTCATGATCAGCGGCGAGCCCATGGTCGTGCAGAAGGCCGAGTACAACAAGTCCGGTCGCAATGCCGCAGTGGTCAAGATGAAGCTGCGCAATCTGCTCAATGCGTCCAACACCGAGTCGGTCTACAAGGCTGACGAGAAGTTTGATGTGCTGGTGCTCGACCGCAAGGAATGCACCTATTCCTATTTCGCCGACCCGATGTATGTCTTCATGGACACCGAGTACAACCAGTACGAGGTCGAGAAAGACAGCATGGGCGATGCGCTCAACTACATCGACGAAGGCATGCCCTGCGACGTGGTGTTCTACGATGGACGGGCCATTTCGGTGGAAATGCCGACTAGCGTGGTGCGTGAGGTCGAATACACCGAGCCAGCCGTCAAGGGCGACACCTCGGGCAAGGTCATGAAGCCCGCACGTATCAAGCCCACTGGGTTTGAGCTTCCGGTGCCGGCATTCGTGGACATCGGCGACCGCATCGAGATCGACACCCGCACGGCCGAGTACCGCAGTCGCGTCAAGTAAGCCAATCAGTCGGACGCCCGCACCACCAGATCAGCGGGGGCATGTCGCTCTACGCGGGTCCATCTTGCCCTCGCTGACCTTGCCGGCTTGAACCTTGCCGGCTTGAACCTTGCCGGCTTTAGCCTTGCATTTGCATGCGGGCCGAGGCGCTCAACCTGGAGAAACGGGCGCGCAGACTCGCCCAGGCGGGCTGCGCGGTTGCGACAGGCACAGCAGGCGTGGGCGTCACCACCGGTGAGCCGCGCTCGATACACCGCAACACCGTGGCCTTCAACACTGACGTGGAGGAGGGCTTGACCAGATAGGCGTCGCAACCGGCTGCTGCCGCTTTCAGCTTGTCCCAGGGGCTGCTACGTCGGGTGAGCACGATCGTAGGCGTGCAGCGCCAGGCTGGGTCACGGCGAAGGTCGCGCACAATCGACAGACCATTCGCATCGGGCAGCTCGCTGTCCAGCAGCACCCCTTCGTAACGGCGCAACGCCAGGATGTCGCGTGCCTCGGCAGCAGTCCCCACGCCTTCTGCATCCAGGCCGAGGGTGGCCAGCGCCAGGCTCAACTGTCGGCGCGCCACCGGGCTCGGATCAATCAGCAGCACACGAGGCCGGCGACCCAATGCCCGTTCAAGCATCTCGGACGGGCGCATGCCTGCCGATAACGGGGCGGCTGCCTCATGGCGGACCGAGACCGCGACCCGATGCTGCTCCACCACACGGTTCAGCACGGTGAGCAGGTTCAGGGCAAAGCGGTGCAACACCAGATCATCGCAGACTCGGGTCGGATCCTGGCGTCGACCGACTGTGACCACCGTGCGTGCCCGGGCCAGACCGCGCAAGGTGCGCGCAATGTCCCGTGCACCCTGAGTCGTCATGTCGACCAGCGCGAGGTCGAAATCATCCGGCTCACGCGAGGCAACCACCTGGAACCGGTAGGGGTTGTGGCGGGCGTGCCGAAAGACGATTTCCGCGATGCGCTGCAGCCGGGGGCCCAGACCAAAGGCAGCGACCCGGTAGGCGGGCCTGGGATCGGGAATCGGAGGCTGGCTTGGGTCGACAGAGGCTGCGGAAGGGGTGAACGACGGACCGCTCATGCTGTTGAAACTGTCTTTATCTGCAATGACTTACGCAGCGTATTTCAAGTAGCTTCAAAGGACAAGGCTATTTGCAGGTCGTTGTCGCGCGCAAAGTTGAATAAAAACGACAGTGCCATGGGTTCGACTGCCGAAATGGCCGGATCGACCCTGACACAGGGGTGGGCACCATGGCGCCCGGGCATCGCGAAGGGCGAATACTGAAATGCCAAGGCCACGGCGCCGCCGCCTGGCTGAAACGGAGACATCACGCCCGCCAAGCGTTCGGCCCAGTCGCTCGGTCGAAAGGCACGCCCTGCCGCAGTCACCCCGACGATCAGGAAACTGCGGTCGGGGACCCGATCGAGGGATCGGGCAGGAACGGTGTCGGAGGGGGCATCGGCCGCCATCGGAATCGCGACAATCCGCGCCAGAAAGTGAATGTCCCATTATATCGAGCGGCGCTGCGCGCCGTGACGATCCGGATGCGCGCTCCGACAGGCTCGCTCAGGCGGCTGAAATCCCCTAGACTCACGCCCTCGTTGCGTCACGACCCGCCCATCGACCGTCTTTCGCTGCTGCCAGAGGATTCGCCATGACCACCCCCAATCCGGTGATGCCCACCTATGCCCCTCAACCGGTCGCCTTTGAGCGCGGCCAGGGAGCCTGGCTGTACGACACGGAAGGCCGCCGGTACCTGGACTGCCTCTCGGGCATCGCGGTCAACACCCTCGGGCACAACCACCCGAAGCTGGTCGCCGCCATTGCCGATCAGGCGTCCAAGATCATCCACTGCTCGAATCTGTTCGAGATCCCCTTGCGTCATCGCATGGCAGAGCGCCTGGTCGAGCTCTCGGGCATGACCAATGTGTTCTTCTGCAACTCGGGCCTTGAAGCCAACGAAGCTGCCATCAAGATTGCGCGGCTCTACGGTCACAACCGTGGCATTGATCTGCCCGAGATCGTCGTCTATGAAAACGCCTTCCATGGGCGCTCGCTGGCCACCCTCTCGGCCACTGGTAATGTCAAGGTCCAGAAAGGTTTCGAGCCGCTGGTGCCCGGTTTTGTGCGCGTGCCACTCAATGACATGGGCGCACTCAAACGCGTGGCCGCCGAGCGGCCCAATGTGGTGGCAGTCTTTCTGGAAGCGATCCAGGGTGAAGGCGGCATTCAGCCCGCCCGCAACGAATACCTGCGTGAAGTCCGCGAACTCTGTGATCGCCAGGGCTGGCTGATGATGGTCGACGAGGTGCAGTGCGGCACCGGGCGCACCGGCAAATGGTTTGCGCATCAGTGGTCCGGGATCAAACCCGATGTCATGCCGCTGGCCAAGGGCGTGTCGTCCGGCATTCCGGTGGGCGCAGTGGTCGCACACGGCATTGCGTCCGAAACCTTCAAGCCAGGCAACCATGGCACCACGTTCGGCGGCAACCCGCTGGCCATGCGCGCAGGCCTCACCACGATTGAAGTGATGGAAGAAGAGGGGCTGCTCGCCAATGCGACGGCCATGGGCAACCTGATCATGGATGGCATGCGCACAGCGCTCGCCGGGCACCCCGGTCTGGTCGAGGTGCGCGGCACGGGCCTGATGATCGGCATTCAACTGGATCGCCCCTGCAGCGAGATCGTCGCCCTGGCGCTGAAGGCAGGGCTGGTGCTCAACGTCACCGCGGATTCGGTCGTGCGCATGCTGCCACCGCTTATCCTGAACGCCGAGCAGGCCGAGCTGATCGTGGCCACGCTCGCACCGATCATCCGCGACTTCCTTGCGCGTGCTGCCGCGCGCGCTGCGTGACGCTCATGCCGGTCGCCCGGAAACACTTTTTGCAGCTGGTCGATTTCGACCGCAGTGAGATCGAACACCTGTTCGCCCGCACCAGGATCATCAAGGATCTGTTCAAGCGGTATCAGCCCTACCATCCGCTCGCTGATCGCACGCTGGTGATGATCTTCGAGAAACAGTCCACCCGCACTCGCCTGTCGTTCGAGGCCGGTATGCACCAGATGGGTGGGGCAGCCGTGTTCCTGAACACGCGAGACTCGCAGCTCGGACGCGGTGAGCCCGTGGAAGACGCCGCTCAGGTCATCTCACGCATGTGCGATCTGGTCATGATCCGCACCTTCGAGCAGTCGATCGTCGAGCGTTTTGCAGCTCACTCCCGCGTCCCCGTGATCAACGGGCTGACCAATGAGTACCATCCTTGCCAGGTGCTGGCCGACCTCTACACGTTCGAAGAGCACCGGGGCCCGATCGCAGGACGCACGGTGGCCTGGGTGGGCGATGCCAACAACATGGCCTACACCTGGATTCAGGCTGCCGGCCTGATGGGGTTCAAGTTGCGGGTCTCCACCCCGCCGGGCTACCAGATCGACCTGGCTCGCGTGGCGCCGCGGGATGCGGCCCATCTGGAGATTGTCGAAGACCCGATGCAGGCATGCGTGGGCGCTGATCTGGTCAGTACCGATGTCTGGACCAGCATGGGGTTTGAGGATGAAAGCCGTGACCGGATGGCTGCCTTTGCAGACTGGCAGGTGGATGCAGACATGATGCGTCAGGCGCGCCCGGATGCAGTGTTCATGCATTGCCTGCCGGCACACCGCGGCGAAGAAGTATCCGCCGAGGTCATCGACGGACCGCAATCGGTGGTCTGGGATGAAGCCGAGAACCGTCTGCACGTGCAGAAGGCGCTGATGGAGTACCTGATACTGGGGCGCCTCTGATCACAGGTATTGCGGCGCCTCTGATCTGAGGCGCTGGCTCAAGCGCTGCGTGCCCTCAGCGGCACAGGTGCAGGCGCACCGAAAGCAGCGGCTGAGCGTCTTGCACAGGCGTCGCAGCCCCTGGAGACTGGGCGCGGCCCGCAGCAGGCATGAGCCTGGGCACCGCCATGAGCGCCACCAGCTTTCGAGCCTCACTCAGATGCGCATTGAGCAGCCGTACGTTGCTGACCCTCTCCCGCAGCTCGCCAGGTACCTGGGTACCGAGACGATTCGCAAGCGCCGGCCAGTTGGGTTGGGTCATCACTTCCGTGAAGAGGGATCGCAAGGCCTCGTGCCAGGCCACGCAGTCATCAAACTGCGGCGCTTCGGCCAACATCGGAAAACCGTAACGCGGCAGCAGTTGGCGCAGATCCCGATCGATGACCGGCTGAAGCGGATCCACGAGTGCCAGCAATGACGAGGCGACCGACTTTTCGACCTGCCCGGTGAGGGCGCTTAGTTTCGCCAGCACGTCCTTGAACTGGGGTTCAGGCTCGGCTTTGAACCCCTGCAGAATCTCGAACACCGCGTCACGCTGCAGGCGCAGCTTGCCCCGCAACCCAATATACCGGGACAGGGCCTGTTGGTACGCCTCGTCTGTGGTCACGTCCACCCGCGCCAATGCGTCACGCAGCGCAACAAATTCGCGCAGATGCGGGGCCGCCCGTCTCATGGCCACCACCGCGGTGAGCTCCAGATCGCGCATCAGCGCATCGAGGTGAATCGCGGTGAGATCTGTCATGCAGGAGGCCCAAGGTGATCGTGTGCAACCCGCACATCCTGACGGCGCCGGCGAGGTCTTTGTGCTGCGCGCAGATGACAGGGACAGGCCTACCGATGGGCGGAAGGGCCAGACCTCTTATGGAAACGCCCACGACCGCTTTTTTTCAGCCCCGCTTGTCCGTGCTGTGGATCAGTGCGCCCCTGGTATCGGGTCAGCCTCTCAGCGTCCCAGTCACTGAATATCCGATCGCTGCACACTCCCGGCGCTGTTCCGAGTGGGACACCCAGTCGCGTGGATGGCGGTCGCGCGCAGCTTCGGGGCCAGTCAGAAAAGAGAACGCCCCGCTGGACTTGCATCCGACGGGGCGTGAGTGCTGCGGGCTGAGCACCCGCATAAAGCAAGGCTCAGGCGGGCACGACTTCGATCTGCTCTTCGCCTTCGGTCGGTGCAGCAGGCGGGACGGATTCGGCAAACGACAGATGCACGTTGCCGGATTCGTCCAGGTCGACCGTGACCTTGCCGCCGCCGACCAGTCGGCCAAACAGCAGCTCATCGGCCAGCGCCTTGCGGATGGTGTCCTGAATGAGCCGCTGCATCGGCCGCGCACCCATGAGCGGATCAAAGCCCTTGGTGGCCAGATGCTTGCGCAGACGCTCCGTGAAGACCGCATCCACTTTCTTCTCGTGCAGCTGCTCCTCCAGTGCCATCAGGAACTTGTCGACCACCCGCATGATGATGTCCTCGTTCAGCGCGCGGAACGAGATGGTGGCGTCCAGACGGTTGCGGAATTCAGGCGTGAACATGCGCTTGATTTCCTGCAGTTCATCGCCCGCCTGCTTGTTGTCGGAGAACCCGATGGAGCGCTTTTGCAGATCCTGGGCGCCCGCGTTCGTGGTCATGACGATGATGATGTTGCGAAAGTCGGCCTTGCGCCCGTTGTTGTCGGTGAGCGCGCCGTGGTCCATCACCTGCAGCAGGATGTTGAAGATGTCCGGATGGGCTTTCTCGATTTCGTCGAGCAGCAGGACGGCGTGGGGCTTCTTGGTGATCGCCTCGGTGAG
>JBIKKG010000289.1:0-4105 GCA_044360485.1 Burkholderiaceae bacterium | reverse complement strand
GGCTTCATCGGGCCGATCCGCTGTGCCGCACGCACCTGAAGCGCCAAAGGCATCGGCGCAGCGCTTGCACAGCAGACTCACTACGCTGGACCCTGGATCGACCGAACTTGACCGTCCGCTGGGCGAATGGCTGATCGGTTGAGCGGCCCAATCAGGCCGCAGCGCTTGCCTGTTGCATTGATGGCCCGAGGAGCCATGCGGCGATGGCCTGACGTGTGGCATCAGGTGCTTCGGTCATCAACGCATGGCCGCATTGGGGCACCTCGATCACCGTTGCCTGCGAGGCCGCCTCGATCAGCGTGCGCGCCGCACGCGGTGGGGTCATGGCATCGCGCGCGCCTAGCACGAAGAGCACCGGACAGCTCAGCGACCTGGCACGTTCAAGGCCGCCCGCATAGGCATTGCAGGCGGAAAAATCGTTGAGCAGCACGCCGCGAGGCTGGCGTTGCATGAGTCGAAGGTTCTGCATGTGCACTGAAAACCCGGGGCCAGGTGTGCCGGGCCGATGAATCCAGCGCGCATGCGACCATCGATTGATCATATCGAAGGCGCCCTCTTCGTCGTCGCGGGCCGCATTGAGCAGGACGTCGGACACCTTCATCGGAAAGGCCGTACCGATCAAACCCATGCCCCGAACCTGCTGCGGTGCCTGGCCTGCGGCTTCCAGTGCGATCAGCGAGCCCATGCTGTGGCCGATGACAACCGACTGGTGCGCACCGATGGCTGTCTGCGCCCGCAATACCCAATCCGCCATGGCCGGAATGTCGGTCAGGGCCGGGCCTGCACTGCGCCCATGACCGGGCAGATCGAGCGCCAGCACGCTGAAGCCATGATGGGCCAGCCAGCGCGACTGCAAAATCCAGACGCTGTGGTCGTGCTGCGCACCGTGCACCATCACCACGGTGGGCAGGGCAGGATTGAACGGCTTGCCGCCGGTGTAGGCGTAGGCGCTGCGCCCATCCAGTTCGAATTGCATGCCAGGCTCTCCTAGGCGCCTTTGGCGGCTGCGCGCAGGCCGCGCTTGAGGTCGTCGATCAGATCGTCCACATCTTCCAGCCCCACGGAGATCCGCATGGTCGCTTCACCAATCCCGGCCGCCGCGAGCGAGGCGCTGTCCATGCGGAAATGGGTGGTCGAGGCCGGGTGGATGATCAGCGACTTGGCGTCGCCCACATTGGCCAGATGCGAGAAGAGCTCAAGGCTTTCGACGAAGCGCCGGCCGGCTGCGCGATCGCCTTTCAGGTCGAAGCTGAAGACGGCCCCGCAGCCTCGGGGCAATAATTGTTTCGCCAGGGCGTGGTCCGGATGCGAGGCGAGCTCTGGCCAACCGATCCGGGCGACCTGATCTTGCGAGGCCAGGAACTCGACGACCCTGCGTGCGTTGCTGACATGGCGATCCATGCGCAGCCCCAGGGTCTCGATGCCCTGCACGATCTGAAAGGCATTCATGGGCGACAGGCAGGCGCCGAAGTCGCGCAGGCCTTCGCGCCGTGCACGCAGCAGGAAGGGTGCGACCGTCGACTCTTCCGCGAAGACCATGCCATGGAAACCGTCATAAGGTTCGGTCAGCTCAGGAAAGCGCCCCGATGCGACCCAGTCGAATTGCCCAGAGTCGATCAGCACCCCGCCAATGGCCGTGCCATGGCCGCACAGGAACTTGGTGGCGGAATGAAAGACCAGGTCTGCGCCGTATTCGACCGGGCGCAGCAACCAGGGCGTGGTGAAGGTGGAGTCGACCAGCAGCGGCACCCCATGCCCGTGGGCAATGTCGGCCACCCGTTCGATGTCCAGCACATCGAGGCCGGGATTGCCCAGCGTTTCGCCAAAGAGCAGGCGCGTGTTCGGGCGCAGCGCGGCACGCCAGGCGTCGATGTTGCGCGGGTCCACGAAAGTGGTCTCGATGCCGAACCGGGCAAGCGTGTAGTGCAGAAGGTTATGCGAGCCGCCATACAAGGCTCTGGACGCCACGATATGCGAGCCCGCTCCGGCCAGCGTGGCCACGGCAAGATGCAGCGCCGCCTGGCCACTGGCCGTGGCAATGGCGCCCACGCCCTGCTCGAGCGCAGCCATCCGCTCTTCAAGGACCGCGACGGTCGGGTTGCTGATGCGTGAATAGACATGCCCCGACTGCTCCATGTTGAACAGTGCTGCAGCCTGTTCGGAGTCAGGAAAGACGAAAGCCGCGCTCAGGTAGATGGGCGTGGCCCGTGCACCGGTCGCAGGATCCGGAGGGCTGCCAGCATGCAGGGCCAGCGTGGAAAGCCCTTGGGGGTCGCGTTGGGACATGCGTCGATGCTAGCACGCAGGCATCCGGCGTTTTCCAGGGCTCGTGCGCGGCTCGCGTCTTGTCAGTCCCGCGCCAGACCGATAGCATCAATGGCTTGGTGCAGCGGAGGCAGCCATGCAAGTCAGCGAAATTCTCAAGGTCAAAGGCACCACGCTGTTCACTGTCAGTCCGGCCACCATGCTGTCCGATGCAGTCATCGTGATGGCCGAGCATGACATTGGGTCGCTCGTGGTAATGGAGCGTGGCCGGCTAGCCGGCATGCTGACGTTTCGCGAGGTGCTGCGTGTACTGGCTCGCCGTCAGCAGGAGCACCGGACGGGCCCGACGCCTCCCATGGCTGAAATCGTGGTGCGTGAAGTCATGAATCACCATCCCACCGTGGCCGTGCCCGCCATGGAGGTCAATGCGTTGCGTCGTGTCATGCTCGAGCATCATCAGCGCTACACCCCGGTGATGGACGGTGAATTGCTGCTAGGCGTGATCTCCTTTCACGATGTGGCGAAGGCGGTCCTGGAAGAACAAGGCTTTGAGAATCGGCTGCTCAAGGCTTACATCCGTGATTGGCCCGCCGAGGGCTGACTCAGAGGACTCTGCCCCGTGAAAATTCTGATCAGTAACGATGATGGTTATCTGTCACCAGGCATTGCAGCCCTGGCGGCGGCGCTGCGCGAGTTGGCCGAAGTCGTGGTGGTGGCGCCCGAGCAGGATCGTTCGGGTGCCTCGAACTCGCTGACCCTCGATCGGCCGCTGAGCGTGCGCAAGGCGGCCAATGGCTTTCTGTACGTGAACGGTACGCCGACCGACTGCGTGCATATTGCGATCACCGGGTTGATGGGTTGGCGCCCCGATCTGGTGGTGTCCGGGATCAATGACGGAGCCAATATGGGCGATGACACCGTCTATTCCGGTACGGTCGCTGCAGCGACCGAGGGGTTTTTGCTGGGCGTCCCGGCGATCGCGTTTTCGCTGGCCAACAAGGGGCATGAGCATCTGGAGTCAGCGGCACGTGTTGCGCGCGATTGTGTCGCCCGCTTCATCTCCCGACCGTTTCCCGCCGAGGGGCCGGTGCTGCTCAATGTCAACATTCCCAACCTGCCCTTCGAGCAATTGGGCGGCTTCGTACAGACCCGGCTGGGCAAACGCCATCATGCCGAGGAGGTGGTGCGGGCGACCAACCCGCGCGGCGACACGGTGTATTGGATCGGCCCGGCTGGGCAAGCGAAGGATGCCGGTCCGGGAACAGACTTTCATGCCGTGGCGCAGGGTCAGGTCTCCGTGACCCCGCTGCGCGTCGATCTGACTGCCACCGACCTGGCGCCTGCTACCCGCGCATGGTTGAGCGAGTAGGCCCGTCGCCCGGCCTGGGCCTGACGTCCGAGCGCGCCCGCGCCCGCATGCTGGATGCCCTGCGCGGGCAGGGGGTGCGCGACGAAGTGGTGCTGGGCGCCATGCTCGCTGTGCCGCGTCATGCCTTCATTGACTCGGGGCTCGCTAGCCGGGCCTATGAGGATGTGGCCCTGCCCATCGGCCAGGGTCAGACCATCTCCAAGCCCAGCACGGTGGCGCGCATGCTCGAAAATGTGGTGCGCGGCCGATCGGCCGCGGCCCTGCGCGAGGCCCGAGTGCTGGAAATCGGCACTGGCTGCGGGTATCAGGCCGCGGTGTTGGCGCATGTGTTTGGTGAAGTGATCTCAGTGGAGCGGGTGCGCAGCCTGCATGAGACCGCTCGTACTCACTTGCGCCCGATGCGCCTGAACAATCTGCGCCTGGCCTTTGGAGATGGCCGCCAGGGGATGCAGGCGCAGTCGCCCTATGATT
>JBIKKG010000066.1:0-14368 GCA_044360485.1 Burkholderiaceae bacterium | reverse complement strand
CATGCTGATTGCCACATGGCTCGGTCTGGTCGGTGGCTTTGAGGTGAATCATGTGACCTACAAGGGCGGTGCACAGATGCAAACCGACCTGATCGGTGGGCAGCTCGAAGTCGGCACCAATGATTTGAGCGGCGTGGCACCGCTCATGCGTGAAGGCAGGCTGCGCGCGATTGCCATCACAGCAGACAAACGCGACCCCAAGTTTCCCGACGTTCCGACCGTGAAGGAATCCTTTTCTGAGTTCGAAACCTACACCTGGGCAGGCTTTTTCGTACGCTCCGAAACCCCCGACGACATCACGGCCAAGCTCGCCGAAGCGATTCGCGTGGCCATGAATTCTCCCGAAGGGAAAGCCTATCAGGCGGCCAACACCACCACGCCGCTGATGCTCGGCTCGAAGGAATTTGGCGATTACCAGCGTCGCGAGATCGATCGATTCCGCAAAGTGGCCGAGCAGGCTGGCCTGCAGCCGAAGTAATCACGCGTTCCCTTTGACTTCGCCCAGACCGAGCACCGAGATGTTCCAACCCGACCTGCTCGCAGGCAAGCGCATCCTCATCACCGGCGGCGGCACCGGACTGGGCGCATCCATGGCCCGCCGATTTGCCGAGTTGGGCGCATCGCTCGTCTTGAGCGGACGCCGGGCTGAGGTTCTGACGGGGACCGCGCAATCGATCCGTGAGGCGAGCGGCGCCACGGTTCAGACCCTGACTTGCGACATCCGTCAGGCGGATGCAGTCGAGCAGATGATCGAAGCGGCCTGGCAGGAAGGTCCGATCGATGTGCTGGTGAACAATGCGGCAGCGACCTTTATCGCACAAACCGAACATCTGTCAGCACGCGCTGCCGACGCCATTCTGGCCCCTACCCTGCACGGTGCGATGTACTGCACGCTGGCGTGTGGCCGCAGATGGATCACGCAGCAGCGCCGGGGCGTGGCCTTGGGCATTCTGTCGACATCAACCATCACGGGACGCGCCTTTACGGTGCCTTCAGCGATGGCGAAATCGGCTCACCTGGCGATGATTCGCAGTCTGGCGGTCGAGTGGGGCCCCAAAGGGATTCGCCTGGTCGGCATTGCACCGGGGCCCTTTCCGACACCAGGCGCCTGGGGGCAGTTGCGCCCAGGTGGCCGTGATGCCGAAGGATTGCGCAATCCGGCGGGCCGGGTCGGCGAACACCTCGAGCTGGCCAATCTGGCGAGCTTTCTGGTGTCCGATCACGCGAGCTATATCAATGGCGAGATGGTCACCATCGACGGCGGCAGCCACCTGCGCACCTCCGGTGCAGAAGATCTGTTGAGCTGGAATGATGAACAGTGGGCTCAGCTGCGCGCCAAGCGCTGAATGCTCATCCACCTCACTCGGGTTTCAGGCCTAGAGTGCGCGCACGAAATTCGAACCAAAGTTCATGACGTCAAACGCGTGCAGGCCAAACTCGTCGGCCAGGTCGGTGCATACCTTAATGCCGCGAACACTGTTTCCGCGCTCGTCGATGCGGGGTGAATAGACCGCAACGCCCAACTGCCGGTTGATCACCGCGAGCACTCCGCCCGACACCCCACTCTTGGCGGGCACGCCTACCCGATAGGCCCATTCGCCTGCAAAGTCATACATGCCGCACGCAAACATGACGGCGAGCGTATGCCGAATATGAGTGAAACCGAACACCTCCTGGCCGGTGGTGGGGTGCTCACCGGTATTGGCCAGGGTGGCGCCAATGTTGGCCAGATCCCGCGTGTTCACCAGGACCGAGCACTGCGAAAAATACTGATGCAAGGTGTGGTCGATCTGATCGTCGATCACATTGAAGTTGTGCAACAGATGCGCAATGGCCCGATTGCGGTGCCCGGTTTGCGCCTCGGAGGCCAGAACAGCCTGATCCAACTGCAGCGTGCGGCCGGCCGCACGGCTGAGCGTCTCAACAAAGCGCGCTACGCCGGCTTCACGCGAGCCCTCCTTGATCAGGGATGCGACCGCAATCGCCCCGGCGTTGATCATCGGATTAAAGGGGCGGGTTCTGCGGGGATCCAGTTCCACGGAATTGAATGCATCGCCGCTGGGTTCGACCCCCACATGGGAGAGCACTTCCTCATGCCCCAGCGAATCAAGCGCCATGAGAAAGGCGAGCGGCTTGCAGATCGACTGAATGGTGAACGGCACATCGACATCACCCGCTGACACTTCCTGGCCATCGGTCGACATCACGCAGATTCCGAATCGATTCGGGTCGGCCTTGCCAAGCTCAGGAATGTAGGTGGCAACGGCCCCCGAGTCGTCGTCACGATATTTCGCATAAAGGTGATCAATGAAGCGCTTCAACTCGGTCAGGTCGGTCATGGAATGGCCTTGAGTTCATGCTGCAATCGGCTCAGCGAAGGGCCGCAGGCCGCACCAGTTAGGGGCGCAGCGACGCTGAATGCTTGCTGTGTGCGGAGCGCTCTGCACCGCGACGAGGCGATTTCCCGTCGAATCTGCTCCCGATCAGCGCATTGCATCCCCAAGCAATTGGCAGGCCAGGGTACACCGGAGCGCGACGACGCTTACGTTTCGGCAACCCGACATCGGCGGTATAGTCACCTTGATAAGGGGGAGATAGTCATGTCGTATGCCAGCGGCCGGATGATTCACGACGCCGACAGCCATCTGATGGAACTTGATGACTGCCTGGAGCCGTATTTTGAGCCACGCCTGTTGACGCGCTTCAAGCGCTCGGAGGCTTTCGCCAGGCGGGTGCAGATTCGCAATCGCCCGGGCCGTTCACGTGAGGCTCATGCAGAGCCTGCGTTTCGCGCGGGAGTCGACGCCAACATCCTGCTGCGCAAGAACTATGAAGCGCACGGATCGTTCATCCGCGAAGACCGCCCGCATGCGATGGACCTGCTGGGCTTTGCCAGTCAGCTCGTCTTCACGACATTTTGCCTGGGCAACTTTGGTCTGGACCAGAGCGACGATCTGGAGATGTGCTACGCGGCCGCTGATGCGCACAATCGCATGATGACCGACTTCTGCAGCGTCGATCGCCGGTTGCTGGCCACAGCCTACATACCCCTGGAGGATTTCGAGCGTGCGCAGGCCTGTGCGCGTGAGGCGATCCGCCTGGGCGCCAAGGCGCTCATGGTGCCCTCCATGCGGCCACGCAGGCATTCGCCCAGCCATATCGGGCTGCATGCAGTCTGGGCCATGGCGCAGGAAGCCGGCATCCCGATCCTCTTTCACGTGGGCGGCGAAGAAAAGCTGGACCCCGTTTACAAGATCAACGGCTTACCTCCAGTGCCCGATTTTCACGGTGGCGATGACAATTTCACCTCCGTCAGTTACATGCCGATCCCTACGTCGGCCATGCAAACCATTGCCACGCTGATCTTCGATGGCGTCTTCGATCAGTTCCCGAACCTGAAGTGGGGTGCCATCGAATTGGGGGCCGCCTGGGTACCGGGTTGGATGCGCTCCATGGACTCTGCTGCGCATGCCTTCATGCGCAATGAAGAGCGGCTGAAGAAGCTCTCGGCCAAACCCTCAGAGATCGTGCAGCGCCAGTTTCGCGTCACACCTTATCCGCATGAGGATGTGGGCTGGATCGTGGCCAATGCCGGCGAGCAGGTCTGCCTGTTTTCGTCCGACTATCCTCATGTCGAAGGCGGGCGCAATCCGCTCAAGCGCTTTGATGAGTCGCTGACCGGATTGTCTGCCACGGCCATCGATCGTTTCTACACCGAGAACTTCATCGATCTGATGGGCGAAGGTCTTGCCCACGACCTGCGCCGCCCGGCGCACCTGCGCGCTGCCTGAGCGCTACCTGAGCACCCATGATTCCTCGCACCCTGTTCTCTTCCGAGCACGACACCTTCCGTGAATCGGTTCGCCGATTCGTTCAAGCCGAACTGGTGCCTCATCACGCGGATTGGGAGAAAGCCGGCATCGTTCCGCGCGACGCATGGCTCAAGGCCGGTGCTGCCGGGATGCTGTGCTGCCAGATCGCTGAGGAATATGGCGGCCCCGGGGCAGACTTCCTCTACAACGTGGTGGTCATCGAGGAACTGGCGCGGGCGGGCATCACCGGGCCCGGTTTTGCCGTGCACTCGGACATGGTGGCCACCTACATCGAGCGCTTCGGCAGCGAAGCGCAAAAGCGTCGCTGGCTGCCCGGTATGGTGAGCGGTGAAGTGATCGGATCGATCGCCATCACGGAACCAGCCGCGGGTAGCGATGTACGAGGCATTCAAACCCGTGCGCAGCGCGACGGCGATCAGTACGTCATCAGCGGACAGAAAACCTATATCTCGAACGGTCAGTCCAGCGATGTCATCGTGCTGGTGTGCAAGACCGACCCCCAGCGCCCGCGTGAAGCCATTAGCCTCATCCTGGTCGAAACCGATCGGGCCGGTTTTTCACGGGGCCGCAACCTTGAGAAGCTGGGCCTCAAGGCTCAGGACACCTCGGAGCTGTTTTTCGACAACGTCAGAGTGCCGGTCACGAATCTGGTCGGCGAGGAGCACCGGGGCTTCGATTATCTGACGCGCAATCTGGCCCACGAACGGCTGGTCCAGGCTGTGCGCAGTGCGGCGGTCGCCGAAGTGACGATCGAGCAGACGGTTGCCTACACCAGCGAGCGCAAGGCCTTCGGTCAATCCATTTCAGAGTTCCAGAACACGCAATTCAAACTGGCCGAACTGAAGGCTGCGACCGTGTCAGGGCGTGTATTCACCGATCGTTGCATCGAGCTTCAGCTGCAAGGAAAGCTTGATCCGGTCGATGCTGCGGCCGTGAAGATGCAGCTCTCCGATTTGCACAACCGGGTAGTCGACGAGTGCCTGCAGTTGCACGGCGGTTGGGGCTATATGTGGGACTACCCGGTATGCCGAGCCTATGCCGATGCGCGCATCGTGAAGATCGCCGGTGGCTCCATGGAGGTGATGAAACAGATCATTGCCCGCGACCTGTTTCGCCAGGCCAAGGCCGACGCCAAGCGGCACTGAAGCACAGGCGGGCACGCGCGGGCCTGCCACTGTCCTGAAGCACTCGGGCGCTCATTCGAATCGTGTGTTGAATGAGCGCTCCGTTCAGCGTCGCCTGACCCTTACACCAGGCTCGGGTTGATTAGATATTTGGTGCCGGTCGCCCGCTTGCTGAATGCCCCGATGGCATCGGCCTGCAGGACCTGAGCCAGCGAGATCTGCTTGGAATAGCCGCTGGCGAAGGTGGTGTTCAGTTCGTCAGCCACCCGCTTGCGCAAGGCCCCCGCGGCAGCGTGACCGATCTTTTGCAGGAAGGGGGTGAGCAACCAGCCGCCCACGCTCCAGTACATCCCCACGTTGCGGTTGATTTCGGTGGGACCGATATCCAGGCCGCCATAGATGTAAACCTGCTTGTGAATGGTGGTGCCGTAGCGGCTGTATTCCTTGGCCGTCTTGTTGAGCGCGGCCTCCATGCAGGTCAGGATGGTGCTGGCGAGCTTGCCTCCACCGATGGCATCAAAGGCGATGGTTGCGCCCGTGGCCACCAGGGCGTCAGTGAGATCCTCGGCGAACGTGGGTGCGCTGCTGTTGCAGACGTACTGGGCACCGATGCCGCGCAACAGTTTGTCCTGCTCGGCATGACGAACAATGTTCACCAGCGGGATGCCGTCTTTCATGCAGATGCGATTGAGCATCTGACCGAGGTTGGACGCCGCGGCGGTGTGGACGAGCGCGGTATGCCCTTCGCGACGCATGGTTTCGGTCATGCCCAGCGCCGTGAGCGGATTCACGAAGCACGACGCCGCTTCCGCAGCCTTGGTGCCGGGTTTGAGCGTCAGGCACTGCTTGGCTTTGACGGTGCGGTATTGCGAGTACATCGACCCGCCCATCACCGCCACCACCTGCCCCATCAATGCCTGGGCCTCGGGCGAATCGCCCGCTGCAATCACCGTGCCTGCACCTTCATTGCCAACCGGCATCGACTGGTCCATGCGACCCGCCATGGCGCGCATGGCTCGCTCGGGCACCTTGGCTACGGTGACCGGCCGTGCCGCCGTGCCGCCTACCTGAATGGTCGACAGGTCGGCCGCACCAAACAGCAAACCCTGATCAGAGGGGTTGATCGGCGTGGCTTCAACACGGATCACGACTTCGTCGGAACCCGGTGCGACGACCGGTTCGTCAACCAGGGAGAGTTCGAGTTGGCCACTCGACTGGATGGTCGAGCGCAGTTGGAGGCCGGTGCGAGGAAGGGTTGAAGTCATTTCAGGAATCCTGTGAAAGCTCACGTGAGGGTTGGTTTTGAATCAGTCACACCGCCACTCCTGGGTGGTTGCGGGGTGTGATCGGAATGGGTCTGAGTCGTCAGCGGCTGCTCAGGCGCCAGGGAGCCGGTAGACGCGCTGCGCGGTCCCGCTGAACAGTGCGGTGCGCTCGTCTGCTGAGGCGCCTTGTGCCATGCGCTTGAAAGCATTCCAGAGTACCGCATAGCTGGACGTGATCTTGTCGACCGGGAAATTGCTCTCGAACATGCAGCGCTGGGCACCGAAGGCCTCGATACAGGGCTCGATCCAGGGCATCCAGCCATCTGCGATCTGCTGCGAAGTGGGCGGCGTGTCGCGCAGATGAAAATCGAAGACGCCCACCCGCATACCCAGACCACCGAGCTTGACGGTCACATTGGGACACGCGGCCAGCTCGCGCATGTGCTTGAGCCAGAACGCGTGGGTCTGATCCGCCTTGCCCGCATAGGGGCCGATGCCCAGTGGCCCGCCGCAGTGATTCAGAATGATCGAGGTCTGTGGGAACGCTCTGGCCAGTGCGATGACCTCGGGGAGTTGCGGGTGATATTGCCAGGCCTCGAAAGACAACCCCAGGGGCGCCAGTTGCGCAAAGCCCTCACGAAACGCGGGCATGGCGTACAGGCCTTGCGGCGGGTTGGTGTGACTGTTGCGCACATCGTCGCTCGCATCCCAGCCACCCGCATGGCGAATGCCGCGAAAGCGTCCGTTGCCGGCAGCGATCTGTGCCTGCAGCACCTCTTTCGCCGCAGCACCTCGAGTGAGATCAGCAAAGCTGACAATGCCAGCACAGGCCTGCGTGCTGCCGTACATGCCACTGGCAGCCATGGCCGCCACACCATTGGCGAATTCGGTTTCCCCCAGAGGGCGAAGTGCTTCAGGGCCCGCCTGCCGATAGAACGCCATGCAATCCACGAACACCGTGGCCTGCACCCGATGCCCAGATCCGGTATCGGCCAGCAGTGCATCCAGCAGATAGCGATGCTGCGGTCGGTCCCACAAATGATGGTGCGGATCAACGATGGGCAGCTCCGGGTCCAGGATGTCCTCGGGTGTTTGCCCGGTCAGCCAATCATCAGCCGGCGGGACGGTCACACCCATGGGCAGCGTGCGGCTTGCGGCAGTCATGCAGGTCTCCTTGTTGAGCCCGGGGCGCCAGGCCTCTACAGCCTTCTACTCTATACAATCGGACCACAACCCATGCTCGGCCTGTGCTGTGCAGAAGGGCCCGGAGACCCCGAACCATGCCGAATTTCGCGCAATATCTCTTTGACCGCGCTCGCAGCCAGCCTCGAGCACCCGCGGTGAGCTTTGAGGGCCAGACACTTGATTTCGGGACGCTGGCGCGCCGTACACGCAGCCTGGCGGGCGCCTTGCGCGGCACCTTGGGACTGGATGCCGATGACCGCGTCGTGCTGTGCATGGAAAATCGCGCTGAGTTCCTGGAGCTGCTCTTTGCCTGCTGGACGGCCGGCCTGTGCGCGGTTCCGGTCAACGCCAAGCTGCATCCCAAGGAAGTCAGCCATATCGTGCGCGACTGCGGTGCACGCGCCGTGTTCACCAGCGACGCCCTCATCGAGGGCCTGATGACCGAGCTGATCGGCCTAGCACCCGCTCCGTACCTGGGTGTGGCGGGCAGCCTGCGCTACCTCCAACTGCTTGAGGCTGCGCCGATCGATAGCGTCGAACGCAAGGCCAGCGACACCGCGTGGATCTTCTATACCAGCGGCACCACAGGCCATCCCAAGGGCGCCATGCTCTCGCATCGCAACCTCACATTCATGTCGATGGCGTACCACGCGGACATCGACCGCATCGAACCCGGACACGTGAAATTGCATGCCGCGCCGCTGTCACATGGCTCGGGGCTCTATGCGCTGCCGCATCTTCTGGCTGGTGGCCATCAGGTGGTCCATCCAGGCTTTGAACCGCAGGACGTGCTGCAGGCCTTCGAAGACCATCGCGAGGTGACGATGTTTGCCGCGCCCACCATGGTGACGCGCCTGGTGCAGGCGGCGGGTGCTGGCGTGACCAGTCCGGGTCTGCGCACCTTGTACTACGGCGGCGCGCCCATGTACGTGAGCGATCTGGTGCGCGCACTCGATGTCTTCGGGCCACGATTGGCGCAGCTGTTCGGTCAGGGCGAGAGCCCGATGACCATCACGGTGCTGTCGCGCCAGGACCACCAGGGTGACCGCGGCGGTGCCCACCTGGAGCGGCTGGGGTCGTGCGGACTGGCCCGCACCGGAGTCGAGGTGCGCATCGTCAACGAAGACGGGCAACCGCTGGTCGAGGGCGAGATCGGCGAGGTCGTGACACGCAGCGACTGCGTGATGTCGGGCTACTGGAACAACCCGGAAGCCACCGCACGGGCTCTGCGCGACGGCTGGTTATGGACCGGTGACGTAGGCTCGATGGATGCACGCGGGTATCTCACCTTGCGCGATCGCTCCAAGGACATGATCATCAGCGGCGGCAGCAACATCTATCCGCGCGAGATCGAGGAAGTGCTGTTGCGCCACCCTGCGGTGCTCGAGTGCTCGGTGGTCGGCCAGCCCCATGCCGACTGGGGTGAAGAGGTGGTTGCGTTCATCGTGACCCGCGATGGTCAATCGGCATCAGCGCATGAGCTCGATGACCTGTGCCTGGCCAACATCGCCCGCTTCAAGCGCCCCAAGCACTATCACTTCAAAGCGGCGCTACCCAAGAACAACTACGGCAAGGTGCTCAAGACCGCGCTGCGCCGTGAACTCGCCCAGGAGCCCCCTCATGCGTGAAGTATCGATTGTTGGCATTGGATCGACCGCCTTCGGGCGACACCCGCAGACCCCAATCGAGCAACTGGGCGTACAAGCGGCCGTGGAAGCGCTGCTCGATGCGGGCATCGAGCGCGAACGCATCGGCGCGCTGTATCTGGGCAATTTCATCAGCGGCCCGCTCAACGGCAAGGAAGTGCTCGCCGGCATCGTGGCTGACCAGCTCGGCCTGCCCAATGTGCCGTGCACCAAGGTCGAGGGCGCCTGTGCCTCGGGTGGCATTGCGTTTCGCCACGCCTGGATGGCCATTGCCAGCGGCCAATGCGATGCGGCACTGGTGGTGGGCGTTGAAACCATGACCCACGCCTCGACCGCACAGACCACCGCTGCGCTCAACTGCGCCATGGACAACATGCATGACGGCCCCAGCGGTCTGACCTTTCCCGGACTCTTCGGACTGGCCTGGCGCATTCATGCGCAGCGCTATGGCACCACGCGCAAGCAAGTCTCGGCCGTGATCCGCAAGAACAAGGCCAATGGTCTGCTGAACCCGCTGGCGCAAATGGGCGCCACCCTCACCGATGAGCAGATCGAGGCATCGGCCGCGATCTGCGATCCGCTGCAGCTCTATGATTGCTGCCCGGCCAGCGACGGCGCAGCCGCTCTGGTGCTGGTCGCCCGCAGCATCGTGCCCGAGGTGCGGGGCGTGCCGGTCGATGTGCTGGCCACCGTGCAAACGCGAGGATCTTCGCGTATCGGTGGGCATGCCGATCTGTGCTCCTTCGATGCCACGGTCGTGGCAGCGCAGCGTGCCTATGCCATGGCCGGTGTGCGAGCGGCCGACGTGGACGTGGTGGAGCTGCACGACTGCTTCTCGATGGCCGAGATCGTCGACAGCGAAGACCTGGGCCTGGTGCCGCGCGGCCAGGGGGCCGCCTGGGCGGCCGAAGGGCGCACCGCGGTCGATGGCGACATACCGATCAACCCCAGCGGCGGCCTGCTGGCCAAGGGCCATCCGGTGGGGGCGACCGGCGTGGGGCAGCTTTATGAGGTGGTGCGACAGCTGCGCGACAGCCATCCCAACCCGGTGCGCAACGCGCGCATCGGCATGGCCCACAACCTCGGCGGCACGGGCGTGGCGTGCACCGTCAGCCTCCTCGGGCGGTCATCATGACGCAGACCATGGGCATGCTCTCGCTGCTGCGTTGCAAGGCCTGTAATCGTCTGGACACCGCGATGCGGGTGGTGTGTGCGGGTTGCCTGAGCACTGATCTGCGGCCCGTGGGCAACGATGGCAGCGGCACGGTGGCCACCTACACCACCATCCGTCGCGCACCGACCGCTTTCAGGGACCAGGCACCCTACGACGTGGTGGTGGTCGATCTGGACGCTGGCCTGCGCATGACCGGGCGACTCGACAAAGATTCGGCACCGCCTTCGGTCGGTGCGCGCGTGCGGGTGCTGCACAGCGCCGGCGCCGACACCGTCTTCACCGTGGAGAACTCATGAGCGATATCCGCTACGAAGCGCACGGCAAGGTGCGACTGATCACCATTGACCGTCCAGCCAAGATGAACTCGCTGGACTTTGACGCCAACGACCGGCTGGTAGAAGCCTGGCGCCAATTCGACGCCGACGATGAGGCGCAAGTGGCCGTCGTCACGGGCGCGGGGACACAGTCCTTTTGTGCCGGCGCGGATCTGAAGACCTACACCATGCATTTCGCGCGTCGACCGGCGCCCGAGTTCCGATCACGCTTTACCAATGGGCCAGGGTTTGCCGGCATTACCCGCAATCTGGACATCGACAAGCCGATCGTGGCTGCCATCAATGGTTTTGCTATTTCCGGTGGCTTTGAGTTGGCCCTGGCCTGCGATGTGCGGTTCTGTTCACCCAACGCGGAATTCGCACTGCAGGATGCGAAGTGGGGCTTTCACGCCTGCGACGGCGGACTGATTCGCTTGCCGCAGATCGTGGGCATGGGTCATGCGATGGACATCATCCTGTCAGGCGATCGGGTGGATGCCGAGCACGCCCTGCGCATCGGGCTGGTGAATCGCATCGTGCCGCAGGCCACCCTGCTGGAATACGCGATGGCCTATGCGCACAAGCTCGCGTCGCGCTCGCCGCTGTCGCAGCGCTTCGCCAAGGAAGTGATGCGCCGTTCGGTGGGGATGCACATGGGCGAGGCGCTGCGGCTGGAATCGGCGTCCTTTCACGACCTGGGCCAGAGCGAAGACCTGGCCGAGGGCACGACGGCGTTTCGCGAACGCCGCGACGCGCAGTTCAAGGGACGCTAGGTCACCCAACGAGGCGCGTCACAGTCAGCCTGACGCGAGCGACGCGTCAGGCTGGCCCCACGTCAGGGGGCGTTCACCCCGCCCGGAAGCGTCAGGTCAGCGACGCAGGCGCGTCGGCGCGCCGTGAAGGAATCACCGCCTTCATCGCCGTAAAGCCATGCACGAAGTTCGACTTCGTGCGGGTGGGTTCGCCCACCACATCGATCCGATCGAAGCGACGCAAAATTTCTTCCCACAGCACACGCAGTTGCAACTCAGCCAGCCGATTGCCCACGCAGCGATGGATGCCGAAACCGAATGACAGGTGCTGGCGCGGCCGCGCGCGATCGACGATGAACTGATCAGCCTTCTCGATGGCGGTGTCATCGCGGTTGCCGGACAGGTACCACATGACGATCTTGTCGCCTTCAGCAATGCGCTTGCCACCGAGGACCGTGTCGCGCCTGGCAGTGCGGCGCATATGCGCCAGCGGGGTCTGCCAGCGGATGATCTCGGGCACCAGGCTTGCAACCAGCGCCGGGTTGGCGCGCAGTTTCGCGTACTGCTCAGGGTGACGATTGAGCGCCAGCAGGCCACCCGAGATGGAATTGCGGGTGGTGTCGTTGCCGCCCACGATCAGCAGGATCAGGTTGCCCAGAAACTCCCTGGGTCCCATGTGGCGCGTGGCGGGTGAGTGGGCCAGCATGGAAATCAGGTCATTGGCCGGCGGCGCATTCACGCGCTCATTCCACAGCCGCGTGAAGTAGTCCTGACACTTGCCCAGTTCGGCCAGGCGCTGATCCCAGGACGTGACCGGCCCGTTGCCATCGGGGTCGCCGGTGGCCATGTCGGACCACCAGGTCAGCAGGCGCCGGTCCTCGAAGGGGAAATCGAAGAGCGTGGCCAGCATTTGTGTGGTGAGCTCAATGGACACCCGCTGTACCCAGTCGAACTCCTCGCCGATCGGCAGCCCGTCCAGGATGCGGCAGGCGCGCTGACGAATGGTGGACTCGAGCATGGCCAGGTTGCCGGGCGCCACGATCGGACTCACGGTCTTGCGCTGCTCATCGTGACGCGGGGGGTCCATCGCAATGAAGCTCGGAAGCATCTCGGGCGCCGGCCGCTCGGCAAGCGCAATCCCACCAAGACCCGATTCAGAGGAGTAAGTGTCGTGGTTGACCTCGACCTCCATGATCTCCTTGTAGGTGGTCACCGACCAGTAGCCGCCGTAGCGCTTGCTCACGGCGTGATGCACCGGGTCTTCCCTGCGCAATCGGGAAAAGTACAGCTCGACCAGGTCATGTTCGAACAAGTACCCCTTGGCCACATCGATCTGCTCCAGAGGCATGGTCCGGACCTTCTCGCGCTCGGCCACCATCAGTTCGTTTTGCATCGTCTCATCCGCTCCATTTCCGGAAACGATACACCGAGGCGACTTTCGGACACCACTTCGGGGCAACTACGGGCAAGCCCCATGGCATCCTGCAGGATCCCGCTCAGCCTGACGCGAGGCAGCACACGCCGCGCAGCCGAGCCTTCACTGATCACGCGACCTGAACCATGACCACCCACACGCTTGGCTCCCTGCGCACACGCCTGCGCCTGCCTCTCATTGCCGCCCCCATGTTTCTGGTGTCGGGCGTCGACCTGGTTTCCGCGGCCTGCAATGCAGGCATCGTGGGCTCCTTCCCAACGGCTAATTGCCGCAGCGCCGAGCAGCTCGACCACTGGATGACCGAGATCGGACAGCGGATCGACTCGGCACAGCAGGCGAGCGGTCGGGTCGCCGCCCCGGTATGCCCCAACCTGATCGTGCACCGCTCGAACACGCGCCTGGCGGACGATCTGGCGGTCCTGCTGCGACACAAGCCCGAACTGGTGATCACCTCGGTCGGTACGCCCACGCCGGTGATCGGCCCCTTGCATGACATCGGCGCCCGAGTGCTGGTCGATGTGGCCTCGGTCATGCATGCGGAAAAGGCGGTGGCTGCCGGCGCCGATGGGCTGGTACTGCTGACTGCGGGCGCAGGCGGGCAGACAGGCTGGCTCAATCCGTTTGCCTTCGTGCGCGCCGTGCGTCAGTTTTATCAGGGACCCCTGGTGCTGGCCGGCGGGATGTCGGACGGCCATGCGCTGCGCGCGGCCCTGGCACTGGGCTGCGAGCTCGCCTACATGGGCACACGCTTCATTGCCACCCGCGAGAGCATGGCCTCTGATGGGTACAAGTCGATGCTGGTGTCCAGCAGCGCCGACGACATCCTGCTGACCCGCGCATTCACGGGTTTGCAGACCAATATGCTGCGCCCCTCGATCGTGGCCGCCGGGCTGGACCCGGACAATCTGCCAGCGCGCGGCGAGATCGACATTTCCAAGGACATCAGCGTGGAAGGCCGCGAAGCCAACCGCCCGAAGCGCTGGAAGGACATCTGGTCAGCGGGGCACAGTGTCTCGGGTGTGCAGGAAGTGCTGAGCACTGCTGAAGTGGTGGCACAGACCGAGCGTGAGTTCCTGACCACCTGATCCGTCTGGAGAGCGAACCGATGAACCACGATAACCCGCTGCACCTGATCGCCTACACCGATTACAAGAGTCCGTATGCGTTCGTGGCCACTGACCCGATCCGCGCGCTGGCCATGCAGTACCCGGTGAGTCTGGAATGGCGCCCTTACACGCTGCGGATCGCCGAGTTTCTCGGGACGGTGGAAGAGCGCAGCGAGCGAGCCTGGCGCAAGGTCCGCTATGCCTACATGGATGCGCGGCGACTGGCCAACCGGCGCGGGCTCATCCTGAAAGGACCAAGACGCATCTATTCGGCACAGCTCGCGAGCATTGGCCTGCTTTTTGCGCAGGACCACGGGTTCTTCGACGCATACCACGCCTCGACCTTCGAGCGTTTCTGGCGCCATGACCTCGACATCGATTCCATCGAAGCGATGTGCCACCACATCGAAGCACTCGGCGGGTCGGGCGTGGCGTTCGAGGCGTTCAGCCGCAACGAAGGCGCCATGCGCCATGACGCGCTCCAACAGCAGGCCGAGGCTCAAGGCGTTTTCGGTGTACCCACCTTGGTGTTTG
>JBIKKG010000005.1:0-42335 GCA_044360485.1 Burkholderiaceae bacterium | reverse complement strand
CCGGGTGGGAGCCCGGGCCGTGCCTGAATTGCCTATTGTCGCCGATCAGTACGCCTGTCAGGCGTCGCGCTTGACTTCCTTGAACTCGGCATCGACAACATCTGCATCGGCTGCGCCAGCACCCGCACCCGATGCCGCCCCGGCAGCCGCCGCACCCGCAGCCCCGGCGGCCTGCTCGCTTGCATAGACCTTCTCGCCGATTTTCTGGGAAGCCGTCATCAGTTCTGCGGCAGCGGCATCGATCGCAGCCTTGTCGTCGGACTTGAGCGCTTCTTCGGTCGCCTTGATGGCGGCTTCGATCTTGTCCTTTTCGGCGGCGTCGAGCTTGTCGCCATGTTCCGTCAGCGATTTGCGCACCGAATGGGCGAGCGAATCGGCCTGATTGCGCGCCTCGGCGAGTTCGCGACGCTTGTGATCATCGGCCGCATTCGCTTCGGCATCTTTCACCATGCGCTGAATCTCAGCCTCATTCAGACCCGAGTTGGCCTTGATCGTGATCTTGTTTTCCTTGCCGGTCTGCTTATCGCGCGCCGAGACATGCAGGATGCCGTTGGCGTCGATATCGAAGGTCACCTCGATTTGCGGGGTGCCGCGCGGCGCCGGCGGGATACCTTCGAGGTTGAATTCGCCCAGCAGCTTGTTGCCCGCGGCCATCTCGCGCTCGCCCTGGAAAACCTTGACCGTGACGGCAGGCTGGCTGTCATCGGCTGTGGAGAAAGTCTGCGCGAACTTCGTCGGGATGGTCGTGTTCTTGGTGATCATCTTGGTCATCACGCCGCCCAAGGTCTCGATGCCAAGCGACAACGGCGTCACGTCCAGCAGCAGCACGTCCTTGCGCTCGCCCGAGAGCACTGAGCCCTGCACGGCCGCGCCCACTGCCACGGCTTCGTCCGGGTTCACATCGCGCCGCGGATCTTTTCCAAAGAAAGCTTTCACCGCATCGGCCACCTTGGGCATGCGGGTCATGCCGCCCACGAGGATGACGTCGTCGATCTCGGACACCTTGACGCCTGCATCCTTGACGGCGATTCGGCAAGGATCGATCGTGCGCTCGATCAGTTCATCGACCAGCGCCTCGAACTTGGAACGGGTGATCTTCAGGTTCAGGTGCTTCGGGCCGCTGGCGTCAGCCGTGATGTAAGGCAGGTTGATTTCGGTCTGCTGGGTCGACGACAGTTCGATCTTGGCTTTTTCCGCCGCATCCTTCAGGCGCTGCAGCGCGAGCACATCCTTGGACAGATCAACGCCCTGCTCTTTCTTGAACTCGGCAATCAGGTGGTCGATGATGCGCTGGTCAAAGTCCTCACCACCCAGGAAGGTGTCGCCGTTGGTGGAGAGCACTTCAAACTGTTTTTCGCCGTCCACGTCAGCGATCTCGATGATCGACACGTCGAAGGTGCCGCCACCCAGGTCATAGACAGCGATCTTGCGGTCCTTGCCGCCGCCCTTGTCCAGGCCGAACGCCAGTGCGGCCGCGGTGGGTTCGTTGATGATCCGCTTGACTTCAAGCCCGGCAATGCGACCGGCATCCTTGGTGGCCTGGCGCTGCGCGTCGTTGAAGTAGGCGGGCACCGTGATGACCGCCTCAGTCACTTCCTCGCCCAGATAGTCCTCGGCGGTCTTCTTCATCTTGCGCAGAACTTCGGCAGACACCTGAGGCGGGGCAATCTTGCGGTCACGCACCTGAACCCAGGCATCGCCGTTGTCGTTTTTCGCGATGGCATAAGGCATCAGGCCGATGTCCTTTTGCACTTCTTTTTCGTCGAACTTGCGCCCGATCAGCCGCTTGACGGCATACAGCGTGTTGCGCGGATTGGTGACCGCCTGACGCTTGGCAGGCGCGCCCACCAGCACTTCGCCGTCTTCCATGTACGCAATGATCGAAGGCGTGGTTCGCGCGCCCTCGGAGTTTTCAATGACCTTGGGCTGTCCGCCCTCCATGACCGCGACACACGAATTGGTGGTCCCCAGGTCGATACCGATGATCTTGCCCATGTTGCGAGTCCTGTTCGAGAAAGTTTGAAGGATGAAGGAGAGGTGGTTGTGAGTGCCGGGAAATCAAGTCCCGCTGCTCACAGTGACCATGGCAGGACGCAGGACCCGCTCGTTGATCAGGAAACCCTTTTGCAGCACATTGACGACGTGCTGGGCGGGCACGGCTGCGCTGGGGACCATGGAGATCGCCTGATGCCGGTTCGGGTCGAACTTCTCGCCTGCGGCCGGATCGATGGCCAGCAGCTTGTGGCGCTCGAAGGCGGACGCCATCTGCCGCAGGGTGGCCTCGACCCCTTCGCGCAGATTATCCACCGAGGGCACATCCACCTTGAGGGCCATCTCGAGACTGTCTCGCACGGGCAGCAAGCTCTCGGCGAACCCTTCAATGGCGAACTTGTGCGCCGCGCTCAATTCAGCCTGGCTGCGTTTGCGCAGGTTGTCGAGTTCGGCACGGGATCGCAACGCCAGGTCCATGTACTCGGCCGCCCGGGCCTCGGCCTCCGCCAGCCGAGCCTCGATCGCCTGTTCAGGCGTGACAGGGGCCTGACCCCCTGTGTCGAAATGCGTCGCAGCCGCCGAATCGTGGTCGGGCGCAGCAGATGGGGGAGTAGCGTGCGGATCGGTCATCTTTTCCATTCTTTACAATGACTTGACAGAGTTGTTCGGGACGCGGGCAAACGTTTTCGTGTATGTTGGGCCCAGCTTCACGCATTTCAACCCCAGGCTCATTACTTCAGGAGGCTTTGCACCATGGGTTTGTTGTCGTTCTTCAAAGATGCGGGTGAAAAACTGTTCGGTCGCGGTCAGGCACAAGCCGCTCAGCAGGCTGCTTCGGCCGATCCCAGCCCCGAAAAAATCGCTGCGGCCAATGCCGCGGCAGGCACCGCCATCGAGCAGTACATCCAGTCGATGAATCTGTCTGCCACGGGCCTGTCCGTTGCATTCGACTCGGCATCCAGCGCAGTCACGGTGCGCGGCGTTGCCCCCGACCAAACGACGAAAGAAAAGATCATTCTGTGCTGCGGCAATGTCGCCGGCGTGGCTTCGGTCAACGACCAGATGACGGTTGAACAACCGGCCAACGAGTCGCAGTACTACACCGTCAAGGGCGGCGACAGCCTGTCGGCCATTGCCAAGCAGTTTTATGGCAATGCCAATGCCTACATGCAGATTTTCGAAGCCAACAAGCCCATGCTCTCGAATCCTGACCGGATCTATCCCGGCCAGAACCTGCGGATTCCGCCAGCGGCCTGACATCGGCCCCGGGGCATCCACAATGCCCCGATCCAATCCCCTTCGGTCTCCTAGACCGGGGGGCGGCGGGTGTGCCACCGCGTGGCAGCCTGAAACGCTCTGCCGATCCGTATCAGTTGCGCCTCACCCAGATGCGCGCCCACCAGTTGCGCCGCAACCGGATGTTGATCGGCTGTGTTGCCTGCCGGGAACGTCAGCGTCGGGTGCCCGGAAAGGTCACTCGGTGCGGTATAGCGCGACAAGCGCTTGCGATATCCCGGTTCCTTGCGGAGGTTCGCAATGCGCTGGATGCTTAGCGCTGCGAATGGCATGGCGGGCATCAGGACGACATCAACCTGCGCCAGCACCGCGTTCAAGCGTCCGGTGTGGTCGGCACGCTGTAAGAGAATCCGCTGGTAGTCGGCAGCTGACAGGCTCAGCCCCAGATCAAGCAGACGCGCCAGCATCGGCCCGTATTCTGAGCGCCTGGATGGAAACGTCGGGGCATGCGCCGCAGCAGCTTCTACCGCACAGTGAGGCTCCCAGTTTTCAACCAGCGTATCGACGTCCGGCATGGTCACCGGCACGATCTGAGCACCCAGATTCCTGAGGACCTCCGCCGCTTGGCTCACGGCAGTCGCCACCTCAGGCTCGACGTCTGACAGGGCATATTCGGCATCCAGACCAACACGACAACCTGCGAGGCTATCGATCGGGCCTGCCATCAGATCGGGCACCGGCGCCTGCAGTGCCGTGGGGTCGTCGGGGTCGGCGCCCGCCAGCACACCCAGCATGATCCCGCAGTCGGCCGCCGTACGGCACATGGGGCCGATATGGTCAAGCGAGGCGGCCAGCTCGAATGCGCCATGGCGGGAGACCCGACCCCAGGTTGGCTTGAGCCCGGTCACCCCGCAGGCCGCTGCGGGAAAGCGAATCGAGCCGCCGGTATCCGTGCCCAGTGAACCAAAACACAGCCCAGCCGCGGTGGCCACACCCGACCCGCTTGAGGACACCCCCGTCCAACCATGGGCATCCCAGGGATTGACCGGCGGCGTCACGTCGGGGTGGTGGGCCGAGAAGGCGCCTTCGGTCATCTGCAGCTTGCCCAGCAGGACAGCCCCCGCTTCGCGCAGCCTGCGCACCACCGTCGCGTCGACCGAGGGAACAAAATCGCGATGGATCGGCATGCCGGCTGCAGTGGGAATGCCTGCCGTCCAGCACAGGTCCTTCACGGCGACTGGGACACCGTGAAGCGGGCCCAGGGGTTCGCCGCGTGCCTGACGCTGATCGGCCTCACGGGCTTGTGCCAGCGCCAACTCCGGGGTGGTGCGGGCGTAGGCATGCAAGGCCGGATTGAGCGCATCGATACGACGCAGCTGCGCCTCGGTCACCTGCACTGCGCTGAGTGCACGCTCGCGAATGAGCCGGGCGACCGTCATCAGGTCCAGCCAGGCGATCTCGTCGTCAGTCATCAGAGTCTCTTGCATCAAGCGTGCGCTCGGAAGACCGCGCACCGTTCGTGGGGAAGGTCACGTGGCGGACGCTCAGTCGTTTGCGCCCAGCGCAAGTGCGCGCTCTTTGCGCTGCGCAAGCGCAGCCGTCCGTTGTGCCGCATCGCCTGCCGACAGGACCTGAACCGGCCACCCGGCAGTCTGTCGTTCAACCAGCCCGACCAGACACTCGATGAACGCATCGGTTTCATTCAGACAGGGCACATAGCGAAACTGCTCGCCTCCTGCGCCGAGGAATGCTTCGCGCGCCTCGATGCTGATTTCCTCCAGGGTTTCCAGGCAATCGGAGACGAACCCCGGGCACATCACGTCGACGCTGCGCACGCCGCTGCGGGCCAGCTCGATCAGCGTAGGCTCGGTGTAGGGCTGCAGCCATTGCGCTTTGCCGAAGCGCGACTGGAACGTCACGATCCACGCTTCGCGGGGCAGGCCCAGTCGCTCGGCCAACAGGCGGGCCGTCGCCAGGCATTCGCAGTGGTAGGGATCGCCCAATTCCAGGGTGCGCCGAGGCACACCATGAAAACTCATCACCAGCTTTTCGCTGCGCCCGGCTTTCGCCCACTGCTGCTGAACCTGCACGGCCAGGGCATCGATATAGCCTGGGTCATCGTGGAAATTGCGGACCCACCGCAACTCCGGCAGATTGCGCCAACCCTGCAGCACACGCGAGACTTCATCGATGGCCGTTGCCGTCGTCGAGCCAGCGTATTGCGGGTAGAGCGGCAAGACCAGGACGCGCGTCGTGTTAGCGGCGCGCAGGCGCTCCAGCGCGGCTGGGATGGACGGTTCGCCATAGCGCATGGCGAGCTCGACATCGATGGCATGGCCGCGCGCAGCCAGCGCCCGTCTGAGGAGATCGGTCTGTCGCAGGGAGTGGGCCATGAGCGGCGAGCCCTCCGGCGTCCAGACGCTCGCGTATTTCAAGGCGGACTTGGCTGGCCGGGTATTCAGGATGATGCCGTTGAGGATCGGCCACCAGACCAGCCTGGGAATTTCGACGACGCGGGGATCGCTCAGAAACTGCTTGAGGTAGGGGCGCAGGGCTGCAGCCGTGGGTGCCGCAGGCGTGCCCAACTGCACCAGCAGTACCGCCGTGCGTGGCGGGCTTTGATGGCTGAAGGTGGCCGGGCTGCTGAAACGCTCCATCAGCCGAGTCTACCAAGTCGGCTACCGGCTGCCGTCGCAAGACCCTCAGCCATAGTCACGCATGCAGACCACCCATCCATTCACGGCCCGGCCATGGCTGCGACGTCGCAGCCAACAACACTTGATGAAAGCAAGCAAAAGCAGGGCAGGAAATCATTACCCCAGGAGCACGCCGCATCGCCGTCCTGAATCGACAGGCCAACGCATGAAGGATGGCCGTTTGACTGAACGATTTCCTGAACGCACCGATCGGCACGCAAGCCGCGGCAGTCCGCGGATCGCTGGCATTGGCCCTGCCTGTCGCGCAGCGTGTCCAGGCGACACAGCGCGGATCAGGCGTGGCTCAACGCACTGGAGACCAGCTTGGCCGTGATGTCAACAATCGGGATGACCCGCTCATACGCCATGCGGGTCGGGCCGATCACACCAAGCGTGCCCACGACCCGTCCGTCACTCACGTAGGGCGCGACCACTACCGACAACTGATCCATCGGCACCAGTTGCGATTCGCCGCCGATGAAGATCTGAACGCCCTGCGCATGCGTGCTCGCATCGAAGAGCTGCATGAGCCCGGTTTTCTGTTCGAACATTCCAAAAAGCTGGCGCAGACGGTCCATGTTGTCGGACAGTTCGTGCACCGCAACAAGATTGCGTTCGCCCGAGATCATGACGGTCTCGGAGCGCTCATGCGCGGCATCGCTGCCGGCAGCGACCGCCTGATGGAGCAGCCGGGTCATGTCATCCCGCAGGCTGACCAGTTCGTGCTGCAAGCCTTGCCGGATGGCCGAAAAGTCCTGGCCGGCGAAGTGCTGATTGACGTAGTTGGAGGCCTCGGTCAGCTCGCTCGGAGAATAGTCGCGCTCGACATGCAGGATGCGGTTTTGCACATCGCCTTCAGGCGTGACGATGATCAGCAGGACGCGTCGCTCGCCCAGCCTCAGGAACTCGACCTGACGAAAGCTCGAACTGCGTCTTGGCGTCATCACGACCCCAGCGAATTGCGACAGGCTGGACAACAGCTGGGCGGCCTGGCTCAGTACACGCTGGGGCTCATCCGCCAGCAACTGCCCCTGCAGCCGCTCTGTCTGTTCGAGCTCCAGGGGCTGCACCGTGATGAGCCGATCCACAAACAACCGGTAACCGCGCGGGGTGGGGATGCGTCCGGCCGAGGTGTGTGGGCTGGAGATCAGACCGAGCTCTTCCAGGTCGGCCATGACATTGCGAATGGTGGCCGCTGACAGCTCAAGTCCGGAATGGCGCGACAGCGTGCGCGAGCCCACCGGTTGGCCATCGACGATGTAACGCTCGATCAGCGTCTTGAGCAGAGTTTGGGAGCGGGCATCCAACATGGTGGTGGAATTGTATAAACGGAAATTAACCGAATGCCAAACCTGTCTTGCGGATCACGATCCGAATCCTGGCGCGGCTGACGGCAGCATACGCCTGCTGGCCTAACACTGATGGCCTGGCTGGAGCCTGACTGTGATGGAAGTATGGTGAAATGCCAAGATGACTCCCCCGATCAGAACCGTCGCCCTCTTCGGTCGCCAGCAGTCCGATGCCGTCGCCCAGACGCTCCTGGAAATCGGTGCCTTCCTCAAGCACAGGGGGCAGCGGGCCGTGTATGAACCCAGCGCCGCCCAGGCACTGGGTCGTCCCGACCTGGACACCGCCGGCATGGCCGAGGTGGGTCGCGAAGCCGATCTGGCCGTCATCGTCGGCGGCGACGGCACCATGCTGGGCATTGCACGCGAACTGGCTCCGCATGGCGTACCCGTGGTGGGTATCAATTTCGGTCGACTGGGCTTTATCACCGACATTCCATTACTGCGCTGGCAGCAAGCGCTCGGCGCGGTGCTGGAGGGACATTTCGAGGCCGAAGATCGGGCCATCCTGCGGGCGCGCATCCTGCGGGACGGCAGCCCGGTCTTTGAAGCCAGCGCCCTGAATGATGTGGTGGTCAGCCGCAGTTCGCGCACCGGCATGATCGAAGTGCTGGTCCACGTGGACGGCCTGTACATGTACAGCCAACGGGCCGATGGACTGATCGTCGCCACCCCCACCGGCTCCACGGCCTATGCCCTGTCTTGTGACGGCCCCATCCTGCATCCCAGGCTCCAGGGGTTAGTCCTCGTACCGGTGGCGCCGCAGGCGCTCTCAAACAGGCCCATCGTGCTGCCCGCCACCTCGGTCATCACCATCAGCGTCACTGAAGGCCGCGAGCCACGCGTGAACTGCGACATGCAGACCTTCGCAGACATGCAGGTCGATGATGTGCTGGAGGTCAGGCGCTCTGAACACAGCTGCCGCTTTCTGCACCCGGTGGGGTACAGCTATTACGCCACGCTACGCTCCAAGCTGAACTGGCATGAAATGCCCAGCCTGGCGCCGCGCCCCTGACGGACCGTGGCACCTTCCAACGCCCCATTGCGCGCCCGCTTGCCCCTGGGCCTGCTTCGGCTGGGCAGACCGTCTGCATCGCCATGCTGACCGAACTGCGTCTGCGCGACTTCGTCATCGTCGAATCGGTCGACCTTGAATTCGGCCCGGGGTTCACCGTGCTTTCCGGTGAAACCGGCGCCGGCAAGTCGATCCTGATCGATGCGTTGGGTCTGGCACTCGGTGGTCGTGCCGACTCCGGGGTGGTGAGGGAGGGTTGTGCGCGTGCCGACCTTTGCGCCGCCTTCACCACCGATGCGCGCGTCGAGGCCTGGCTGAGCGAGCGTGACCTGACTGGCGATGCGGGCCGGGTGCTGATGCGTCGGATCATCGAATCCGATGGCCGCAGCCGCGCCCAGATCAACGGCCATCCGGCCACCGCGGCCCAGCTGCGAGAGTTAGGGGACATGCTGGTCGAAATCCACGGCCAGCACGCCTCGCAGTCCTTGTTGCGCCCTGACGGACAGCGCGCGCTCCTGGATCGACTGGCCGGTACCGATCCAGCGCCGCTGGCCAGCGCGTATGCGGCTTGGCGCGGGGCACAGCGCGAACTCGATGACGCCCGCCAGGGCGAGCGCACCCTCGGCCTGGAGCGCGATCGCCTGCAGTGGCAACACGATGAATTGTCCCAATTGCATCCTGTCGCGCAGGAGTGGGACCAGCTCAACGCCGAGCAAAAGCGCCTGGCGCATGCTGCCACATTGATCGAAGGCAGCCGTGGGCTCGCCGATGCACTGTCCGACGCAGACAATGCCGTCGTGGGGCGGCTGCAGTCGTCTCAACAGCGCTTGCGACCTCTGGCTGCGGTCGATCAGCGTCTGCAGCCGGCCTACGACCTGCTGGAGTCGGCCGCAATCCAGGCTGCCGAAGCCGCCTCCTTGCTGTCCGACTATGCCGAGCGGGTCGACCTCGATCCGCAGCGGCTGGCGGAGGTCGAAGCCCGCATTGGCGCGCTCTTTGCAGCCGGTCGAAAGTTCCGGTTGCCGCCCGAGCAATTGCATGTCGAGCTCGCGGAAGTTGAGCACCGGCTCCAGGCCCTTGAGCGTTCCCAGGATCTGCCTGGTCTGGAACGGCACGTCGCGCAGACACTTCAGGCCTATGAAGCGCTGGCACAGCAGCTGTCCGCAGCGCGTGCACAGGTCGCACGTCAACTTGAACGCGATGTCTCGGAGCGCATTGGGCGTCTGGGCATGCAGGGCGGCCGCCTGCAGATCGCTCTGGAACGCAGCGAAGCGGCCGCGCACGGCATGGATCGCATCGAGTTTCGCATCGCCGGGCACGCAGGCGCCACGGCGCGCGCGCTGGGCAAGGTCGCCTCGGGGGGCGAACTCTCACGCATCAGCCTGGCGATCAGCGAATGGGCGGCACAGGCCAATCCTGTGTCGACCCTGATTTTCGATGAGGCCGATGCCGGAGTGGGCGGTGCCGTGGCCGAGGTCATCGGAGAACTGATGCGCAAGCTGGGCGAAACACGACAAGTGTTGTGCGTGACGCACCTGCCACAGGTGGCCGCCAAGGCCAATCAGCATCTGTCGGTGAGCAAGCGCCGCCAGGCTGACGCCACCGTGAGCCAAATCGAGCGGCTTGATCGCACCCAGCGTGTCGAGGAAATTGCCCGCATGCTCGGTGGCGTGGAAATCACCGCCACCACCCGCAAACACGCACGCGAGCTGCTGCGCTGACGCTCAGTCCAGCTGCAACCAGTCAGGTGAGGGGAGCTCGTTGAACACGCGCCGCAGGCCCTGACTCCACCCTTGGCGCAACGAACCGAAATAGGCATCTCCCACATCGACGCGATGTCGAAAGGTCACGCGCATGGCGTTGGGACGCACCAGCGCAATGTCCAGCGGCAGACCCACCGACAGATTGGAGCGCATGGTGGAGTCGAAGGAGACCAGCGCGCACTTCAAGGCTTCGTCGACCGGCGTAGAGGGCTTGATCACCCGATCGATAATGGGTTTGCCGTACTTGCTTTCGCCGATCTGAAAATACGGTGTGTCGTCGGTGGCTTCGATGAAGTTGCCTTCCGGGTAGACCAAAAAGAGTCGAGGCCGCTCGCCGGCAATTTGGCCGCCCACCAGAAAGCTGCAACTGAAGTCGACCGATCCGGCCTGGGCCTGCTGCCCGGCATGATGGGCAATGACCGAACGGGTGGCCTCGCCGACCAGCGCTGCGCAATCGAACAGGCTGCCTGAGGTCATGAGGTTCGGCCGTTCCGATCCCATCGCCTTGCGCAGGGTGCTGATCACCGTTTGCGTGGTGGCGAGGTTGCCAGAGTTCAGCAGCACGATGGCGCGCTCGCCAGGCGCCTCGAACACCGACATCTTGCAGAACGTGGAGATGTGATCGACCCCGGCATTGGTGCGCGAGTCGGATGCAAACAGCAGCCCTGCATCGAGGGACATGGCTACGCAGTAGGTCACTTCATCACCGTGGGCTTGCCCCGCCAGCGCGAGGTCACTTCATTTCCATGTAAGCCGCATGTACGGCCTCGCCAAGCCTCACATTGTTACGCAAAAACCGCTCAAGAAACGCGTCAAGACCCACACCATGGACGTCTTCGAGTTCGCCGTGCTGCAACAGCGCGAGCATGTGTGCGGCCAGACGGCGCGCCGTGCGTGCAGGCGCCTGGGGCAACCCATTCAGGTTGGCCACCACTTCATCGAAACAGTGGCGCAGCGACCGGGGCAGGGAGGCATCGAAGATCAGCAGACTGGCCACCCGCTCTGCATCGATGGCATCGCGATACGTGTCGCGGTAGGCCTCAAGAGCGCTGACCGAACGCAGCACGGCGCTCAGGCGGTAATGGTCATTGAGGGTGTCGGCCCGCGTCTGGGGACGCTGGCGCGCCTGCTTGACCGACAGGATGCGGGCCGTGTTGTCAGCCCGCTCCAGAAAGGTGCCCAGGCGGATGAAGAGATAGGGCTGGTCGCGACGAATCGTGGCATACGTGATGCCGCGAAACAGATGCGAGCGCTCCTTGACCCATTCAAAGAACGCGGCGTCGGTGGGATGGAAGGCGCGCTTGGACACCATCTGAAGCCAGGTGTCGTTGATGTTCTCCCACATCTCGGAGGTGATCGATCCGCGCACCGACCGGGCATTTTCGCGGCACGCATGCAGGCAGTTGACGATCGACGACGGGTGCTCCGGGTCCCAGGCGAGGAATCGGGCCACGGCTTCGGGGGTGCGTGGACCCGATGTGCCGGTGAATGCATCGAGCGTCTCGGTGATCACCAGCGGTTCGATCGAGGCACGCTCGTCATCCTGGCCCGACAGCAGCGCTAGCGACGCACCCACATCCAGGATGCGCGCCATGTTTTCGGCCCGCTCCAGATAGCGGGACATCCAGTAGAGGTTCGAGGCTACGCGCGAGAGCATCGCTGAGCTCCTCAGGCCACCGCGGAGGCTGCAGCGGATCCCCCCGCAGCACTAGAAGACTGAGACTGAAACTGCGCCTCGGGTGAATCGTCGGGTGACTCAAGCACCCAGGTGTCTTTTGTGCCGCCGCCCTGCGAGGAATTGACCACGAGCGAGCCGCGCCTGAGCGCCACGCGCGTGAGTCCACCCGGCACGATGCGCACATCGCGCCCCACCAGCACGAAGGGTCGCAAATCGATGTGGCGCGGCGCAACGCCCTCCTCCACAAACGTGGGGCAGGCCGACAAGGACAGGGTCGGCTGGGCAATGTAGTTATCCGGGTGAGCGATCAGTCGGGCACGGAAGTTTTCGATTTCCTCGCGACTGCTGGTGGGCCCAACGAGCATGCCGTAGCCCCCCGCCCCATGCACTTCCTTGACCACGAGCTGATCGAGATGGGCCAGCACATGCGCCAACTCGTCAGGTTTGCGGCACTGCCAGGTCTGCACATTCTTGAGGATCGGCTCTTCGCCAAGGTAAAAGCGAATCATCTCCGGGACAAACGGGTAGATCGACTTGTCATCGGCCACGCCAGTACCGACCGCATTGCAGATATTGACGTTGCCCTGCCGATAGGCCGAAAACAGACCAGGCACCCCAAGCATGGAATCAGCCCGGAACGCCAGGGGATCGAGGAAGGTGTCGTCGATGCGCCGGTAGATCACGTCCACGCGGCGCGCGCCGTCGGTGGTCCGCATGTAGACGCAATGGTCTTTGACAAAGAGATCCTGCCCTTCGACCAGCTCCACACCCATCTGCTGGGCAAGGAACGCATGTTCGAAGTAGGCGCTGTTATAGCGTCCGGGCGTGAGCAGCACGACCACCGGCGCATGCGCGTCGGTCGCGGCACGCAGTGTCTGAAGCAGGAGCGCCGGATAGTGCTCGACCGGTCGCACCTGATAGCGACGAAAGAGATCCGGAAACAGCCGCATCATCATCTTGCGGTTGCTCAGCATGTAGGACACGCCCGACGGCACCCTCAGGTTGTCCTCCAGCACGTAATACGAGCCGTCGCTGTGGCGAACAATATCGACCCCGACGATCTGCGCATAAATATCGCGCGGCACCCGGACACCGACCATGGCTTTCGCGAACTGCTCGTTCTCGAGGATCTGGCGCGCCGGGATCAGGCCTGCGGCCAGGATCTCCTGGTCGTGATAGATGTCGGCCAGAAAACGATTGATGGCGGTGACCCGCTGCACCAGGCCACGCTCCAGGAACGCCCATTCATCGGCCGCGATGATGCGCGGCACCACATCCGATGGAATCAGCCGCTCGGTATCGGCGTCATCGCCATAGACCGAGAAGGTAATGCCGATACGCCGAAACAGCAGATCGGCTTCCGCACGCTTGGCCGCCATCTGTTCAGAGGACATGGAATCCAGCCAGGCGGCATACGCGGCATAGTGCCCGCGCGGGCGCTGGCCGGCGTGGAACATCTCGTCGTGAATGCCCGGGGCGGCAGGCAGCGGTTGGGAAGACGTGGGCACCATGTACTTAGCCTAGCAAAAGCCATACCGTAGGGGACGGCGTCACAAAAGCGCACCGAATCGGGGAGTGACAAGCCCGTCGACCGTGCACACGCGAGACCCGGGCGGTCAACCGCGGTGCGGACACGCCACCTTGGTGCAATTTGCATACAAGGCCAAGGCATGGTCCTGCAGCGCAAAACCACGATCGTGGGCAATCTGCTGCTGTCGACGCTCGATCTCGGGATCGAAGAACTCCTCGACACGGCCACACTGCAGGCAGACCAGATGGTCGTGGTGCTGACCTTCATCGAGTTCGTACACCGACTTGCCCGACTCGAAATGGCTGCGCTTGAGCAGGCCAGCCTGCTCAAACTGGGTCAGCACGCGATAGACCGTGGCCAGACCCACATCATGGTCCTCGGCCAGCAATTCGCGATAGACATCCTCGGCGCTCATGTGACGCCGTCGGCCCAGCTGAAAGATTTCGAGCACCTTGAGCCGGGGGAGCGTCGACTTCAGCCCCATGCTCTTCAATTCGTTGGATGTCGGCACAGCGTGCTCCAGCGCGGCGGCGGCCGCGCCCCCGTCGATTGCGTATCATAGCGACTTGCCCTTCGGGGCCCCTCACCGACTTCCCCGACTCGCCCACGTTCATGCCCGGCACGCGATCGTTTCACCCTGGAAAGCTTCCGCACGCCCTGCGCGTCGCCCTGTGGGTCGGCATCCTGGCCGCCGTGACGGGTTGTGCGTCGCAAGATCGCAGCCGCAGCGGAATGTTCCAACCTTATCGCATCGAAATCCCCCAGGGAAACTACGTCGATCAGTCCATGTTTCGGCAGGTCAAGCCTGGCATGACCCGCGAGCAGGTCCGTTTTGCACTGGGCACGCCGCTGCTGACCGATCCCTTCCGCAACGACCGCTGGGATTACGTTTTTCTGTTCAAACATCCGGACGGCAGCGTTGATTCCCGACGCGCATCGGTGCTCTTTGCCGAAGGCAAGGTGGCTTCGGTCGAGGCCAACGCCTTGCCGGACGTGGACGAAGGCAACGATCCGGCATTGCCCGGCTACCGTCGCAAACAGGGGCGATTCCGATGAATCCGGACAGCGCGACACCACTGCGAGTCGCCATCGCAGGTGCGTCAGGCCGAATGGGCCATATGCTCGTTGAATCGGTACTGGACGGCCCGGACACGCAACTCGTCGGGGCACTCGACCTCGCCAGCTCGCCGGCCATCGGCCGCGATGCCGGCGAGTTTCTCGGCCGCGCAACCGGCGTGACAGTCACGAGCGATGCCGCCCGCGCACTCGAGCGTGCCCAGGTCATCATCGACTTCACCCGCCCGGAAGGCACCCTGGAATTGATCGACCGATGCGCCCAGCAGGGCGTGGCGATGGTGATCGGCACCACCGGCTTTGACGCGGCTGGTCGACAGACCATTGCCGACGCCGCCAAGCGAATTCCCATCGTCTTTGCGCCCAACATGAGCGTGGGCGTCAATGTGACCCTCAAGCTGCTGGAAGTGGCGGCGGGGCTGCTCTCAGAGGGTTATGACATCGAGATCACGGAGGCCCACCATCGGCACAAGGTCGACGCCCCCTCGGGGACGGCCCTGCGCATGGGTGAAGTGATCGCGGCCGCGCAAGGCGTGACACTCGATGAGGTGGCCACCTGGGCACGCCATGGCGTCACCGGTGAGCGGGCGCAGGGCAAGATCGGTTTTTCGGTGATTCGAGGCGGCGACATCGTCGGCGACCACACCGTGCTCTTCGCTGGAATCGGCGAGCGCATCGAGATCACCCATCGGTCAGCGAGCCGAGCCACTTATGCGCAAGGCAGCCTGAGGGCCTGCCGATTCCTGGCGGGTCGCGCCCCGGGCCTGTACGACATGCAGGATGTTCTGGGGTTGCGCCCGGGTGGGCATTGACCCAGGCATTCCCGGGCGACGGCGCAGTGTTGGAATGTGGAGCCGGCGCGCGCTGTTGATCGCGGCAGCGGTGGGCTTGCATGCGCTGGCCGCCTTGGGGCTGGGTAACCTCGCGCAGCACTCCCACAGCTCCCATCAGAAGCCCCCCCCTGTGGTGGTGCAACTGATCGTCCCGCCCACGCCAGTCCCTCCGCCCGCAGCCCCTGCGCCACGCGCTGTCATGCCGCCCGCCCCGCCGGCTGCGGTCAAACCGCGGCCCGTTCCGGCAACCTCCCCTGCCCCCAACCCGACTCCAGCCCAGTCGGCTGCACATGCACCGAGGCCGATGGATCAGACCGTCAGCCCGACCCCCGCGCGCACGGTGCCCGACAGCGCGCCTGCGACATCGGCCCCGCAGCTGCCTGCGGTCGCGTTGCCCGCACCCGTCGCGCCAGCCGCTGCGCCCGCGGCCGCGGCGCCCTCGGCAGCCGCCACGGCCCCGCCCGCACTGGCGTCGAACATCGGCCCTTCAGCACGCAGTACGCCTGAGTCCGGCACCGTCACCGGTGCAGCGCAGCCCGCAGCGCCCGCAGCGCCCGCCGCACCGCGGCGCGTCGGGCCACGGGTCGATGCCAGTTGGGCCGGCAATGCGGCGCCGGCTTATCCTCTGTCCGCCAAGCGCATGGGCGAGCAGGGCACGGTCCGACTGGATGTGCATGTCGGCGCCGATGGTGGCGTGCTCGAGGTGCAGGTGCGTCAGTCCAGCGGCTCAGCCGCCCTGGACCGCGCAGCAAGCGAGGGTGTGCGCAAATGGCGCTTTCGCCCGGCCACGGTCGATGGTCAGCCGGTCGCCGAGTGGTACCGCAATTGGGAATGGGTTTTCAAGCTCGAAGGATGACGATGTCGAACACGCAGAACGAACCGCTGGGACTGATGCACTTCTGGGAGGCCGGCGATGCAGTGACCCATTCGGTCGCCTGGTTGCTGCTGGCCATGTCCATCGTGAGTTGGGTCTTCATCCTGTCCAAGGCCTGGTCGGCCTGGCGGATGCGGCGCAGCGCACGCGGCGCGGTGTCGCGCTTCTGGGCAGCCCGCTCGCTCGATGAAGCGATCGAAGGACTGACCCGCGACGACCCGGAAGGCGTCTTCGCGCCGTTGGCAGACAAGGCCCGACTGGCCGTCCGGTCCCAGACCGACGCCACGCTGTCCGGATCGGTCGATCGCAATGAAGTGGTGACCCGCGTTCTGCGTCAGGAGATGAACCGCACGTCGGCCCGCCTGGAATCCGGCCTCACGCTGCTGGCCTCGGTCGGCAGCACCGCCCCCTTCATCGGGCTGTTCGGCACGGTCTGGGGCATCTACCACGCCCTGCTGCAAATTGCCTCGTCAGGACAGGTCATGATCGACAAGGTCGCCGGGCCGGTCGGCGAGGCGCTCATCATGACGGCGGCCGGTCTGGCGGTCGCCATTCCCGCGGTGCTCGCTTACAACGCGTTCACGCGCACCAATCGGGTGGTCATGGCCGAACTGGATGGCTTTGCGCACGACCTGCATGCCCTGGTCACCACCGGACAGCGACTGGAGTCCGGCACCTCCGACGGGCTGCGCAGTCCCTTGCGGGAGTCGTCTTCCGCGCTGCAGCAAGTCGGTCACTGAGCGGAGCGCCCCATGGCATTCGGAGGATTCGATTCCCGCGGCGGCTCGCCGCAGCCCATGGCCGAGATCAATACGACGCCACTGGTCGACGTCATGCTGGTGCTGCTGGTGATCTTCATCATCACGGCGCCCCTGCTCACCCATGCGATCCGCCTCGATCTGCCGCAGGCACAGGCGCCCGCGTCAGCCGAGAAGCCCGACACCATCACGGTGTCGATCGATGCTCAGGGCCGGGTCTACTGGAACGATGCGCCGGTGGCCGATGCCTTGGCGCTGGAGGCACGCATGCGCGAGGCGGCTGCCCGCACCCCGCAGCCCGACTTGCTCTTGCGCGCCGATCAGCAGGTGGTCTATCGCAAAGTGGCCGAAGTCATGGCCGCAGCGCAACAATCCGGTCTGTCCAAAATAGGTTTCGTAACCGACCCCCGCCCGGTGCCGACTCCACGCTGATCCAGCCCCGGCGGCCAGCGCGCCCGGTCGGTCAGCCAGCCCACAGGTCCCAGGCACAGAGCTGAGGCTGCGATCCCCCTCCAAGGTGTGATACGGTCTCGCCACGAGCAGACCTCAGGTCGCCGCAGGGGGAGACATCCGATGGACGTCCAGCAATACGACTGGATCGCGCACCACGCGTCCTACGCGCCCGACAACCTGGCGCAGCAAGACTTGCATTCAGGCAGGTCGTTCACTTACTTGCAGATGCACCAGCGCGTCGAAGCGCTGGCCGGTTACCTGCAACACGACGCGGGCGTGCAACCGGGTGACCGCGTGGCCACCCTGTGCCACAACTCCACCGACAACAACGAGATCATCTTCGCTGCGCCGCGCATCGGTGCCATCCACCTGCCGCTGAACTGGCGACTGGCTGTCCCTGAGCTGGAATTCATTCTCAACGATGCCGAACCGCGCGTCCTGTTTTACAGCGAGGAATTCAGCGAACAGGCCGCCGAACTGAAGCGTCGCTGCAAGATCCCGGTGACGCTCCTCAAACGCGATGGCACAGACAGCGACTATGAGCGCGCCATCGCGGCGAACCGCGCCTTGGGTCAGCGGCATCGGCCACGCCATGACGATGTCTGGGTGCTGATGTACACCTCGGGCACGACCGGTCGGCCCAAGGGCGCTCAGATCACCTACGGTGCGCAGTTCTTCAACGCCGTCAACGCGACCATGAAGACCGACCTCACCAGCCGCTCAAAGGGCCTGACCTATCTGCCGCAATTCCATGTGGGCGGCATCTGTCTGTATGCCATGCCCTGCTTTCACCTGGGCGCGCCGCTGGTGATCATGCGTCAGTTCGATCCGCAGCATGCGCTGGATCTGCTGGCCAATCCCGCTAGCGGTATCACTCATGTGTTCGGTGTGCCCACGAACTTCCTGTTCATGAGTCAGTTGCCGGGCTTTGAGGCTGCGCGCTTTGATCATCTGGTGAGCGTGGGGATCGGCGGGGCGGCCTCGCCCATTGCGCTGCTCAAGCTGTATGCCGACAAGGGCGTGCTATTCCAGCAAGGCTGGGGCATGACCGAGACCTGCACCATTGGCACGTTGCTGAGCAAGACCCGCGCACTCGACAAGATCGGTTCCTCGGGTCAGCAGGTGCTGCATGCCGAACTCAAGATCGTCGATGACCAGGGCCGCGATCTGCCGCCCAATCAAACAGGCGAGCTGCTCATCAAAGGACCGACCGTGACGCCCGGTTACTGGCGCCGCCCCGAGGCCAACAAGACCACGCTCGTCGATGGCTGGCTGCACACCGGCGATGCGGCGTATGTGGATGACGAAGGGTTCTACTACATCGTTGACCGCTGGAAGGACATGTTCATTTCCGGCGGCGAGAACGTCTATCCGGCGGAAGTCGAAGACACCCTCTATCGATTGCCGCAAGTGGCTGAGGCCGCGGTCATTGGCATTGCCGACGAAAAATGGGGCGAGGTGGGTCGCGCATTCATCGTGCTCAAAGAGGGCGCGATGCTGGATACCGACGATGTGCTCGAGCATTGCGGGCGCAATCTGGCGCGCTTCAAGGTCCCCAAGACCGTGCGGTTCGTGAAGGAACTGCCCCACAACGCGACTGGAAAAGTCACCAAGCATGCGCTGCCGCGTGATTGAGGCGCATCGCGTCATACACCTCGTCGCACACCTGAGAGACCGTTAAAGGACATGATGATGCTGCGAGGCAAATACGACTTCATCCAGCAGGAGCGCATCATCTACGGTCGGCCGGCCGCCGAGGCCATCGCCGAAACGGCCGAAGGGCTGGGCGCCAGGCGCCTGTTCATCGTGGCCAGCAAGACGCTGAACCGGCGCACCGATGCCATCAATGCCTTGCGTGCCCGCCTGGGTGATCGTGTTGCCGGTGTCTATGACGACACCGAAGAGCACTCGCCGCTGGGCTCGGTGCTGCACACGGCCCAGGCGATTCGTGCAGCCCAGGCCGATCTGATCGTGACCGTGGGCGGCGGCTCGCCGATCGACACGGTCAAAGTGGCGCAGATCGTGCTGGCCGAGGACATCCGCAGCGAGGAAGCCCTGCTGGAATACCGGGTCACCACCCGTGCGGACGGCAGCTGGAACACGCCGGCAGTCAAGCCCTCGCCGGTGCGTCAGATCATCGTGCCGACCACGCTGTCGGCCGCCGAGTTCAGCAACATCGGCGGCTGCACCGACCGAAACCGCCAGGTCAAGGACCTGTACGTGGGCAAATTCATCTGCGCCCACACCGTCATTCTTGACCCCGCCTTCACGGTGCACACGCCCGAGTGGCTATGGTTATCCACCGGGATTCGGGCTGTGGACCATGCGGTCGAGTCCATCTGTTCGCGCACGCCCAATCCGTTTGTGAGCGCCACCTGCGCCGAAGGATTGCGCATGCTCAAGGACGCGCTGCCCGCCAACCGGGCCAATCCGACCGATCTGGCCATGCGGCTTCAAAGCCAGCTCGGCGTGTGGCTGTGCTCCACCGGCATGGGTCGCGTGGAATGGGGCGCCAGCCATGGCATCGGCCATCAGCTGGGCGCCGTAGCAGGCGTGGCGCACGGCCATACGTCCTGCGTGATGCTGCCCAATGTCATGCGCTGGAACCGCGAGCAGGTCGCCGAGCCGCTGGAGCGGATCGCGCGTGCATTCGACGCACCCGGGGGCGACGCAGCCGATCTGGTGGGCGGACTGATCCGCTCGCTCGGTTTGCCGACGCGCCTGTCCGAGGTCAAGGTGGCGCGTGATCAGTTCGATCGCATCGCCGCAGCTGCCATGCAAAGTCCCATGGTGCGCGCCAACCCGCGCCCCATCACTGACCCTGCCCAGGTACGTGAAATCCTGGAGCTGGCCCTGTAACGCCGCACTCGATGGCGCTTTCACACATTGCTACACAAGGAGACCTCATGACACTGCGCACTTCCAAGACCTGGTTGGCCGCCGGCCTGGGCCTTGCCCTGGCCACGCTGGCTGCCGGCACGTCCGCTCAAACGATCAAGATCGGCAACACTGGTGCACTCACCGGTCCCTACAATGAATTCGGTGAAGGCACACGACGCGGCATCGAGTTGGCCATCGACCGGATCAATGCACGGGGCGGTGTGCTCGGACGCAAGGTCGAGTTGGCCATCTCGCTGGACGACCAGCTGGTGCCTGACCGCGCCGTGCAGAACATTCGCCGCATCCTCGACTCCAAGGACATCGACGTGATCGTCGGGCCTGGCGGCAGCGGCCCCACGCTGGCGGTCATCGACATGGTCACCGTGGATGGGCGCGCCTACTGCAACCCGCAAGCGCAAACGCCATCGATCGTCTATCCCGACGGCACAGACAAGCCGGCCCGCAAGAACGTGATCGCCACAGCCATCCAGAACGATGTGGAGGCCAAGGCACTCGGCGGTTATGTGGCCACGCGCTTCAAGAAGATCGGGATCATGCATGAGAGCACCGGCTACGGTGTGTCGGGTGCGCAGCTGCTTGGCGCTGAGGTCGAGGGGCTCACCAAGTCCAAACCGGTCGCCGTGGAGTCGTATAACCAGCGCGCACAGGACATGACCGCCCAGATCAGCCGCGTGCAGCGAGCCGGCGCCGACGTTCTGGTGGTGGTGGGCCTGGGTGCAGACATGGCGGTGATTCGTCGCAACATGCTGCGGGCAGGCTTCGATGTGCCGCTGATCACCAGCGGCGGCGGTATCTCGCTGCCCTACAAGGAAGGTGCGGGCGACCTGGCCATTGGCACCCGCGCCACCATGCTCGCCACCTATGCACCGGGCAAGACGCCCACGGGCATGGCCAAGGAACTGGCTGATGCCTACGCCGCCAAGTTCGGCAAGGAAAAGGACCGCTGGTGGGGCGACGATCCGCGCTCGCCGCAGGTCTATTTCGCACTGACCGTAGGTGCAGGCTTTGACTGCACCAACATGCTGATGGAAGCCGTGCGCATTGCGGGCAGCACCGACAAGGACAAGGTCGTCGCCGCTCTCAACCAGATCAAAGGTCTGGCACTGGCCAACGGAACAGCCAACTTCTCACCGATGAACCGGCTGCTTGTGCGTCCGCAGGACCTGGGCATGTTCGAGTACATCAAGGGCGAGAAGACGCCGGTCGAATTAGCGATCTCCAAGCAATAAGGCCACATCCGCCTGACAGCACGGGGCTTCGCGCTGCCTGCCACGGTGTGCAGACTGCGCGGCCCTGTGCTGTGAATGAGCCGCTATCGGCTTGTGACGGATCAGAACAGGGTGCGCTCGCTCGTGCGAGCGCCCACCCGATGAACAAGACTTCACACAGGGACTTCCCATGTCATTTGCCATCAGCCTGATCCTGGGCGGCATCAGCGTTGGGGCGGTCTATGCGCTGATCGCGCTGGGGCTGAACCTCACGTTTCTGACCACCCGGACACTCAACTTCGGGCAAGGCTCGCTCATGATGCTGGCCGCCGTGGGCGCAGTGCTCTTTGCCGCGCAAGGCATGGGCTTGTATGCAGGCTTGCTGGCGGGCATCGTGCTGGTGGGCATCGTGGCCGGCTTGACCGAAGCCATCGCGATTCGCCCCATCGCCAAAATCGGCGGCAGCATGGGCTGGGTGGTCACCACGCTGGGCGTAGGCATTTTTCTGCAGGGCTTTGTCTCGAAGTATTTCGGCTCGCAGGCGATGGCTTTTCCGTCGTTCCTGTTCTCGCCGCGCGACTACATCAACATCTTTGGCGTGCGGCTGTCGGCGCAGTACCTGGTGATCCTGGCAATTGCGCTGGTGCTGGTCATCGCCTTCGAGTTGTTTCTGAAGCGCACCTCCTGGGGGCGCGCCCTGCAGGCGGTGGCCATGGACCCCGACCTGGCCTCGGTCATGGGCATTCCGGTGCGCAAGGTGGTCACGCTGTCCTATATCGGCAGCGGCATCCTGGCCGGCATCGCAGGCGTGCTGGTGGCGCAAATCACCGGCACGATCGATGCGGCCTTTGGCTTCAACCTGCTGATCTTCGGCTTTGTGGCAGCGGTGCTGGGCGGCATCGGCAATACCTGGGGCGCGTTGGCAGGCGGCATTTTTTTGGGCGTGATGGAAAAGCTCGTGGGCGGCTACATCTCGACCGCTGCCGAGCAGGCGATTGCCTTTGCGCTGCTGATGGTGGCGCTCGCCGTGCGCCCTGAAGGCCTGCTCGGCGAAAAGGAGATGGTCAAAGTATGAATGCGCTGCGCAAGACCGTCTCGCGCCTGCTGGCGCATCCGGCACTGTCCGTCGTCGTGCTGCTGGCACTCTGGTTCTGGCCAGCCTCAGCAGACCGAGGCACCGTTCAGTTGCTGTCGTTTGTGATGCTCAACATCCTGCTCGCCCAGAGCATCAACCTGCTGACAGGAATTGCCGGACAAATCTCGTTGGGTCATGCCGGCTTCTTCGCCATTGGGGCCTATGGATCAGCCCTGATGGTGAAGTCACTGGGCTTTCCGGTCGTGGCGGCCATTGTTGCCGGCACGCTCATCACCACCCTGGTGGGGTGGTTGCTGGCCGTACCGGCCGGTCGGGTCAAGGAGTTCTACCTGGCGATGATGACCTCGGGCTTTGGGCTGCTGTGCTTCGAGATCGCCAAGGAGTGGAACAACGTCACGGGCGGCGTGATGGGCCTGAGCGGCATCCCCTCGCCCACGCTGAAGTCCCTCAACATCCTGGGCTTCGACATAGATGGGGTGAACTATTTCCGGGTGCTGTTGGTGGTCACGGCGGTCGTGCTGTGGCTGCTGCGCAATTTCGTGCAATCGCATCACGGTCGGGCGTTCTTTGCGATCCACACCAGCGAAATCGCTGCCGGCAGCATCGGCATTGCGCAAGGCCGCACCAAGCGTCGGGCCTACGCCATCAGCGCAGCCCTGGCTGGCCTGGCCGGTGCGTTCTATGCACATCTGGTCGGGTATCTGGGGCCCGACAGCTTCAACATCATGCGCTCGGTGGAAGTGCTGGTGATGGCCGTCGTGGGTGGTATCGGCACCATCATCGGACCGATCCTGGGTGCGGTGATGTTCACCTATCTGCCAGAGAAACTGCAGGCCTTTGCGGCCTATCAGTTCATGGTCTACGGCCTGATCCTGATGGTCATGTTTTTGCTGTTTCGCAAGGGCATTGCCGGGGCGATCGCTGAGCCGGCGCGATTCATTGCACCGCGCGCGCTGCAAGGCATGGGGACACCGGGCGGCTCAGGCACAGTCGCATCAGGGCTAGCCAGTACATCTGGCGCATCACGCGCCGACAGCACCGGGGAGCCGGCAACGCCCGTCTTCGAAGTACGCGATCTGGGGCGCCGCTTTGCCGGTCTGGTCGCACTCGACTCGGTGTCGCTCGCGTTGCGGCCCGGTCGCATCACGGCGCTGATCGGCCCCAACGGCTCCGGTAAGAGCACGCTGGTCAATGTGGCCAGCGGCATCTACACGCCCAGCAACGGTCAGGTGCTCTTTGAAGGCCAGGACATTGGCGGCAAGCCCAACCACGAGATTGCCGGCCTGGGCGTGGTGCGCACCTTCCAGGACCCGCGGCTCGTGCCTTCCTTCACGGTGCGTGAGAACGTGCTGCTCGGGGCGCACTTGCGCTACAAGAGTTCGATGCTCGCCAGTGCCCTCAGGCTGCCTGGCGTGCTCAAGGAAGAGCAGGCGATGCTGGCCCGCGCAGCCGAGGTGATGGAGGTGGCGGGGCTGACTGCCGTCGCCGATCAGCTGCTCGAGTCATTGCCCTATGGCTACCGACGTCTGACCGAAGTGGCCCGTGCAGTCATGGCGGAACCGGCGGTCCTGATGCTCGATGAACCCGCCGCGGGGCTGTCGGAAGGCGAACTGGGTCAGCTGGCCAGCGTGATTCGCTACATCAAGGGGCAACACAAGCCCGTGCTGCTGATCGAGCACCACATGGACTTCGTTCACGACATTGTTGATGACGTGGTGGTGCTGGACAGCGGGCGTGTCATCTATCGGGGCGACATGCAGGGCATGCGCCGCGACCCGGCGGTGATCGAAGCCTATCTCGGCATTCAGCAGGACGGCGCACATGCTTGAACTCAGCAACATCGACGTGGCCTACGGCAACATCCAGGCCCTGCACGGCATCGATCTGATCGCACGGCCTGGTGAAATCACCGCAGTGCTGGGCGCAAACGGTGCGGGCAAATCCTCCTTGCTGAAGTCGGTGGCAGGTCTGGCACCGATCACGGGCGGCACGGTCAAGGTCGACGGCCAGGACCTCACCCGCATGCCCACGCATGTGCGGGCGAGCCAGGGGCTGTCGCTGGCCATGGAAGGACGCAGGCTTTTTCGTGGGTTGACGGTAGAGGAAAACCTCTCGCTCGCCTGGAGCTTCGGGCCACGACGCACGCCCTTTGCGCAAGCCGTGGAGCAGGTGTACGCAGCCTTTCCGATCCTCAAGGAGCGGCGCCTGGGCAAGTCCGGGATGCTCTCGGGTGGCCAGCAGCAGATGCTGATTCTGTCGAGCGTCACCATCCGTGAACCGCGTTACATGCTCCTCGATGAGCCCTCGCTTGGCCTGGCACCCATCATCGTGCAGCAGATCTTTGACTTCATCACCGAGTATTCGCAGGCACGCAAGACCACGGTCGTGATTGCCGAGCAGATGGCCTCCATGGCGCTGAAGGTCGCGCATCACGGCTATGTGTTGCGCCATGGCAAGGTGGTCATGCAGGGCACGGCTGAAGAACTCAAGCAAGCTGACGTCATCAATCAGCTGTCGGCCGCGTACCTGTGAGCCGAGTTGGTCACACCGATCGACATACGTGCATGAGGATCCCGACATGAGTATCGACCGACGAGATGTGACCTTCGATGGCGAAGGCGTGAAGCTCTTCGGCTGGGTCTATCGGCCCACGGGTCGGGACGCCGAGTCCCTGCCTGCAATCGTCCTCAGCCACGGCTTTTCTGCAGTGATCGACATGGACCTCGACCGGTATGCGCGTGCCTTCGCTGCAGCCGGGTTCGCCTGCCTGGCTTATGAGCATCGCAACTGGGGCAGGAGCGGTGGCTGGCCTCGCTTTGAGACCCATCCGTGGATGCAGGTCGAGGACATGCGTGCGGCCATCTCGTACCTGCGCACACTCAGCGGCATCGACCCGCAGCGCATCGGGCTGTGGGGAACGAGCTATTCGGGCGGCCACGCGCTCACGGTGGCCGCACTGGACCGTCGGGTGCGCTGTGTGGTGTCGCAGGTGCCGCTGGTATCGGGCGAGCGCACCTTCGAGAGCTGGGTGCCGGCCGACAAAATCGAGCGCTTCATGCAGCGCCTGGCGGCCGACCGCGATGCGCGAGCGCGCGGCGAGCCTGCAACGCTCACCAAAGCGGCGCTGCCAGGCTCGGAGACCGAAGAATGGGCCCGCCTGTCCGACACGACCGGCGTCTATCCCAATGCCCTGACACTACGCAGCCTGGAGCTGCTGCGCACCTATGAGCCGATCGCGTTCGTGGCGCGCATCGCCCCCACGCCGCTGCTCATGATCGTGGCCGACCAGGACGTGCAAACCCCGGTCGCATGGCAACTCGAAGCCTTCGAGCAGGCCCATCAGCCCAAGCAGCTGGTGACCCTGCACGGGCGCCACTACGACCCCTACAACCCGCTGTTCGATGCATCGAGCACAGCGGCCCGCGACTGGTTCGTGCAGCACCTGCAGACGACGGCCTGAAAGCAGGCCCAGCCCGCGCCGCACACGGGCCTGAATGGAACTGAGCGGGGAAACTGAGCGGGAAACTGAGCGACCCCGGCCGCGAGCGGCCAGGGTCTTGACGCGCGGCTACTTGGCCAGACCGGCCCGTACCAGCAGGGGCTTGACGTCGACGTAGTACTTCTCGGCGAAGGCACGAAACTCGGCCGGGTTCGACTTCCAGGGCACCTGGATATAGCGTTCCAGGAACTGAATCGTGGCCGGCTCGTTGCTAGCCTCGCTGAAGGCCTCATGCAAGGTTTGCACGATACCGGGCGGCATGTCCTTAGGACCCACCAGACCGTAGGGGCTGTAGGCCACAGTATTGAAGCCACGCTCACGCAGTGTGGGCACGTTGGCGTACTTGGGAATACGCTGCTCGGTGGCCATGGCCAGGATGCGGCACTGGCCGGCATCCACATGCGGTGCCCACTGTGCTGCGTCCGCCAGAAAGTGCACCTGCCCCGACAGCAGCGCCTGCATCCATTCAGCCCCGCCTTTGTACGGCACATGCGTGAACTTGGCGCCCGTGGCCTGATCGACTTCGATCATCAGCAGTTGACCCGTGCCACCAATGCCGCTGGTGCCGTAGGTGTACTTCTCCGGCTCCTTCTTGCCTGCCGCGATCAGGTCCTCGATGGTCTTGAACGGTGAGTCGGTGCGCACCACCACGCCGATCGTGTAGCCGGACAGACCAGTGATGTAAGTGAAGTCGCGCAGCGGATTCCACGCCACCTGCTGGTAGTGCGGATAACGCAGGCTATTGATGCTCATGCAGGCCACCGTGTGGCCGTCGGGCTTGGCATTGACCAGCGCGGCGGGCGCGAGAGTCCCGGCCGCACCCGGCTTGACTTCCACCAGCACCGGTTGACCGAGCGTCTTGCCCACCCGATCTGCCAGCAGCCGCATATGCAGGTCGGTGGCGCCACCCGCTGCAAACGGGTTGTAGATCGACATCGGGCGCTCAGGCTTCCAGCGGTTCTGAGCCTGCACGATAGCCGGTGCGGACAGCACCGCAGTGGTCGCAGCCAGGGCACCCACTGCGTGGCGCCGGCTTGCGTTGATCGGTTTGTGTGACATGGGTCGTGCTCTCCAGGGTGCGTCCAGTGTGCGAACTCAGGCGGTGGCGTGTTGCAGAAATCCGCAGATCTCGTGTGTGACCTCAGCCGTGGCTTCCTGCGGCAGCATGTGGCCGGCTTGCACCATGACCAGACGCGCGCCGGCAATCGCTGACGCGAAGTCCTTCATGTAGGACTCGGGCAGGATGCCGTCCTGGCGCGCACCGATCAGCAGCGTGGGCACCGTGATGCGATAGAGCCGCCGGCGCAGTCCCTTGTCGGGAATGGGCCACATCAGCTTGGCCGCTGCGATCAGGGCCTGTCTGCGCGCCAGAATCGCCTCGTCCTGCTGAGCCTTGTCCGGATACTGCACATTGAAGTCGTTTGCGTGGGGGCCCGTGGGGTCGGCATACAGCACCCGGGTGAGAGCACCCGGTGTGAGCGCAAAAATATCGGTCAGCGGTTCACCCTGTTGCGGCCACAGCCCATAGGGCGCGAGCAAGACCACCTTCTCGATGCGACGCCGGTAGAGCGCCGCGTATTCGGCCGCTGCCGCGCCACCAAAATCATGGCCGGCAATGGCCACCTGATCGAGCTTGAGCGCATCGAGCACTTCATCGAGCCAGACCGACAGGTCGTAAAACGAGCCAATGCGCTCCAGCCCTTCGCTGCGCCCATAACCGGGCATGTACGGCGCGACGACGGTGTGATGCTGCGCCAGCGCCTGCACCAGTGGCATCGACCATTGCAGTCCGAAGGCGCCGTGCAGATAGACCAGAACCGGTCCACTGCCCACCCGCTCGTATTCAACGTTCAGACCGTTGCCAGCCAGCGTCAGGGTCTGACTCATGCCTGCGCTCCCGCAAAACTCGGGATGGCATGCGGCAGACGCGGCGACTTCATGGGCTTGGGCCACCAGTGGTCTTCCCACTTGTCGTCCCACAGATGACGCAGCTTAGGCACGACTTCGGTACCAATGCGCTTGAGGTTCACCATGGTGCGGTCGTGCGGCATATCACCGAACTGCCCCAGGATGCCCAGGTGCCCGGTGTTCAGCGAACGGGCGAGATCTTCGATCTGTTCGATCACACGCTTGGGCGTGCCCGCAATGACCGTGCCGCGATCGATCATCTCCTTCCAGGTGGTGTCGATGATGCGCGGGCCCTTCTGCTGGCTCTCCATGCCCATCTTGATCGTGGTGAGCGTGCGATAGCCGGGCGCCTCGGCAAAGCCGCCATACACATGCTGGGTCTTGTTGAAGAACCACTCGGCATGGGGGCCGAACTTCTCGGCGCATTCGTCGTCGGAGTCACCCACGGCCACGAACTGCACAAAGCCCGACTGATACGGATTGCGCGGCAAGCCCTTGCGCTCGAGCGTGTCCCAGAAGCCATCCATGAAGACCTTGGCGCGCTTGTAACCCGAGAACGACAAGTAGCTGTAGAGAAAGTTGTTGTCGGCGCAGTAATCCCAGGTTTCGACCGAACCACCGCCAGGAATCCACACCGGCGGATGGGGTCGCTGCACGGGCTTGGGCCAGCAGTTCACATAGCGCATCTGGGTGTATTCGCCATTGAAGGCGAACACATCGTTGCGCTTCCAGGCTTCCATGATCAGCCGCACGCCTTCGTAGTACTTGTCGCGCAGGGTCGTGGGCACTTCACCGTAGGCATAGTTGGTGTCCATGCTGGTGCCCACCGGAAAGCCCGCCACCAGCCGACCGCCCGAAATGCAATCGAGCATGGCGAATTCTTCGGCCACGCGCACCGGCGGGTTGTAGAGCGCCACGGAATTGCCCAGCACCACGATGGCCACGTCTTTGGTGCGACGCGCCAGGCTGGCGGCAATGATATTTGGCGAGGGCATGATGCCGTAGCCGTTGGCATGGTGCTCGTTGACGCAGATGCCATCGAAGCCCACGGTCGCAGCATATTCCAGCTGATCCATGTACTCGTTGTAGAGCTGGTTGCCCTTTTCCGGATCAAACAGTTCACCCGGAATGTCGACCCAGACCGAACGGTGCTGCTGTGGAAAATCCATCGGCAAAAACCGGTACGGCATGAGATTGAACGACATGAACTTCATGAGCGTCTCCCTTGTGTCGGCTGCAGGGCGCAACCGGGCTTGTCATTGTTGCCGGTTCCGTGTCTGCGCACGCAATCCGGTCTCCCTCAGGAGATTCTAGCTCACAGGGCGAAGCGCACGGCGCTGACCAAAGCGCCGGGTGCGGCCACACCGCCGGTGGCCCGGCCATCGTAGGTATCGGTGGCTGGCATGCGCACCACGGTGTCGCCCAGGGCCTCGAGTCGATCGCCCAGCATCTCAAAGAGGCTGTCATCGAACCGCATGGCTTCAATCGGGCCCACCGGCTCCCCGTCTTCGACCCACAGGCAGGCAAATCGGGTCATCCCGGTCAGACGACAGGCCTGGCGGTCGGAGAAGTTGAGATACCAGAGGTTGGCCAGCGAAATGCCTGTTCCCAGGGCCTGCAAGGCCTGCGCATCGGACAGGTTGCCAGCGGACATGACCAGCGCATCGGGCGATTCATATGCGCCGGCGGCGTTGCTGGTCAGGCCATATTCGCGTGCCGTGGTCGGGCTCACCAGCCAATCGGCGAATCGGCCTTGCTCAATCAGCGGCACCCGCTCGGGTCGGGCGTAGCCGTCGGTCTGAAAGCGTGGCGCAAAGCCTGCCCCCAAATCTTCAGCCAGATTCAGTAAGGCAGAGAAACGCGCCTCGCCACTGCGCAAACGTGCCAACGGGGACTGACCGCCGTGATGTGCGCGGGCTGAAAAGCCGCCCCAACCCAGCATCGACAAGAGATCGGCCACGGCGCGTGGTGAAAACAGCGCGCGGTATTCGCCCGGCGCAAGACGTCGCACCGGGCGCGCCATGACCTGGGCATCGCGCCGGGTCTGCGCAATCGCCTCATGTACGGCTTGCGGATCGAAGCGCTCGCCCGACCAACCCGACTTCACCGCCTTGCGTTCACCGCTGCCCGCATCGGGCGGCAAGTGCACCGACCAGTCGAAGGACACACTGTGGCGCCGGTACCAGAGCCTGGCCCCCGTGCTGCTGCAAAAGCCGCGCGCCATCGGGCCAGCCGCACAGAACCCCACGAGATCGGCGTCGCCAGCAGCGCTGGCCACGGTATCGAGAAACAAGGCGCGATCGAATGCCGCACTCGGCGCGACTGCACCGGACTCGACTGCAGCGGATGCCAGGCCCGGCGTGCGCACATGGATCGAGGCGCCTTCATCGCTATCGCTATCACTGTCGTTGAGCGTGACCGGCGCACGGTTCACATCGAGCAGCGGATCGGGCGCGCTGTCGCGCAGCGATGCCCGCAAGGCGCCCATCGCGTCGGCGAGCAACGCACGCATGCTGTCGGCATCGGCCTGCAGTCCGGGCAAGGTCAGATGATGGATGGCCTGACGATCACCCTCGACGAGCCGCACTCGGGCGACGGCCCGACCGACCCGGCCTGCCTGGCGAATGCGCGCACCATTGAGTCGTACGAAGTCGGAGGCCTCAGCCTCGAGTGATGCGCAGGCAAACTCGCCCGGTCGCGTGTGTGCGGTCAAGGCCTCGGCCAGGGTATCGAACAGTGCGCGCATGCTTACCCCTGCCCCCCAAACACGTCCACCTGACGAAAGAGGCAGGCCGGTGAGGCATGCCCCACACGGATGACCTGACCCGGTTCGCCCTTGCCGCAAAACGGGGTGCCCAGCACCTCGACCGTGGCGCGATCCCCCACCGCACTGAGGCTGCGCCAGAAGGTCGCCGAGATGCCGCGATAGCCCGGATTGCGCACCACGGTGGTCAGGCGTCCGTCTTCGATGAGCTGGCCCCATTCGCAGCCGAACTGAAACTTGTTGCGCGCATCGTCGATCGACCACGAGACATTGGTGCGCATCATCACGCCGCGCTCGACCGACGCGACCATCTGGTCGAGTGAGGCATCGCCCGGCTCCACATTCAGGTTGGCCATGCGGTCGATGGGTGCACGGTGCCAGCCGATTGCACGTGAATTCGCTGTGCCCTCCAGGCTCACGCCACGCTGCGCTGCGCGTGCACGCGACAGCCCACCGCCCAGCGGGCTGTGCAAAATGCCCTCTCGGATCAGCCAGACCTTGCTCGCCCGCTCACCGTCATCATCGGCCGGATAGCCCGCCAGTTCACGGGGCATGCCCGGATCGAAACTCACATTCAGCAGCGGCGAGCCGTAGGCATAGCGGCCAAACATGTCGAGCGTCACAAAGCTCGTCCCGGCAAAATTGCGCTCGTCGCCCAGAATGCGGTCGAGCTCCAGTGGGTGTCCGATCGACTCGTGAATCTGCAGCATCATCTGATCGGGTGCGAGCAGCAGATCCATGGCACCGCTTGGGCATTCAGGCGCATCCAGCAGTTGGAGTGCCTCGTTGGCGATCCGCACACCGCCGCCCATCAGGCCGCTCGCACGAATCACCTCAAAACCACCCTGCTGACAGAATCCGTTGTACTGCCCGCCCAGCGTGCGGGTCTGGGCCACGCCTGCGTGGGCAGCGGTCGCTTCCAGATTGGGCTCAACGAAACGCACGGCATGGGCCGAACGCAATTGCCCATCGATCCACAACTGCTGGGTACGGTGGGTCAGATTGAGCCGTGCAGACCACGACACGATGCGCGCATCCAGGGGCATCGCTGCCGACTCCGCACGCAGCAGGTCGATGAGTACTGAACGCGGGGGCAGCGGTTCGACAGCGGCCGCAGACTCCATCGCGTGGTGCTGTGCAGTGGGTGCGGCCTCCAGCAGCGTGTGCAGATCCAGTCCGTCGAACACACCATACCGTTCGGCCAATGCTGCCCATTGGTCTGCGGTGTCGGCAGCCTGCTGCAAGCTCGCGGCGCTCAGATCCGCCGTGGCACAGTAGCCGACGCCCTGGCGTCGCCAGACCGTGACCATGGCACCGCGGTCGTGGCCGGTTTCAATCGGGTGAGTGATCCCCCGGCGCACCAGCAGGTGCTCGAACCGATCTTCCACCTCGCGCACGCTGACCCGCGCACCCGCGGAAGGCGCGCGCGGCAGCATTGCTGGCAAGAGCGCGTTCAGGACTGCAACCAGGTGGTCAGCCCGGCCCAGGTGGCGCGGTCCTGCTCGAATCGATACTCAGGCAGATCGAACAGGGTGAGGCCGTGGGCGCACAGCTGCACATAGTTTTGCGTGTCGCGCAGGTAGCCCACCACCGGCACGCCGAGCTGGTCGACAAACAGGCGCAGCTGCTCGGCTGCACGCGTGCGCGCATCGACCCGCATACCGACGACGGCCACACGTGATTCGAACTGTCCTGCACGCGGCATCTGCGTGCGCAGTGCATCGAGAAATTCACGCGTGGCCAGAATGTCGAAGATCGACGGCTGCAAGGGCACCAGGATCTTGTCGACCACCCGCAAGACCTCCGACTGCTTGCGATCAGGCATTTGGGCAGGCGTATCAAGCACCACATGGGTGACACCCCGCGGCGGGCGGGCCAGGCCCAAGCTGAGATCCCAGGTGCGGATCGGCGCCACACTCTGAGGACGCAGACCCAGCCAGGCTTTGGACGACTGCTGGCGGTCGACGTCGCCCAGCATGACCTCATGGCCCTGCGACGCATACAGCCCTGCAATGTGGGTGGCCAGCGTCGATTTACCGACACCGCCCTTCGGATTCATGACCGCAATCACTGGCATGACGAACAGACTCCCCGGATGGATGGCACCCTGGCCAAGCGGCCAAGCGGCCGGGCGACGCGAAGCGCCCAAACGGGGGATTGTAACGAGGCGACCGCTTATTGCGTTCGGATGGTCAGCGCCTCGAGCACCCCGGCGACCGTGAGCACTTCAGGCAAGACATGTGCTTCCCGCTGCCCCGGGCGGATCAGGAGGTACAGCGGCACCCCATTGCGACCATGGCGCGCCAATTCAGCGGCGATCAGGGCATCGCGGCGCGTCCAGTCGGCACGCAACCTCACGACGCCGGCCTGCTCGAAGGCCTGAGTCACCGCGGGGCGCTCGAGCACCAGACGCTTGTTGGCCTGACAGGTGACACACCAGGCTGCAGTGAAGTCGATGAACACCGGTTTGCCAGCCGCCAGCGCTGCCGCCACCCGTGCTTCAGACCAGGGCTCCCAATCGCCCGCAGCGACGGTTGGCGCCGCCGCCGAGGGCTGCTGCGCAGGCTCCTGGTCACTACGGACCACGGGTTCCAGCAGGCTGATCATGCCGGCTGCGCAGGCGATCACCAGGCTCAGTGCGAGCCCGGGGCGGGCGCGAGGCGGCCCTGAAAACCGCCCCCAGGCCCAGGCAGCCGCGGCCAGCAGGACCGCTGCCAGCAGCAGTCTGAGCATCGCATCGGCCCCCGCTTGCTGCGCGAGCACCCAGGTGAGCCAGACGGCACTGGCGTACATCGGGAATGCCAACACCTGGCGCAAGGTTTCCATCCAGCGGCCCGGTCTGGGCAGCACACGCAACCACGCCGGGAACACCCCCAGCAGGGCATAGGGCAAGGCCATGCCCAGTCCGATGGCGGTAAACACGGCCATGGCTTGTGCCGGCGGCTGGCTGAGCGTCAAGCCCAGCGCCGAACCCATGAATGGGGCAGTGCAAGGCGTGGCCACGGCTGCGGCAAGCACGCCCGCGCCGAACGAGCCGGTCAGGGAAGGGCCACGACGATCTGCACTGCCGTTTGCGCCAACGTTGCCCAGACGCGTAAGGCCCAGGCCGATCTCGAAAACGCCTGAGAAGTTCAAGCCAATCAGCACAAACAGCAAGGCCATCGCTGCCACGAAACCAGGCGACTGCAACTGGAATCCCCAGCCGATGGCATCGCCCGCCGCTCGCAGCGCCAGCATCAGCCCGCCCAACAGCCAGAAGGACACCAGTACCCCGCCTGCGAAGGCAAAGCCACCCTGCCGCATGGCGCGCCGCCCTTCCGGTGCATCAGGCGAGGCTTGCGCAAAACCCAGCACCTTCAGGCCGATCACCGGAAAAACGCAGGGCATGAGGTTGAGCAACAGGCCGCCGATCAGGCCCAGCGCCAGCGATGCCAGCCAGCCGCTGGCCGATGTCGCACTGTCACGCTGCACCGAGGGCGCGCTGACGCGATCGGCTGAGGCTGCCGGCGTACCCGCCTGCAGCAATCGACCGGGGCCGGATGCAGCGCTGTCCGATGAGCTCGTCGTGGCCGAGGCCACGGGCTGCGGTGTCGAGAACACGAGTCGGCCATCGGGCGGGGGCCCCACAGCCACCTGCGCCTGCACCTCGATCGGCCGGTCATCGACCCACAACAACCCCTGCATCCGTGCTGGCGGCTTCGCATCCTCGGCCAGCTGCAGGTCGATGCGCCAGCCACTGGACGTGCGCAACAAGGACTGTTGCGCGGCGGGGGTGATCTCGCCAGGGACATATGGGAAAAACTCGACCGCCTGCGGACCCTGGGCCGACACGCCGGCGCCCGCCAGTGCCGCCGCGTCAAACGTCAGCGACGCCGTGCGCGCCTCGAGAAACAGGTTCGCCGGCAGCGCACGCGCCGGATCAGGAATACGGGCCGACATGGCCTGAAACAAGGCCGCCTGTGCCGATGGACGCAAACCCTCGCCGGGAGCCGACTGCGGCAACTCCAGCGCGACGCGGGCTTCGCCCGGCACGCACACCTCCCTACAAACCAACCACTGCGCGAAGGCTTCGAAACGCACCGTACCCGCGGGTAATGCGGCGGGCAATTGCGCCTGAAAGGGCAAGGCCACCTCGCCCTCATAGCCATAATTGGCCAGTGGCCCGACCCACATGCGTTTGGGGGCAGGCCAGCGCAGCGGCCCGAATAGGGTCTGAGCGGGCCCGGAGGGCTCGACAGTGGTGGGCAATCCGGAATCACCCGAATTGCGCCAGTAGGTATGCCAACCGGGTTCATGCGCCAGCCGCAGCGCCAGCTCAATCTGCCCGGACCGTGCGACGCTCGCGCGATCAGCGATCAGTTCGACCGTGACCGCGTCAACACGCTGGGCACCCGTGCGAGCCTGTGTCTGGGCCGGCACCATGGTCGGCAGCAAACCCGCACACAACGCCAGACACGCTGCCAGTCGCATGGCAGCGCGCAGCGCGAGACGGCGCAGTGGATCCCGGGTCGCAGACCCCGACGCATGAGAAGACGGCATGGATCGATGCTACCCGATCGGGTCGAGGCAGCTTGACCCCTGAACAACGAATCCCTACCATCAGTCGGATGGATGAAGACCTGCAGGCGCTGGCACTGCGCATCGATCGCCTGATCGAAGGCATGCAGCAGCTAGCCGACAGCAATCGCGCCCTGCGTGGCCAACTGGCCCAGGCGCAGGCCCGCCACCATGCACTCGAACAACGCATGGAACAGGCGCGTGCCAAGGTGAGATCGGCACTCGACCGCCTACCCGGCGACGAATCACTGGGGATCGACGACCATGAGGCGGCACACTGAAATGGATCAGATCGATGTCCGCATCCTGGACCGCGATTACCGTCTTGCGGTGTCAGCGCAAGACAAGCCCCGTCTGATCGAAGCAGCACGCGCGGTCGATGAGCGCATGCGCGCCTTGCGCGAAGCGGGGCGCGTGAGCGGCACCGACCGGATCGCCGTCATGGCGGCATTGCAACTGGCGGACGAACTGATCGGCCTGCGCGAGGCGGCCCAGTCCACCCCAGGCGCACCGGACACTGACGTGTCCAAACGCGTGCGTCGCATGACCGAGACCATCGACGACGCACTCAAGCGCCAGGAATCGCTCTTCTGACTGGCAGCCCCTCCGATCGGCTGAGCTTGGTGAGTCGCTGATGCAGCGGTAAGATCGGGGCAACCCTGCGGTGTTCGCCACGGTCATACATTCCTTGAACCAATGCGATACCTCCAGGTCGCGGGTCTAACTTGAGCGTCACTGTTGTGAGCGTCCCATTGCGCGGATGCACCTGATGTGATGCCACTCGCGGCCGACCTGAACGTCACCGTTCAGGATGATGGCCGAGCGGCACTGGCGGGGCCCCTCTTCGGTTCAATGTCCGGTCTGTCGGGCGACTGAATCCGCCCTTCACCGACCGTGACGTTGCTTCACGGCCATCCGCCCCCGGAGCGCTCCGGTCGGGCAGCCCAAGCGGCCGCTGGCCTCGCCTATGGATCCTCTGATCATTCTTGCGCTGCTCGTGCTTGGCGGATTCACCGGGTTTGCAGCGGGCTTGCTGGGCATCGGTGGCGGCATGCTGATGGTGCCGTTCATGACGATGCTGCTCACCCGCGTGGGTTTTCCAGCCGAGCAGGTCGTGAAGGTCGCTATCGCCACCTCGCTCACCACGATCGTGTTCACGTCGATCTCCAGCGTACGCGCGCACCATAAGCGCGGCGCAGTGCGCTGGGATGCCGTGCGCGGGTTGGCGCCCGGCATCCTGGTGGGATCGCTCCTTGGGGCCCAGTTGGCCGGTGCCGTGCCCGGTCGGCTGCTGGGTGCCTTCTTCGGACTGTTCCTCGGCTATTCGGCCGCCAAGATGCTGTGGGGAGCGCCCCCCAAGGCACAAGGGACCCTGCCGTCGACGGCAGGCCTGTTCGGCATGGGCTCGGTCATTGGCGGGCTATCCGCATTGCTTGGCGCAGGAGGGGGCTTCCTGACCGTTCCCTTTCTCGTCAAACGCAGCGTCCCGATGCAAGGCGCTGTGGCGAGCAGCGCGGCCTGCGGCTTTCCCATCGCCCTGGCTGGCACGGTCGGCTACATCTGGGCCGGCCGTCAACTTTCTTTGCCTGCCGGCACCCTCGGCTATGTCTACCTGCCAGCCCTGGCCGTGATCTCGGCAGCCAGCGTGTTCACCGCGCCATTAGGCGCGAAAGTGGCGCACGCCCTGCCCACGGCCACGCTCAAGAAAGTCTTTGCTGCGCTGCTCGGTGCGCTGTCGGTGTACATGCTCGCCCGTTCGATCGCGGGCTGATTCCTGCGGCGACAGCCTTCAAGTCCACTCGTTCAAGTGGCTGCGTAGCGCTTGCGCAGTGCGTTTTTCTGAACCTTGCCCATCGCGTTGCGAGGCAGATCATCGACGACGTACACCCGCTTGGGTACCTTGAAGGCCGCAATCTGGCTCTTCAACGCCGCAATGATCGCCGCCTCATCCAGGGTCGCGCCCGGCCTGCTCACCACCACGGCGGTCACCGCCTCACCAAAGTCACGGTGTGGCACGCCAATGACCGCTGACTCCGCCACACCCGGCATGTCATCGAGGTAGGACTCGATTTCCTTCGGGTAGACGTTGTAGCCGCCACTGATGATCAGATCCTTGCTGCGCCCCACGATCGTCACATAGCCGTTGACGTCAATGCGGCCCACATCCCCGGTCTTGAACCAGCGGTCGGCGGTGAACTCTTCCTGAATCTTTTCAGGCATGCGCCAGTACCCCGAAAAGACATTGGGGCCCCGCACCTCAATTCCACCGATTTCGTTGGTGGAACAGGCAGACCCGGCATCGTTGACCACGCGCACCGACACGCCAGGCAGCGGCAATCCCACGGTGCCCGCCATGCGGTTGCCGTCATAAGGATTGGAGGTGAGCATCACGGTCTCGCTCATGCCGTAGCGCTCGAGAATGCGCTGCCCGGTGCGCGCCTCGAACTGCTTGAAGGTGTCGGTCAGCAATGGCGCAGAGCCCGAGATGAACAGCCGCATGGAGCGGACGGCTGCGGCATCGAAAGAGGGCTCATCGAGCAGGCGCACGTACATGGTCGGCACCCCCATGAACACGCTTGCGCGGGGCAGATGGCGCACCACCTCTTTCGGATCGAACTTGGACAGCCAGATCATCTTGCTGCCCGATAGCAGCGCTCCATGCAAGGCGACGAACAGGCCATGCACATGGAAGATGGGCAAGGCATGCAGAAGCACATCACCGCGACGCCAGCGCCAGGACACATCCAAGGTCAGTGCGTTGCTCGCGAGGTTGCCATGCGAGAGCATGGCGCCCTTGCTGCGACCGGTCGTCCCCGAGGTATACAGGATGGCGGCCAGATCATCTGCGGCACGCACCACGGTCTTGAACTGATCGGAAAACCGTGCGGCGGCCTCAAGCAGCGAGCCGGTGCGTACATCCGAGAGCGTGAACACATGGGCCGTGCCGCGGGCGCGCGCAATCGGTTCGATCCACGACAGGTTGGCCGGTGCGCACACCACCACCGCCGGCTCGGCATCCTGAATGAAGTAATCCATCTCGGACTGCTGATAGGCGGCATTGAGCGGCAGGAACACATGCCCCGCACGCAGGGTGGCCAGATACAGGCAGACCGACTCGGGCGACTTGTCGACGTGCACGGCGATGCGTGACCCGGCCGGCAGCTTGAGCGAAACCAGCAGATGGGCGATGCGCGCACTGGCATGGTCCAGGTCGGCCCAGCTCCAGTACAGGCCGTCGTGGGTCTCGATCGCGCAAGCACTGCGGTCGGTGGGCATGCGCGCTGCAATCAGCGCATAGAGGTTGTGCTGCGAGACCGGCACGCTGGCGCGTCGGGCAACGGAAGGATGGGCAGTCATGGCCTGGAGGAATCGTCAGTGAGCGGTTCGAAAGGGCACAGCAATACGCCGACTCAATCGAGTTTGGCGTTGGAATCCTTGACTACCTTGGCCCACTTGCGCACCTCGGCATCCACGAATTTCTGCATCTCTTCAGGCGTTCCACCGCCAGCCTCTGCACCCAGGCTGTTCCAGGTGTCCTTGAGCTCCTTGCCGGCAAGCGCCTTGGACACCTCCTGCTGCATCCGCAGAACGAGTTCACGCGGGGTCCCGGCCGGTGCCCATATGGCATACCAGGTGCGCGCGTCATAGCCGGGCACGCCCTTCTCGGCAAAGGTGGGCACATCCGGCAGTGCAAACGAGCGCTGGGCGCTGGTGACCGCCAGCGGCAGCAGCTTGCCAGCCTTGATCTGCGGCATGGCACTGCCCAGCCCGTCGAACATGAAATCGACTTGACCGGCCAGCAGGTCCTGCAGCGCCGGGCCTGCGCCCCGGTAGGGGATATGCGTCATGAAGGTCCGAGTCTGCGTCTTGTAGAGCTCGACCACCAACTGGTGTGCCGTGCCATTGCCCGCCGAGGCGAAATTCAATTTGCCCGGGTTGGCGCGCACATAGTTGTAGAAATCCTCATAGCTGCGCATCGGCAGCTTCTGGGGATTGATGACCAGCACATTAGGCACGAGCGACAGCATGGTCACCGGAACAAGATCTTTCGACAGGTCGTAGCCCAGCTTCGGATACATGCTGACCGCGATGGTGTGGTGCACGGCGCCGATCAGGAACGTGTAGCCATCGGGGGTGGCCTTCGCAGCCACTTCAGCGCCCAGCGTGCCGCCGGCACCTCCACGATTGTCAATGAGGACAGGCTGACCCAACGAGGCAGTCAGCACTTTGGACAGTGGCCGCGCAAAGGCATCGGTGCCACCGCCAGGCGGAAACGGCACGATCAACCGCACGGGCTTACTCGGCCAGGCCTGTGCCTGGGTTTGCGCACGAGCGTCGCCTAGGCTGCCCATCCACGCCACGCCCGCGACCAACGTTCCAACGACCAGACGCCCCATGAATCGGCGCGACGCAACATTCGAAGGGATCATGTCAAAGCTCCTCAAGGGTATCTCGCTGTTCAGTGAACCATTCAATTCAGCAGCAGCCCGCCATCCACCGGCACCGTATGACCGATCACATAGGCTGCCAGCGGCGAGGCCAGAAAGAGCGCTACGCCCGCCATGTCCTGCGGCGTGCCCAGCCGTCCCATCGGGATGCGCTGCAAAGCTGCCTCCAGGCGCGCCGGGTTGGCTGTCGTGACTGCGGTCATCTTGGTGGCCACGAACCCCGGCGCGATGCCATTCACACGAATGCCATCGTCTGCCCATGCATCAGCCAGTGTGCGCACCAGCCCGACTGCGCCAGCCTTTGATGCGGCATAGCCCGGATTGCCGCGCGTGGCATGGAAGGCTGCTGTGGAACTGAGAATGATGACGCTGCCGCGCGCGGCCTTGAGTTGCGGGTGAAACGCCACACAGCAGGCCATCAGGCTGTTCAGATTGACATCGAGCACCTTGCGAAAACCGGGCATCTCGTATTCCGCGCGGCGGTACAGCACCACGCCCTGCGAAAGGACGAGCACATCGAGCCGGGGCATTGCGGCGGCGGCCCGAGACACGGCGGCATCGTCCGCCACATCCACCTGGACGTAGCTCAGACCCTCAAGGTCGGAGCCGGTATCGCCCGCGTAATCCGCGGCCGACGCACGCGTGCCCCATACCGTGACCTGCGCGTCGCGATCGCGAAACGCCCGTGCAATGCCATTGCCAATGCCACTTGAGCCGCCGACCACCAGCACCGATGCGCCGTCAAACGACAGCGGGTCGCCCTGGCCCGCAGACACGCCGGCCTTGCCGACAGATCCGTTCAATTGAGGTCTCCTCGCGAGATGGGGGCTGCTGCGTGCGCAGTTCAGTCTGCGGCCCGGCGCCCCAACAGGTACGCACCGTAAACCACCATGGGGATGCAGAGCAACTGACCCATGGTCATGCCTGCTGTCAGAAGCCCAAGAAACGCGTCGGGTTCACGCGCGAACTCGGCCAGAAAGCGCAGCACACCGTAGCCCACCAGAAACAGGCCGGAGACACGCCCCACCGCTCGCGGTCGGCTCGAATAGAGCCACAACACAACGAACAGCAGCAGGCCCTCGCCAGCGAATTGATAGAGCTGTGAAGGATGGCGCGCCACATCGGTGCCCGACTGCGGAAACACCATGGCCCAGGGCACGGTACTGGCCCGCCCCCACAACTCGCCATTGATGAAATTGCCCAAGCGGCCTGCCGCCAGGCCCAGAGGCACGAGGGGCGCCACGAAGTCCATCAGCACCAGCCAGCGCATGCGGTGACGGCGTGCAAACAGCGCACAGGCCACCAGGACCCCGACCAGGCCCCCATGGAACGACATACCGCCCTGCCAGACTGCCAAGGCTTCCAGCGGGTGCTGCAGGTAATAGCCGGGTTTGTAGAACAGGACGTAGCCAAGCCGCCCGCCAAGCACCACGCCCACCACACCGAAGAACAGCAGATCCTCGACATCGGCCGGCGTGAGGCCTGTGCGTGAACCGTAATGGCTGTGCCGAATGCGCCATCGGCCAAGCAGGTAGAAGGCGAGAAACGCCAGCAGGTACATCAGACCGTACCAGCGGATGGCCAGCGGCCCCAACTGCACGGCAATTGGATCGAAACCGGGATGAGTCAGCATCTTCGCTGCGATCTGTCGTGGGGCAGATCGATCAAAGGAAAGCACGCATTGTCCCATGGGCTCGCCAGGGCCATTTGGCGTTCGTTCCCACCCGACATACCATCGCCACCTTTCCCTCCTCCCTCTTTCGCACGGAGACACCGCGATGACCGCGAACCGACGCTCCCGCAACATCACCGAAGGCGTGGCACGGGCCCCCAATCGCTCGATGTACTACGCGATGGGCTACAAGAAGTCCGACTTCGCCAATCCGATGATCGGCATCGCCAACGGGCACTCCACGATCACACCCTGTAATTCCGGCCTGCAGCCCCTGGCCGATGCGGCAGTGGAAGCCGTGCGAGCCGCTGGCGGCAATCCTCAGACCTTTGGCACGCCCACCATTTCTGACGGCATGTCGATGGGCACCGAGGGCATGAAATATTCGCTGATCTCGCGTGAAGTGATCGGCGATTGCATCGAGACCGCGGTGCAAGGCCAGTGGATGGACGGCGTGCTGGTGCTGGGCGGCTGTGACAAGAACATGCCGGGCGGCATGATGGGCATCCTGCGCTGCAATGTGCCGGCGATTTATGTCTACGGCGGCACGATCAAACCCGGGCACTGGAAAGGCAAGGATCTGACGGTTGTCTCGATCTTCGAGGCCGTGGGTGAGTTTTCGCGCGGGCGCATGAGCCAGGAAGACTTCGAAGGCATCGAACAGAATGCGGTGCCCGGCACCGGATCGTGCGGCGGCATGTACACCGCCAACACGATGTCTTCATCATTCGAAGCGCTGGGCATGAGCCTGCTGGGCTCGTCGACCATGGCGAATCCTGACCATGAGAAGCTCGAGTCCACCCAGGCATCGGCCCGTGTGCTGGTGCAGGCGGTGCGCAACAACCTGCGCCCGCTCGACATCGTGACGCGCAAGTCGATTGAAAATGCCGTCACGCTCATCATGGCCACCGGCGGTTCAACCAATGCGGTGCTGCACTACTTGGCCATTGCGCATTGCGCCGGCGTCGAATGGACCATTGACGACTTCGAGCGTGTGCGCAAGCGCGTGCCTGTGATCTGCGACCTCAAGCCT
>JBIKKG010000288.1:0-4135 GCA_044360485.1 Burkholderiaceae bacterium | reverse complement strand
GCGATCGAACAGATCCACCAGCGACCGTGCACGATCGCGTTGGATGCCAATCGCGAGCAGCGCTTCGAGGAAAGCAATGCTGAATGAACCCATGGTTTGAGGTTAGCAAGACGCGTGGCAATCGGCAATCGTCCGAGCGACCTAAGTCGAGGGGTTCGGCCCTGGGTCAGGCGGCGAGGCAGAACGAGCGGGCTTTCCATCCCCCCAGAGGTTGCGTGCTCAGAAGAGTTTGACGATGCCGGCGATGAGGGCTGTTTGCGCGGTCAGTGCGCCCAGCAGCCACTTGACCAGATCGACCTTGGCTTCGGCGATGCGGCTGTTGCACTCGGCGATTCGATTGTTGCAGTCGGCCAGGCCCTGAACCATGCGGGTTTCCAGCTCAGCCACATCGCGTTTGGTGGCGATGACCTGGGCGTGCAGCCCGTAACGCTCGTCGACGGATCGGTCAAAGAGCTCCACCACTTCACGCGCGCGGTCGGGCTGCACGCCGATGGACAGCAGTGCGTTGAGCAGAGCAAGATTGAATGACCCCATATCTGGAGGCTACCAAGATGCGCAGCGACGGGCAATCGGTCGGGTGGCTTAAGCCCAGCGTCTGAGGGCGAAGTGAGCGTCTGGGGTGTATGTGCGAGGCCGAGTCGGGCGGGTGCGCGCCCGAGCCTGTCAGCTGTTGCACGCTCAGAAGAGTTTGACGATGCCGGCGATGAGGGCTGTTTGCGCGGTCAGTGCGCCCAGCAGCCACTTGACCAGATCGACCTTGGCTTCGGCGATACGGCTGTTGCACTCGGCCAGGCCCTGCACCAACTTGTTATCGAGCGTGGCGATGTCTCGGGCCAACAGCGTTTCAAGCTTGGCGATGTCTCGGGCCAACAGCGTTTCCAGCTCAGCCACATCGCGCTTGGTGGCGATGACCTGGGCGTGTAGCCCATATCGCTCGTCGACGGAGCGGTCAAAGAGCTCCACCACTTCGCGAGCACGATCGGGCTGCACGCCGATGGACAGCAGCGCGTTGAGCAAAGCGAGATTGAATGACCCCATACCTGGAGGCTACCAAGATGCGCAGCGACGGGCAATCGGCCATGAGGCCTAAGCCCTGCGTTGCAAAGCGCCGCAATGAGCCCGCGCAGGTCTGCGACAATGTCACTCAGCGGTCGCTTCGATGCCGCCATCCAAAAAAGGGTGGCTCGGAGTGAACATGTGCTGTCCTGCCATGCCCGATCTAGGAGACACGCCGATGAGCGCCACCCGCGCTGCTGCATTGCCCCCCTTTCGCCACATCGATTGGGTACCTCGTGACATTGCCCTGGACCGCCGTCCCGACGGGACGATGCGCATGCGCTCGCGCCTTCCATTGGGTCCGGTGGCGCCGCACCTGACGTCTTACGTCAGGCGCTGGGGCGTTGAAGCGCCCGCCCGCACATTTCTGGCCCAGCGTCGCGGCCCCCAGCGGGTGTGGCAGCGGCTGTCCTATGGCGAGGCTCTGGCCAAGGCGAATGCCCTCACCCAGGCGCTCATCAACCTGGATCTGCCTGCCGGCCAACCGGTGGCCATCCTGAGCGGCAATTCGCTGGAGCATGCGCTCATGATGCTGGCTGCCATGCAGGCCGGTCGGCCGGCTGCTCCGGTGTCGCCCTCGTATTCGCTCATCAGCCAGGACCACACAAAGCTGCGCCATGTCTTTGCGCTGATCAAGCCCGCGGTCATCATGGTCCAGGATGGCCCGCCGTTTGAAAAAGCGCTTGCCGCGCTCGATCTGCGTGGCATACGCATCGTGCACGTCGATCGTCCGCCTGCAGGTTTCAACAGTCTGTCGTTTCACGAACTGGCCGCTACCGTGGTCACTTCGGATGTTCAGACGAGCGTCGATGCGCTGCGCCCCGACACGGTTGGCAAGCTGCTCTTCACCTCCGGCTCCACGGGCATGCCCAAGGCGGTGATCAATACGCACGGGATGATGTGCGCCAACACCACCATGTCGCAGCAGGCACGCCCGCTTCGCGACGGCGATCCGCGCCCCGAAGTGCTCGACTGGCTGCCCTGGAATCACACCATGGGCGGCAACGCCATGCTGAACCCGCTGATGGCCGATGGCGGTACGCTGTATATCGACGACGGCCGCCCGGTGCCAGGCTTGTTTGATGAAACCCTGCGCAATCTGCGCGAGATGTCGCCCACCTATTTCGCTAATGTGCCGGCGGGCTACGCCATGCTGGCGACGGCGCTGGAGCAGGACGACACGCTGGCGCAGGCCTTCTTCAAGCAGTTGCAGTTGTTCGCATATGGCGGGGCCACGTTGCCCGACGACCTGTATAGGCGTCTGCAAGCGCTGGCGGTCCGACACACTGGCGAGCGTATCGTCATGGCCACCGGATGGGGCGCCACCGAAACAGGGCCGACCGCCACCTCCACCTACTGGAATACCGAGCGGGTCGGGCTCATCGGCCTGCCGTATCCCGGTGTCGAATTGAAGCTCGTACCGGCAGGTCCTAAGTTCGAGATTCGTCTGCGTGGCCCGATCATCACGCCTGGGTACCATGGTCAGCCTGAGCTTACGGCGAAGGCCTTCGACGACGAAGGTTTCTACAAGATCGGCGATGCCGCTACGTTCGTCGACCCGGATCGCCCCGAAGAGGGGCTGATCTTTGCCGGAAGGGTGGTCGAAGACTTCAAGCTCACTTCAGGCACGTTCGTGCACGTGGGCACGCTGCGCGTGGCAGCCATCGCAGCTGCCTCGCCGGTCGTGCAGGATGCGCTGGTGGCCGGGCAAGACCGCGAGTATGTGGCGCTGCTGGCCTGGCCTAATCTCGGGGCTTGCAGGGTCCTGTGCGGCAAACCCGATGCAACGCTCGAGCAGGTGGTGCACGAGCCCGTCGTGATCAATGCATTGCGCGCCGGACTGGTCGCGCACAACGCCTCGGCGACGGGCTCGAGCATGCGTATTGCGCGGGTCATGCTGATGACCGAGCCGCCGTCGGTCGACGGCAATGAACTCACCGACAAGGGCTACATCAACCAGCGTGCCGGTCTGGAGCGGCGGGCGGCACTCGTCGAACGGCTCTATGCGGCCCAGCCTGATGCCGAGGTGATTGTCATCGTGTGAGCGTTCGCTGCAGGCCTGAGGCGGGCCTGCAGTGAGCCGCCCGGCGACGCTCGGCTTGTGCCTCGGTATCATCAAGGCCTTCAACCAGAACACATCCAGGAGACCCTTATGTACACACCCTTCGACCTGACCGGCCAGGGCGCCGTCGTCACGGGCGGCAATGGCGGCATCGGTTACGGCATGGCGCGCGCACTGCTGGCCGCTGGCGCATCGGTGGCCATCTGGGGCTCGCGCGACGAAAAGACCGCCAAGGCCAAGGAAACGCTCGCTGCTGAATGCGGTGATGCAAAGCGCGTGCATGCCTTCGTGTGTGACGTGGGCGACGAGGCCCAGGTGGAGAGCACCTTTGCCGCATCGGTCGCAGCGCTCGGTAAAGTGCACTCCTGCTTTGCCAATGCCGGTGTCGGTGGAAAAGGTCAGACCATCCTCGACATGTCGCTCGAAGAATTCAAGCGCATTCAACGCATCAATGTCGAAGGCGTGTTTCTGACCTTCCGGGCTGCGGCACGTCACATGGTGGAGCATGGTGAAGGCGGCGCGCTGGTGGCCACAGCCAGCACTGCAGCGGTCGAGGGGGCCGCACGCAACAGTCACTACGGTGCCTCCAAAGGCGCGGTCACGTCCTACGTTCGGGCTATCGCTGTCGAAATGGCGCGCTACAAGATTCGCGTCAATTCGATCCTCCCAGGCTGGATTGCCACCGAGATGACCGAGCGTTCGTTCAACAACGAAAAATTCGCGGGCAATGTCCTGCCGCGCATACCGATGCGCCGCTGGGGCAATATCGACGATTTCGGCGGCATTGCGGTGTATCTGGCGAGCAAGGCTTCGGCCTATCACACCGGCGAGCAGTTCGTGATCGATGGCGCCTACACCAAGTTCTGATGCCGTACGGGTCGTTGTGTTGCCGTCGCCGACCTGCCTCACTGATCTGATCTCGTCGATCTGATCTGATGCGACTGCGACCACGCCGTTCAACCGACCGCTTTGCGTGCAGCAGATGATGCGCCTGCTGGTGTTGTCCGACCTGCATGT
>JBIKKG010000287.1:0-4158 GCA_044360485.1 Burkholderiaceae bacterium | reverse complement strand
CAGCGAAGAAGGCTGCTCCCGCCAAGAAGGCGGCAGTCAAGAAGGCGGCTCCCGCTGCTGCCAAAGCTGCGGCACCCAACGTGAAGCCGGCACCGATGAAGCCGATCGCCAAGCCGCTGGGCAAGCAAGGTCTGCTGGCGCACCTGGCTGAATCCGCTGCGGTCGACCTCAAGGCTGTGAAGGCCGTGATCGCGAATCTCGAAGCCACCATCCTCGCCTCGCTCCACAAGAAAGGCGCTCGCGGTTTCGTGTGGCCCGGTCTGTTCAAAGCCACACTGGTCTCTACCCCGGCCCGTCCGGCTCGCAAGGGCATCAATCCCTTCACGAAGCAGGAGCAAATGTTTGCAGCCAAACCGGCGAGCGCCAAGATCCGCATTCGCGCCCTCAAGAAGGCGAACGAAGCGATCAAGTGATCGCAGCACGTCAGCCCTGAACCTTGCGTTCGGGGCCCGTGTACCCGACGGCCCGCACACATCATGGTGGCGGGCCGTTTTCATGTGCGCCGCCTGGGCTTAGGATGCGGGGATGAACCCGAACACATTCGCCCCAAGACCTGCCACCGGCGGCCAACGCCCCCTTGATGGCATCACCGTCGTATCGCTGGAACATGCGATCGCTGCGCCCTTTTGCACCCGTCAGCTGGCTGACCTGGGTGCCCGGGTCATCAAGATCGAGCGCCCAGGGAGGGGCGATTTCGCGCGCGACTATGACCAGCGCGCCCGCGGACTGGCCTCCCATTTCGTCTGGGTCAACCGGTCAAAAGAAAGCCTGACGCTGGATCTGAAACAGCCCGAGGCCCTCGAGATCTTGCGCCAGCTGCTCACGACTGCCGATGTGCTGGTCCAGAACCTGGCCCCAGGCGCGGCAGCGCGCATGGGGATGTCGTGGGAAGCGTTGCGTGAGGCGCATCCGAAGCTTGTCGTGTGCGATATCTCGGGCTACGGCAGTGATGGGCCGTACCGCGACAAGAAAGCCTACGACCTGCTGATCCAGAGTGAGGCCGGCTATCTGTCAGTGACCGGGACCCCCGAAGAGCCGTGCAAGTCAGGCAACTCCATTGCCGACATTGCCGCGGGGATGTACGCCTATTCGAGCATTCTGGCTGCCCTGTTGCAGCGCGGCCGCACGGGACTGGGCTCGCACATTGACGTATCGATGCTCGAGGCGCTGGGCGAGTGGATGAGCTTTCCCCTTTACTACACCTACGACGGCGCTGCGCCGCCGCCACGCCATGGCGCCTCGCACGCCACGATCTATCCCTACGGCCCGTTTCAGACGGGCGATGGGCGCACGGTGATGCTGGGTCTGCAGAATGAACGCGAGTGGGTGGCGTTTTGCGAGAAGGTGTTGTGCTTGCCGCACTTGGCCACTGACCCGCGCTTTGCCAGCAATGGGCTGCGCAATGCCAACCGGGCCGACCTGTCCGCCCTGGTCCTGCGCACGTTTGCGGCCCTGAGTGCAGCGCAGCTCATCGAGCGCCTGGAAACTGCGCAGATTGCCAACGCGCAAGTCAACAACATGGCAGACCTCTGGGTGCATCCGCAGTTGCAGGCGCGCGAGCGCTTCGTTGAGGTGGGCTCAACAGCCGGCCCGCTGCAGGCCTTGCTCCCGCCGGGCGTGCACAGCAGCTTTGATTACCGCATGGACCCGGTGCCTGGAGTCGGCGAGCACACCGACGCCATCCTGCGAGAGTTGGGCTGCGCTGACCGGATTGAAGCGCTGCGAGCAAGTGGCGCCGTCTGAACGGGTTCATTGAACGGGTTCATCGGAATATCGATTTCACTCTGTCTCCTGGAGGATCTTCATGGCAGCAACCAAACAGCGTCACGTTTCGCCCCATGTGGCGGAGTACCCGCCAGGACACTGGTCGAATTGCCTCAGGGTCGGCGACATCGCCTACGTGTCGGGCATGACATCCCGCGCTGCGGATCTCAAGACGATCGACGGCGCCAATGCCTATGAGCAGGCGAAGATCATCTTCAGCAAGATCCGGCACTGCGTGGAAGCAGCCGGCGGGCGTATGGATGATGTCGTCAAGATCACCATCTTCGTGACCGACATCGCCTACAACCAGGAGGTCTGGCGTGCCAGGCGTGAATTCTTCACCGGTGACTTCCCAGCCTCCACGCTGGTGCAGGTGGCGGGTCTGGGCACACCGCAGACGATGGTCGAGATCGATGCCATCGCACACATCGGCTGCAGTGCCTGAGCGATGCGTCCGCAGGCCAGCTTGCCGCCTTAGAAGCCCAGCTCTTTGAGCAGATCGTCGACTTCAGACTGCGAGTTCACGGTGTCCGAGCGGCCTGCCACCACTTGCGGGCCTTCGAGCATTTCCTGATGGCGCGAGCGGTGGTCATCAGGAGCCGACTCAAGCAGCAATGACACCAGCTCGGCCTCGATTTTTTGCGTGATCGCTTCGATCTTGCGGCACACCTGACCGGTGAGGTCCTGAAAGTCCTGGGCCATCATGATGTCGGTATGCAGGCTGGTGGTCTGGTTGGTACGCGCGACCGTGGCTGCCAGCACGGCTCGTGTCTGCACGAACAGCGCCTTGTAGCCGTGTTCCGGCCGATCGCCGCGTTCGATCAGTGCATCCCATTCGCGCAACAGCCCCGCTGAGTCAGCGCGCGTGGCGTCCTGCAGGGGGCTGAGTTCGTCCAGTGTGTCGAGCACCTTCTGGGCGCTGCGCTCACACATCTCGGTCACGTACTGTAAGCGGCTGCGTGCGTCAGGGATGGCGGCCGCAATATCCGCCAGCGAGCGGTCGAGGCTGAGCGCCTCGAGGCTTTCATGCAGATTGCGGGTGATCTGACCAACGCGGTCGCGCAGATGCTTCGCATTGCCGCAGGTGCATTGTTCACAGACGCCGTTGGTGCCTGCGTTCTGGCAAACAGACGCCTCGTGATCGGGCGCAGCGCCAGTCGGTGCCACGGATGGCGCGACAACCGTTGGGTGCGGAGCCTGGACGGACGCAGCCACCACGGCGGTGCCTGCCTGAAGTTCAGCTTGCGCGCGCACGGATTCGAACAGCGCGTCCAGGTCTTCAATCTCTTCGATGCGGTCGGTGCTCATGGTGATGGCTCCGTCCCGATCAGGCTTTCGCCGTGCCGAGAATTTTCTGGATCTTCTCTTCGAGCACGGCCTTGGAGAATGGCTTGACGATATAGCCGGACGCGCGCAGCTGAGCCGCTTTCAGGATGTCCTCCTTGCGCGCTTCGGCGGTCACCATCAGGACTGGGAGTGCAGCGAGGTCAGGGTCCTGGCGGATGGCCTCGAGCAGCTCGAAGCCATTCATGTTGGGCATGTTGATGTCGGTCACAACGAAATCGAACGGGCAGGGCGCGGTCAGCTTGAGCTTGCCAAGCGCCACGCGGCCATCGTCGGCTTCATCGCAGTCGTTGTGGCCCATCTCTTTGAGCAGGCCGCGCACGATTCGGCGCATGGTGGAGAAATCGTCGACGACGAGGAATTTCAAGGCGTCCTCACGGTGGAAGGTCCGGTCAATGGACGATACGTGGCCCGAGCCGATTCAACCCGCTGAAATACGCCGTAAACCCCGCCAAATTGCTGCGTTCAACGCAGACTGAGTCGGTCGCAACCGTGCGTTGCCCGAAATCGACCGTCTAGGGCGGCTCAGCCGCCCGGTCGCCCGGGCGGGGACTGCCCTCAATCCCGAAAGCGTGGGGGGCGCTTGTCCAGAAAGGCACGGATCCCTGCACCGCACTCTTCGCTGTACATGCTCTCGATCAGCGTGTCTCGCTCAGCATCCAGCTGCTCACGCAGGGTGCTGTGCTGGGCCGCATAGGTCAGCCGCTTGATGCGGCCTTGCGCACCACCCGGGCCGTCAGCCAGTTTTGCAGCCCATTGCAGCGCCTGCTCAAGTGCTGCGCCCGGGGCGGTCATGCGATTCACCAGACCGAGCTGGTGCAAGCGGGCGACCGGAATCGGCTGGGCGTCGAGGAACATTTCAAGGGCCAGCTGATGCGGCAGGGCCTGTGCAAGCCAGTGCGAGGTGCCGCAGTCAGGCGACAGCCCGATCTTGGCGTAGGACATGACGAGGGTTGCGTTCTCTGCTGCCACCATCAGGTCGCAGGCCAGTGCCACGCCTAAGCCGCCGCCGGCGGCAGCGCCCTCAACGGCCGCCAGAATCGGTTGCGG